>NZ_VKLR01000004.1:0-203341 GCF_007280595.1 Psychrobacter sp. YGAH215 | reverse complement strand
ACCTCGGCAACACTTAGGCTCAGCGGGGGTAGCAGTTTGCTGAGTATAGCCTGTTTACGTTCTTCGCTATATCGTGGCATGATGTGTCCTTGTTGCCCCCATTTGGATTATTCTTTAGGGGTGACAACTATCCTGCCATAGGGGGCTCTTAAGACTGTATAGTTAAAGTATCTTAAAAGCACCACGGTACTGCTGATATCAATTTTTCTCGCTTGCTGAGCCTGCGCAGACAGAGGCTACGAAAAATTAACATCAGCAGTGCGCTATGTATCGACATTACTTTTCTCTGGCTATACGCACATGCACGTGTAAGCAAGATGTCGGAGTGAACGCTTAACTGGTGTATGAATCTACCCGTATCACAATTGGACTACCTGAAATTAAGGCTCATTCACTTGCCCTAAGAATAATATCGCATCGGTTTTATTGTCTATAATCATAAAAATAAACGGATGATCGGCTGTAAATGTGCTGGTATTCACATAGTATCCCCGTGATATAGGCGAAATTGTAATACCTGTACTTGCTGCCGCTTTAGTGCCTTTTTCATCGACTTCCACCACGGCTTTATGAACAATAGCATCGACAGACAACGGGATATTTTGACTGAATAAGCTAAAGTTCGCCTCACTACTAAAAGCCTTTGCCATACCCATCGTTGCTAATAGACTATCCATTGTATAGCTTTCTTCTAACTTAAATTTTGGCAGATCAAGTATGACCTCATGCTTGACTAAATTATTATTCCACTGGCTAATCTGCTTGGCATTTAGCGTGTTTACCACTCTTTGCATAGCAATCTTATCTTTTGCTTTTGGTAATACGACCATCATAGACAGCTCGTCACCTTTGTAAGGCAGTTGCACCACTTGCACCTGCGCATCTTCTGTGTAGGCATAAGGGGCTTGCTCATGCATCATATCGACATCGATGCTAGAACCATCAAATGTATTGAAAGGGCGTTTTTTACTAGGGGCAAAAGACGTTTTCCAATCCCCTTTAAAGTAAACGGCATTGGTCAATACCGTGACGGTATTGGTATCGATACTACTTGCTGGCAGCACTTCAGGAATCATCTGCTGAGTATAATTAGCAATAGTTTTATTAATGGTCTGACGAGAAGGTTCAGGACTGTTCTTAAAATCAAGAGGGGTGACTTTACCACCGTAATAACGTTGTACGGTGTCCAAGTAGTTTTGGTTGGGACGCAACCCTTGCTGTATCCACAAATCGTTGGCTGTAGCCAGTTGATAATTAGGATTGGGTTTGTTGAACTGCTCATGTAATGCCGCACTGTTCGGATTTAGAACGTTCAGTGAGGGATAGTGAAAAGTCCTCTGTATTTGCGCTTTTGTTTCCCCTTCCGCTGCGGCATACAGCATTGCCATCGAAGTAGATAAGCTATACGGTGAGAAAAATACGTTTTTATCTGCTTGCTTATTCTGCCCATTTATCTGCTGATACATATCAATAGCAAATTGATTATTGGCAGTGACGACTTGCGCGATACCCTCTGGTGTTGAGATCAACGCCTTTACCTCAGTCAGAGGTACTTGGTTGCTAAGAGTTTGCGGACTAGGAGTAACCATGTCTGTGACAGTACTCACTGTGTTATTTCTTATAGTATTGTCGCAGCCACTAACAATCAATAACAGGCTGCTGATTGCCAATACACTCACTAACTGGCTATTTTGCATAGCTTACTCACTACTTATTCAAAATTAAGATGATGCTATTCTAGTATCATCTCTATACAATCGTTTAGACTAGTTTGGTAAGCGCACTATATTTCCAAGGCGAATTAGTAGCTTTAATAGCAGACAGCTTAATAGTAGATACCTGTATAGGAAACTAATTATCGAGCGTTAAAAATATAAGAAATCATTAACAAACTTAGCAAAGGTAAATGTCTCATGGCTACGATAACTGCAAAAATCTCATTAATACTTTATCTACCCAGCGCTTTATGGCTAAGTGGCTGCTCATCACAAAATACTAGTGCCACTATCACGCCAATTGAACCTGCACAAGCGATTGACAGTCAAATTAAGGACTCTAAAGCAACGTCTGCTTATGGCGACCTCAATGGCGTGGAATTAGTGAAGGACAACCGAGACCCTAAAGATATTCCAGAGGCGGTATTAATTGGTTCTGCTCAGGCTTTAGCTATTGATTCCAAGCATTATGCAATGGCATACGGTGTCAATCATACCGAAGCCATGCGTCAGATGTTAATCCAGCATGATAATGAAGAGCAGAATGAGGCACTACGAAAAGAATTTGGCGATAGGATAGCAAGCATGGGCTTTATTACTGAGCCTGAGTATGGTATTTTGGTGACGTTAACAGGGACTGGTAAGCCACCGCCTGATCGTATCGTATATCGTCCAGCCGATACCCTTAGTGAGCGTGAGACTGTCGCTCAAGCCTATAAAACGATGACACCAGAGGGTATTACACTGACTCAAGCTGAAGTTGATAAGGCAATGGAGCTCATCGAATCACCAACACGTTTTATCGTTAGGTTTGAGGTTAATCCAGCAGCCAAAAACCTAACCGAAGCTGAAAACCAGCTTATGTATGAACGCTCAAAAGAGCTGAATAAACGTATCACTATGATTACAGGTACAAGTTATCGTAGTGATGAGGGTGTATACGTGATTTATGTTCATGAGAATGATGCTAAGTCTGCTGGGCTCAATGAAGAAAAACTCAAGAAAATTGGTGAAGAAGTGATGAGAATGCCAGTTAGGATTGAGTGGCAAAATGGGTATGTCATGAATTCTATGGGCGGCGCATAATCTTCTATAAGTAGAGGAATTAATACTTATATTACTCTCGTGTCAAAAAGCTCTCTGATCTTATCGTTAGCGAACCTAACTAGAAGGATATACGCTACGTACACTAGTGTAGATTATTTTAATAAACTTGGAGTAAGTATCATTGTTCCTTAATTTTAAAGCACCTATGATCTTATCATTCCTGATAATGTCTTCTTGCTCTCAGTTTAATTCTGATTCAAAACAGGAGCAGATATTAGACGAAGAGCCTATGAATGGCAAAATTTTTGAGACAGCTTTATATAGCGGAAACCTTAACTTTAATGAAAATTGCATAATAGTAAGACCTAAAGGAGAAAAAGGTATTCAGTTAGCAATACTGGGAAATAAAGTTATATCTGACGTTACTAAAAATAGCTTAATGTACAAAGGCAAAAAATACACTGAAGGGGATTACATCCAAGTAAGTGGAGGAGGCGTTGTCAATGATATTTCTACATTTAAGAAAGAACATAATCTTGATGAATGTTTTGGTCTAGAAGTTTTTATACCAAACTGAGCTTTTCCCAAACTTTGTGTAACTGCTATTTGCTAACAGGGTATAAGCAGTTACACAAAGTTTGGGAAAGTCTCAATAAGCTAGTCTCTACTCATCCTCTGTCCTTATACCCAAGTTTTTACAGCCCAATTGATACCCATTGTCACAAGCCTTAGAAAAGTACTTTTTCGCTATAACTGTATTTTGACGTACGCCTATGCCATTGAGGTACATCATACCAAGGTTATATTGAGATCTAGCATCGCCTTGATTGGCGGCTTTTAGATACCACTTACCGGCTTTAGCATAATCCTGAGGCGCACCTTCGCCATAGCTATAGATTGTTCCAAGTTGGTATTGGGCAGGAACATATCCTTGGTCAGCGGCTTTTGTATACCACTCGATAGCTTTAGGATAATCCTGACGTACCCCTTTACCCTCGTAGTAAGCGTTACCAATGTTGAATTTACCCTCAACATCACCTTGATTAGCTAATTTATGCCACGCCTCAACGACTTTGGCATCATTTTGACGCACACGTTCGCTCTTTCGATGCGGTACGCCATTGATGAATTTCCTTGGTCCAATTCCTTGGTCAAAAGCTTTTATGCTCCACTCTTTATGTTTATCGTAGTCTTCACTTGTACCTGTGCCATCGTAATTGTAGTAAGCCCAAGCAAGTTCGTATTGGGCCTTAGCATAGCCTTGGTTAGCAGATTTCGTGAACCATTCAATAGCTTTAGAGTGATCCTCATCTACCCCTTCGCCATCGTCGTACATGATTGCAAGGTTATATTGAGCAAGATCATATCCTTGGTTGGCAGATTTTGTATACCACTCAATGGCTTTAGCGTTATCCTCGCGTGTACCTTCGCCCTCGTCATACATTACTGCAAGGCTATATTGAGCCTCAGCATCGCCTTGATTAGCTTGTACTGCAATGTCTTCAAATTCTTTTTCAATAGCTGATTTTACGGCTGAAACTACGTTTTGAGAACTACTTATTTGAGTAACAATGGCTTTATGACACCCTGTCAGCAGAATGCCAGTCAGTAAAAATGTTGCTAGCCTTTTTTTCATAGCTGTTCGTCCTGTTCGTTAATCCAGATAACACTACAATTTATCATTTACATGCCTATCGTGATGATCTCAAATATATTATTGGATAGTCTTATTAGGTATACCCTAAAAATGATAACAGCATTACCTTTTTATTCTATAGGGGCTACATCCTCAGTAGCATAACCATCGTAAAATTTTATACGTACTGGTGATTTCATAACTTCTTGACCGATTTTTTTAAGTTGTTCTGGTGTGAACCCTGCTTTTTTTGAATCATCCTCATGCACGTCTATAACAAATAGCCCTTCATCTTCCTTATAACCCATACCTACTAGCATTGGAATACGTTTACGTAATTCTTCAGATCGCGCTTCATAGTTGTCTTTTTGTTCTTGAGTGAGTGGTTTGGATTTAGAATTATCGATAAATTTAACTTTAATGGCAGTTGGTTTTTCAATAAGAGATACAGCATTATCGATATCCATTTGAGTGATAGCAAAGCCTTCTGCCCTCATTTCTTTATCCGCTGCTGACAATATAATAGGTTTGTTCTCTAATTTGTCAGCATTACGGTATATGATGCGATCAGGTGGCGCACCATCACCAAATAGGCTTACGATGAGCACAAACTCTGGCTCATTAGTGAATCCGGCATCGTCCAACCTATCAGAGAATTCTTTTTTGATAGCATCAATCTGCTCTTGGGCATCATTCATGACAAGCATACGGCGCATTGCTTCAACATGGCTAACCTCATATGCTCGTGCATAATGCTTTGCATCTATGGCTAATGCTTGAGCTTTACTCATAGGGGCAACTTGGGTCTCTTTGCTGTCCTGAGCAACGGTAGAAATAGGAATAACTTCTATCGTTTTATCCTCCTTGGGAATTTTAGAGACAATATCAATACTGCTGTCTTCTGTCGATGTACAACCACTAAGCAAGCTACTAGTAATAAGTAGCGTAGCTAGTGTTTTATTCATTTTATGCTTTGTCATAGTAGATCTTCCCGAGGTATGTTAATACCATTCATTAACCAGATTTTTTTAGCTTTACAAGTCGCTAAAGGTGGGTTTTTCCAATCACTGGCAAATGAAGCCATATTTTTATAGTCAGCTTGTGAGCCACCTACTAAAACAGTATCACCAATTTCAAAAATAAATTCATTGATATCGGATATCGTAAAAGGGTCTTGAGTCCAGGTAATATGTGGGCTACTTACAACGAGTAAGAGGTCATCCATATATAAACAGCCATTCTTTGTGTTCAATACCCCATGAGCCGCAGCGGCATCACCCATATCCGAATCAACATCAAGGGCAGTCACATACACCGTTTGCTGCTTGCGCGTGGGTGCTTCGTTTTCAGTAGGTTTGTTGGCAGCACTCTCATCTTCCACTTTAATAGTTTGGGCATTATGATTAGTATTCGTCATTTCAATGACAGGATCGCAGGCTATAACGGATATCAACAATATCGGCACCATATACCATTTAAATTTTGGTTTCATTATTCGCTCTCTTAAGGCTTATTCACCTGACCCAAAAACAATATCGCATCGGTTTTATTGTCTTTAATCATAAACATAAACGGGTGATCGGCTTTAAACGCGACTGGTGGATGCATAGAACCAGATATGTCTACGGCAACGACGCCTGTCGCTGCTGCCGCCTCTGTTCCTATTTCATTAACATCGATCACTGCTTGATGATGAATATCGTCAATGGCGATGGGTGAGCTATCTGCAAACACGTTAAACTTAGCTTGATTCCCAAACGCGCTTGGCATGCCCATATCCGTCAGCACTGCCTTCATCGGGTAGCCTTCATCTATCTTAAACTTTGGTAGATTCAGAAGAATATCTTGCTGCTTTAGACGTTTAGTCCAATCGGTGATTTGTGTCGTCGATAAATTCTTGATGAGCGTCTGCATGGCTAACGGCTCCTTTGACTTTGGTAAAACCACTAGCATCGATAATTCAATTCCCTTATAAGGCAGCTCAACGACTTGTACTTGCTCATCTTCGCTATACCTAAATTCAGTATTCTGGAACATCATATCTACATCACTGCTTGTGCCATTGAAATAATGAAAAGGCATATCACCACTTACCCAGAAACGACTGCTCCAATCCGCTTTAAAATAAACCGCATTGGTCAATATCGCCGAGGTACTTGGCTGGGTACTCTCTTTTGATAGCAGTTCAGGAATCATCTGATTGGTATGTTTGGCTATCTTCTCATTAATCATTTGACGAGACGTTTCGGTGTTGTTTTTAAAATCAAGCGTATTGACCTGCCCACCATAGTAGCGTTTTACCGTATCGATATAGGCTTGGTTGGGAGTACGGCCCTGTTGCAGCCATAAGTCATTAATGGTGTTCAATTTATAGTTTGGGCTGGGTTTGTTAAATTGATTATAGAGGGCGGCACTGTTTGGATTCAGGATGGGTAAAGACGGATAGTAAAAGGTTTTTTGAATTTGCGCTTTGGTGTTCCCCTCCGCTGCGGCATAGAGCATGGCTATAGCACTGGTTAAACTATAAGGTGAGAAAAATACGTTAGCATCCACTTGCTTTGATTGACCATTTAGCTGTTGATACATGGTCACTGCGAATTGGTTGTTAGCGTTAACTACTGCGCTTATACCTTCAGACGTTGAAGCAGAGTCGTCTGCAGCAGTATGGTCATCTTTACTATCGGCTTTAGAGTCCGCTTGCCCTGTAGTCTTGTCTGGCAAGGGAGGTATATTGATGACTGGTTGGGCGGCTTTGGTGTTTACCAAGCTATTATTACAGCCAGTAATGACCAACAATAAGCCACTAAGAGCAAGACTACGGGCGATATGCTTGTTCGTCATAATTTTGATTGGGTTTTTGTTATTCATGGTTTTTTACACTTTTGATATTTGAATGATGCTTTGATTATATACAGGGAGGTAAACTTATTTAGTAAACATATGCTAACAAATTTTGAGATAATAGATGAATCAGCAATAAGCGTATGAGGCGTTGATGAAAAAAATTGTGTTGAAATGGCTGGTTATACTAGCGGTAATGGTTTCCGCAGTTTGGATATTTTTAGATATCGTAAGCGTAAAAGAGACCAAGTCATTTAGTAGCAGTGACGGTGATATTCTCAATAGCCCTGCTGCCGATAAAATTTCCAGCTTTCTCACGATCTTTAGTAACCAAGGGAATGAAAAGGAAATATTCTATGAAAAACTTGATAAGCTGGAAAACGTTAATCATGAATTAGACGAAAGTGTAGAAGCAGTAGAAGATAAGACCTCTGAAGACAAGTAAGGCTTTGGGAAGTAGTGTTTATTTGTGACGGTGTAAACGTACTTAATTAACTCACTCTATATTTTAATATTAACTCTAGTGAAAGTAGAATGCTTAAATGGATTGTGCTTTATATTTTCCTTTGCTTACTCTTCGTGCTTTACGGTATTCTGCTTAATTATTAAGAATAATTGTGATGTGAATCAAAAATAAACAGAGACTGATTTATGAGCGATGTAATAGAGTGGGAAGCCAGAACAAAAACAATCAAGCAACTCATCAAAGAATTGCAAAGCTTTGAAAATCAAGAGTTAGTCGTTATGGTCACTAATGATGAAGGCAAAACTTTTAACTCGGTAAAACTTGTCAGTAAGGGCTTTGATGACAATAAGCCTCATAAAAGCGAGAAGGTTTATTGTGCTTTACATATATAGTTGAATGCCTTTTTTAAAATCAACCCAAAATCTTATGTAATGACCTACAACCATTGCCCAAACCATAATCTAATCTTTCCCCAAAATGATGTTTGAGGGTGGCTGTCTTGTTTGGATGCACTATGCGTACTGGCTGACTCAGTGCTATTGCTCAACTCATTTTTATTAGCATCGCTAGGGAACGCAGCGTTTAGCTTATTGCAGGTAGGATATTTGGCTTGTAACTGCTGTAAATAATATTCCTGATCTTTGTATATAAATCCGTCTAATATTCCTATAGCATCGTGGCTATCATGGCGACAACTGCCGTTTTCTCGGTTCCATGCTAAAAAAGGCACTAACGGTTTGCCAATTATTAATTTGTCGTCTTTACAGCCTAATGTTGCCAGTGATACTACCGTATAGTCTGCTGGTTTCCCGCCATCTTGGTTATAAGCCAAACCAATAATTAAGTCATTGAGCTGAATACTTTTGAAGTCAGAATGAGTTTGCCATTGCTCAGGTTTGGAATAGAAAAACCACATTTTAAGGGTGCGAAAAACGAAGCGTGGATTGCTAAATTGCAAGTCGAAGCCTTTTTGCTGATTATCCATTAATGTAGGCTGCGATGATTGCAGACGAGCAATAAATACATCATTTGTTGAATGCGGCATACAAGCCCATACGGTTTGCATGGACAAAAATAGTATGATCGAAATAGGTAAGCGATATAAAAAATGCATTTCGTGTTTTTCCTTATCTCTAGCATTCCATTTTTAGGCCACAAACCATACCTTATTTAATTGGCACTTAGAGTGAGGTTTAATACGCTTGTCATTAAGCGTGCCACTAAAACCACCAAAACGATAATCTTGACCAATCTTATATTGGTCATAGGCGCTGATTTGATGAAAAAGAATGCCAGCATTGATGCTGGTCGTGTTTTCTGGAAATACTAAAGCACTTTTAATTACCGCCTCGTTTTTATAGTTGTCATGTTTAATGATTAAACAGCCGTTTTCGACCAATAAAGTGCCATCAGCGACTGTAATACCGCCATCTACTGAGCTTTCATAAAGCGGAGGGCTATATTCTAAAATCTCTACTTTCTCCTCAATAGCTTTAGTCAGTACTTTTTCTTTTCCCTCAGATGATTTATCTACAGGCTCATTTTTAGCGGCACAGCCTGAAAACAATAAAACCATCACAACGGCCAAACAACTTAAGGTATTCAATTGAAAACGCGGCATGTTCAATCACTCCAAATTAGATATTGCTAAGGCTTATTCACCTGACCTAAAAACAGTATTGCATCGGTCTTATTATCTTTAATCATAAACATAAATGGATGATCGGCTTTAAATTCCACAGGATAAGACATACCAACGTACATACCTACAGCACCGGCGGCGGCTGCCGCCTCGGTTCCTTTTTCATCGACGGTGACCACCGCTTGATGATAAACCTCATCGAGCTTTATCGGTGTACCATCAGCATATAAGTTAAATTCAGCCCCATTATTAAACGCTTTTGGCATACCCATATCAGCGAGCAACGTTTTCATCTGATAACGCGCATCTAATTTAAACTTTGGCAGTTGAAGGTCCACCTCTTGTCTTACTAAGCCTGAACGCCATTGCTTAATCTTAGTTGCACTTAAACTCTTAGTTAATTGCTGCATAGCAAGTTTATGATTGAATTTGGGTAATACTACGAGCATAGATAGGTCATCGCCTTTGTAAGGCAATTGCACGACCTGTATATGTTTGTCCTCATAATAACTAAAATAAGACTGTTGCTGCATCATCTGGACGGTAGAGGCTCTGCCGATAGCATTATAAAAAGGCTGGGCACTGGTTCTTTCAGCTGTAAAAGGCAGGGTCCAATCGCCCTTGAAATAGACGGCGTTGGTTAGTACCACGGCAGTATCAGATTTAATACTGCCCTTAGGTAGTAATTCAGGAATCATTTGCTTGGTTTTCTCAACAATTTTTTTATTAATGGTCTGACGTGCAGAATCAGGACTGCCTTCAAAATCAAGAGCGGTCACTTGGCCGCTGTAATAACGTTGCACGGTGTCTATGTAAGATTTAGTGGGTGTTAACCCTTGTTGCATCCATAAGTCATTGACCGTGGCAAGCTTGTAATCGGGATTGGGTTTATTAAATTGATTATAGAGTGCTGCACTATTAGGGTTGAGGATAGCTGGTGCTGGATAATGAAACGTCTTTTGGATTTGCGCTTTCGTTTCCCCTTCGGCTGCGGCATAGACCATTGCCATAGCAGTAGACAAGCTATACGGTGAGAAAAATACATTTTTATCTGCTTGGTCAGGTTGCCCATTTATCTGCTGATACATATCAATGGCAAACTGGTTATTGGCAGTGACGACTTCAGCTATACCCTCTGATGTCGAGATCAAAGCCTTTACCTCAGTCGGAGGCGCTTGATGGTTAATGGTTGGCTGATTAGGAGTAACCATGCCTGTAACAGCACCCGTTCTATTATTTTTTATGGCGTTGTCACAGCCACTAACACCCAACACTAAGCTGGTAATAGCTAAGGCACTGATAACACGATTATGGGCTGCATATCTAAAATAGCGAAGTGGGTCATTTTGCATATCAGGCTCAACAATAAATTATAATTATAAGAATATCCAAGGCTCAGTAGTGACTGTAATAGCCACACTTTCAGCTGCTGTATAGGGAGCCGCACATATATATTTGGCGGTTTTAGAATAACTGATTTACTCTGTATTCATCATCCCAGTTGTTTTGTATTAACGTTTTTAGCTCCTCTTCACTTTGTAATGTGCTGAAATCTTCCCCGTACCACTCTATTAGAGCGTCCTTTGTTATTTTGTATTCTTGATGTTTAAAATTAAACGTTATCCACTCTGCATTTTGAATCAACGCAAATAAATACGTGGCGTTATATATCACGGTCCTTTTATCATTCTTTTCTGACTCTGACCCATCATAATTTAAGATGATCCCATAGGGTGTCTCTTTTGTTTTAAGCTCAAGCCCCCTGAATTTATCTGATTGCATAGAGTGATTTACAATATTGATGACTGCACTATTATCACCAACATAGGCATTCTTGTATTGAAACACATCTTCTTCAATGGTCTTCGTATTACATCCACTGGCGACGGAAATCACTAACAGTGAACACGATAATAACTTAAGCATTTTTTTCATAATGTCTCATCAACAGTCAGTTAAGTCTTATTGCCGTCATTCGCTCTTTTAAGGTTTGTTCACTTGCCCTAAAAACAATATCGCATCGGTTTTATTGTCTTTAATTATAAACATAAACGGATGATCGGCTGTAAACTCAACTGGCTGATCTATAGGAGCAGAAGCTTCCGTTGCTACAATGGCTGTTGCTGCTGCCGCCTCTGTCCCTTTCTCATCGACGATGACCACTGCCTGATGATAAACATCATCAACTTTTATCGCTAGCGGCTCATCAAATAGTTTGAATTTAGCTTTGCTTTGAAAGGCGCTTGGCATACCCATATCTGAAAGCAAACCTTTCATATCATAACGCTCTGCAAGCTTAAACTTTGGTAAGGAAAGATTCACTTCTTGAGCGACTAAATCTTTATTCCACTTTTTAATCTTATCAGCGCTCAAATCACGCACCAGCTGCTGCATTGCAGCTTTGCCTTTTGATTTGGGTAATACCACTAACATGGATAAGTCATCGCCCTTGTAAGGCAATTGCACAACCTGCACTTGCTTGTCCTCGATATAACCGAAATCAGTCTGCATATTCATCATTTTGACATCAGAGGGTTCGCCTGTGAGGGGATAAAAAGGCTGCTCAGAGGTGCTATTTGCCTCAAAAGGCATTTTCCAGTCGCCCTTAAAGTAAACCGCGTTGGTTAATACTGCGACAACGCTAGATGGAATGCTTCCCTTTGGTAGTAACTCAGGAATCATCTGATTGGTATGCTGAGCAATTTTTTTATTAATAATGAGCCGCGAAGGCTCAGGACTGCCGTTAAAATCAAGATTGGTCACTTGACCACCATAATAGCGTTGAACGGTGTCGACGTAGGACTTGTTAGGCGTTAGCCCTTGTTGCATCCATAAATCGTTGACCGTGGCAAGTTTATAATCGGGATTGGGTTTGTTAAATTGATTATAGAGCGCAGCGCTATTGGGATTGAGAGTATCCATTGATGGATAGTGAAAGGTCTTTTGAATTTGCTGCTTTGTTTCACCCTCAGCTGCGGCATAGAGCATTGCCATGGCAGTAGATAGGCTATAGGGCGAGAAAAATACGTTTTTATCTGCTTGGTCAGGTTGACCATTTATCTGTTGATACATATCAACAGCGAACTGGTTGTTAGCAGTCGTGACTTTTTCGATGCCGTCTGGTGTTGATGCGCCATCATCAGCCGCAATAAAGCCGTCTTTGCTAACAGCCTTATAATCAGAGTTGTTTTTATTCTTATCTGACAAGGATGGGTTGTCTAAGTTTGGTGCGGTATTGGTTACTGTGTCGGTAGGTTTAGACTCTTTCATAGTGCTGTCACAGCCACTGACCACAAGTAATAGACTACTGATAGCCAATGCACTTATGATACGGTTACCACGTGCTTTTTTAAGATAACAATACTGGTTATTCTTCATATCTGCGTCACTAATAATGTAGAGTTAAGATGATGCCATTCTAGTATCATCTCTATACAATCGTTTAGTGTAGTTTGGTAAGCGTGCTGTACTGAACTTAAGAATGCCTAAAAGTGATTAGCGGAGAGATACATTACTGATTTTGCACGATTTCTAATAAACTTGTAGTGGTATTAGTCAATCGTAAAAGTGAGAGAAATATGGTTTTTAATAAGAATGTTCTAATAGGATTGATGAGCATGCTTTTAATATCTTGCTCATATTTTGAGAAGGATAAAGGCAAAATTATCATAAATAACGAAAGCGCTTATCTCATATCTGACGTACGCGTCAAATATACCAGCTCCAAGAGAGTGGACTTAATCGGAGATTTGCCGCCCAACTCCTCCTATCGCTACGCTATCCAATATACAAGCTATGAAGATTCAATATCTATCGACTATACTGATCAGGATAAGAAGACCTATTCTAGAGATGCAATGCCCTATGCCGCTTCATACGATAAAGAACGATATACATTTACTATAAGATAAAAATGGTCTATCCAGCAAGATGAGATAGCTTTAACAAGACTAGTAATGGATGTTAGGCATTGAGTTAAAAAGCGCTTAATCGGCTTTATAGGGATACGGTAGAGTACACTGATGTTATCTCAATAACCTAAAACCCATCATCTTTAAAAACTAAATTCCTTATTTAGAGAGTTTCTGAAGATAATCACAACTCGCTTGGTAATCGTTATCGCAAGATACTTCTAACCACTCTTTTGCCATAGCTTTGTCTTTATTAACACCCAACCCCTTATAATACATCAGCGCTATAAGATACTGAGCGCGTTCACTACCTTTGCTCCATGACCCATCAACCGTACTACGGTATCTATTTTTGGCCGCTTGTTCATACCACTTGAAGGCTTGAGTATAATCCTGAGTGACGCCAATCCCATCATAATACATATCACCCAACTGATATTGTGTCAGTAAATGCCCTTTACTCATCTCTCCACGACCCAAGAAGTAACTATTACTCGCCGCTTTTTTGAACCAGCTTAAGGCTACATCATAGTCTTGTACAACATCTATTCCCTCAAAGTACATTTTCCCTAGACGGTATTCGGCATGAGTCTTTCCAAGACCAGTATAACTCTCCCGACTAGCCGCTATCTCAAACCATTCTTTTGCTTTGATCTTATCCTGAGTAACCCCTAAGCCGCGATCGTACATGACTCCCAAGTTATATTCAGCATCAGTATCACCTTGAGCAGCAAGCTTTTCAAAGATATGAAAGGCCTTTTTATAATCTTGGGCAACACCTAAACCGCTATAATACATAAGCCCCAAGCTATACTCAGCATACATTTTTGTGTATTGAGCCTCCATTTTTTCATTATCAGCGGCCTTCTGATAATAGGTAAAAGCCTGACTGTAGCTTTGAGGCGTACCTGCACCATGATAGTACATCTCTCCAAGTTGATACTGAGCCTGCATGTCATCAGTATCGGCTAAGGTCTTATATAATTTAAAAGCCTTGGCGTAATCCTGAGGTACGCCATACTTACCCGCATAATAGATATAGGCAAGATTGGCTATTGCAGAGGTATGCCCGTTATCAGCAGCTATCTGATACCATTTGATCTTGTTTATAGGATCATAAGCTTGGAGACCCAGCATGAATTGAGCAGGAGCATATCCTCGAATGGCAAACCATTCATACGGTTTCCTGCTATCTTCGGGCAAGTCTAAATTCTCTAAATATAGCTTGGCAAGCTGTTGCTGAGTATAGTTGCCTTCTAGCTGTTCAGTTGCTTCTTCTGCTATATAATCAGCTGCTATAGCGGATACAGACAGCCCGAACGATAACCCTGAAATCATAAATGGATAAATGAACATGCTATTCAGTAATTTCATAGTTTTGCTTATTAGGTCGTTGAATTTAATATTGGTAAGATATATAGGTATAGAAATATTTTTAATCGAAAAAAGTACCTATAAATGCAACCGTTGGGGTTAAGCATTTTTTATCGCCCTGTTTTTCAAACTCAGCACCTCCTGGCGTATTAGGGTGATAAGGCCAGTAGGCGCCATTCGTCTTTATATAATCGCCCATTTTAAAAACCCGACCATTGAGATTTAATGTTTTAGTGGCTTCATCCCATTTCACGATACCTTTTGGAAATTCGGGGAACATCGCGGTAGTAAATTTACGATTACTACCTATTAGATAAAGACAGTTATTACTCCATACAAAGTTGCCTCTCACGATTGATACGGCTTGAGAATGATGAACAGGGTCAACATAATAAGTAAAAATGCTTGTTTTTAGCTCAGGCTCTACGAGTTCTGGAATAGGTTTTATCGCTGCCATTGGTTCAGGTGGGGTTGCTACAGGGGTTGTCGTACAACCGACTATCACTAGGCCTGTTAAAATAAAAAATGCTTTTCTCATCTGTGCGCTCCAGTTTAGGCAGAAAGCTCGTATTTTGAATGTAAGCAGGGAAAACAGCTTCTGCACCTATTTTTTAGTAGGTATCCAATTTCCTTTTAATCTCTTCAGAGACTTCCATTACATCGGCATCGATAGCCATGCCTATTTTGGTCAGACAAGCGGCATCTCCTTGAGTCGCAAACTCAAGATTTGTCGTTGGTATTGTTATGCCGCCAGTAAATATTTTCTCACCCAATTTAATTTTGATACCTTTAAGTACAATAGTTTTTTGCTCTTCTAAATAAGTAACACTATGCGGAGGAAATAAGGGCGTCATATATTTATCTTTGGCGACTTGCAACATAAGACAATTATCTTTAATAACGAATTTGCCACTTACGATACCTGGCATTTGACCGCCCGTAGATAGATAACTAAATATGTCGGACAGGGGTTTATTAGAGTCTCGTTTTGGAGAATCTGAGGGACTTTCATTGATAATGGCAGTTCTTTCTTGTGTTGGTGTTACTTGAGAAGGTTTTAAGTTAGTACAACCAAATAAAATCGGAAGTATAAAAACTCCAAGAGCGGTTAATGATAAGCCGTTTTTTAATTTTAAATTATTCATTCATTGGTCTCGTTGCTTAGTATTATCAGAACTTTTATAGAGTTTTTCTAGCCGCCTGACCACGCGGTAAACCCGATAACATGGTCATCTCTTTGACATCACAGCGACTTGGCGCTTGACTAACGAAGCCTTCTTTGGCATATCTTTCTCGATGCCAAGGTGCAAGAATAAACCCACCGCTTTCTATGATGTCGCCCACCTCATAAACCACATTAAAATATTTGAGCGTTTTATTCTTGTCATCCCAACTTGCTTGACCATTCGGTAGAAAAGGAATGGTTTTATTTGGTCCATAATAGAGATAAACACAGCCCTCCTCATAGGCGAGTCGTACGTTCACCTCGTCCATAACATCAATCTTATCAAGGTCAGAAAACTCAAAAGGATAGGTATAAAACAAGCTCTCACTACTCCATGAGGGGTAATGTAATAGCGGCTCTAAGTGTTGCTCTACCTTAATGGTTTGACTCGAATCAGGCTGTGGTGCTGATAGGCTTTGGCAAGCAGCCAGTAGCATTGCTAAGGGTATCAGCATCATTTTTATGGTCATCATTTTTGCATCCTCAAGCTATAGTTTATTCACTTGCCCTAAGAACAATATGGCATCGGTTTTATTGTCTTTAATCATAAACATAAAGGGACGATTGGCATTAAACTCAACGTCATAATTAGCTGAGACGACTACTGGCACTATACTTGTAGCAGCTGCCGCCACTGTACCTTTTTCATCAACCTCAACCACCGCTTTATGAATAATAGAATCTACCGCTAATGACTGCTCGTCATTGAATAAGCTAAAGTCAGCGCGACTATCAAAAGCGATTGGCATTCCCATTTCAGCCAGTAGCCCATCCATTTTATAATCTTGTTCCATTTTAAACTTAGGCAGCTGCAAATCGACTGCTTTGATTTTCATATTGTGAGTCCACTGACCAATTTGATCGGCACTTAAATTCTTAACCAACGCCTGCATAGCTAACTTGCCCTTTGACTGAGGTAAGACAACGATCATGGACAAGTCATCACCCTTATAAGGCAGCTCTACCACTTGTACTTGCTCATCTTCCGTGTAATTAGAGTTTTCTATGCTATACATAAAATTCGTATCGGTGATTGTGCCATTGAGGTTATAAAAGGGTCGAGTGCCCCCTTGTAGCCCAAACGGCTTTGCCCATTCGCTTTTAAAATACACAGCATTGGTAAGTACCGTTGCCGTACTGCTATCAATACTGCCACTTGGCATTAATTCAGGAATCATCTGCTTGGTATGTTTGGCAATTGATTTATTAATAATCTGACGTGATGGCTCAGGACTGTTTTCAAAATCAAGCGTCGTTACTTGACCCCCATAATAGCGCTGTACGGTATCTAGATAAGCTTGATTAGGACTCAAGCCTTGACGCATCCATAAGTCATTAACTGTGCTTAGGTCATAATTTGGATTGGGCTTATTGAATTGATTGTATAGTGCTGCACTATTGGGATTAAGGATAGCTGGCATTGGATAATGAAAAGTCTTTTGAATCTGCTGTTTGGTTTCTCCCTCTGCTGCGGCATAGAGCATGGCCATCGCCGTAGACAAGCTGTAAGGCGAGAAAAATACATTGTTCTCTGCTTGTTCTGGTTGCTTACTTATCTGCTGATATAGATCTATAGCGAATTGATTATTGGCGTTAACCACTTGTTTGACACCTTCAGGCGTTGAAGCAGAGTCGTCAGCAGCCGTCTAACTCTTATCAGTCTTTGTGGTCGAAGGGGTGTCAGTCTTGCTGACTATAGGTTTTTCAGCTACCTGTTTTATCGGTTGAGTATCAACCAAACTATTATTACAACCAGCAATTGCCAGTAAACTGACTAAAGCAAGCGTACGGACGCTGAGCTTCATTATTGGCTTTTTATAAATGTATTGGTTACGATTTTTCACGGCGTTGTACCCTCTTATAATTCGAATGATGTCCTGATTATATACAAGGGTTTAGACTGATTTAGTAAACATATGCTAATAAATTGATGGCTCGGGTTAGATTAAACTCGCACATAGCAATAGCCGTTGCTTTGGACATGGTGGTTTAAGTGCAGGCTTATAAAACCAAACCATGGTGAAAAAATAGGCTTTACTAATAGCCTAGTTGGTTTTCTTGCTACACTCTTATAAAACCCTGTTACTAACAAATATTCCAAACAGTGGATAGACCTTAGAGCCTATAACGAGTCTTAGAGAGCCTTTAAACTCAATGCATAAATGGTCAGACATCAAAATATTGCAATCTTACCGCGCTATAAAGCCATGGTGCCAACTAATACTTGAAAAGCTTAATCCAAACTTTCAAAAGGGAGAGCACCGAGGTATTGCATTGTTATTTCCAATGGAAATTTTGTTCGAGAAGTATGTGGCAAACTGCTTACGACGAGATATCAAGGCGCCCTGGCAACTAACAACACAAGCTTCTAGTAAGTACATGGCGAATGACCAAAAAGGTTTAAATTCGTGCTTTCAATTAAAACCTGATTTATTAATTAGTAAAGAAAGAAAAAATCACCATATACTTGATACTAAATGGAAGTTAATAAGCTCAAATGAGAATAATTTCAGTATAGAACAGGATGATATTTATCAGCTATTTGCTTATGGTCACAAATATTTGAATGGGTGTGGGGACATGATGCTTATTTATCCTAAGCATCATCAGTTCGAAATACCTTTGGAGTGTTTTTATTTAGCAGAAGAATTGAGATTGTGGGCTATACCATTTTGTATTGAAACTGGCAGAATGGTTACCAGTGAATGGGTAGAAAGGTTTCCGTCTTTATCTTAAACTTAGTTTGAGGCTAATCCTTTAAGCTCCCAAACTTATCGATAAGCATAAAAATTGGCGATCAGTTACCGTTAGCAACTTTTAATAACCTTGGTCACAAAATGGTCACCATTTGGTCACCGAGTACTTGGTCACCGATTTTTAAAAGGCAGAGTGCATGCACGCAGACTTATAGAAATATCTTACTAAAGAGTAGATTGCTCCTTAGAAGTTTTTAAAGATAGAATAACCAATCCTTACGCATAAAGGCTTTAGGAGGAAATTCAGGCACAAAAAAACCTCAAACAATCTAATGTTTGAGGCGAAACTTGCTTAAACTCGAGAGTTTAAATTCGTTTTAAATATGGCGCAGCGGACGGGACTCGAACCCGCGACCCCCGGCGTGACAGGCCGGTATTCTAACCAACTGAACTACCGCTGCTTAGGTCGTCTTTAGCATGTCGTCTTCTAAAAGACCCACTCGCTAAATGAGTGGTGGGTGATGACGGATTCGAACCGCCGACATTCTGCGTGTAAGGCAGACGCTCTACCAACTGAGCTAATCACCCTGAGAAGCGTTAAAAAATTGCACTGCAATTTTAGCTTCGCAAGGGAAATCCTTTAAATAGGATTTCCTGAAAGCTTTAACATTCAAAGCTGTCACCCTTTAAATAACTTTCAACAGAAGAGAACTAACTAAAGCCTCGCTCTGTGGGTGTGTATTATATACATTTACACATGACTGTCAAATATTATTTTAAGTATTTTTAAAATTATGGCTAATAAACTTACTTACCGCTCAAACTAAGCTGTAAGTAGGGTGATGATAGACTATATAGCCGCTATATTGCTGGCTATTGCGTGCTTGCTAAAAGTCACTATACTGATAAGGCTTTTTGCATCTAACGAACAAGACGTCTACTTATAGGGCGTCTACTTAATAAAACAGCGGGCTAATAATTAATAACCAATAACTAATAAATAGATGAATGATTTGAGTGATATAGGGTCATGGAGGTGAGCATAGATAATTTTAATATAGAAGCTCTGTCTATTGAAGACTACTTTACTACCTGGTCGGTAGGAGACTTTGCTGGATTGGGTCTGATATTGCACGTGATTTTGATGATCGTCATGACCCTGCGTATCGTCTCGGTGCAGCGCAATATTGGGGTATCGATTGCTTGGGTTGCTGTGCTTTATACTTTGCCTTTGGTTGGCTTCATCGCTTATATACTCCTAGGTGAGCCAATGATTGGGCGGCGTTATCGTGCGCGTATGAATCAGGCGCGGCTACTGATGAATGATATGGCCAAGCGTGAGCAAATGGTGTTTGATGAAGGACAAGAGCTGCTACCCGATAATTATCGCGGTGTCAGTAAAATAGGCACACGCTGGACAGGGTTTGGAGTGTTTCCTGATCATCAAATGCAATTATTGACCACGCCGAGTGCTATCTTTGGGCGCTTGATTGAAGACATTAATGCCGCTCAGCGCATTATTCTGATGGAGTTCTATATCATTTATCCAAAAGGTCAGATACTCGACGTCATGGACGCGTTGATGGCAGCGGTACAGCGCGGTGTCGAGTGTCATATTTTGGCGGATAGTGTGGGCAGTTTTAGCTTTTTTAATAGCAAACAGCATCGCATGTTAGAAGAGGCTGGGGTTTTTGTACACCAGTCGCTGCCGGTTGGTTTGTTTAAGACGCTATTTAAACGCTCAGATTTACGTAATCATCGCAAGATTATCGTCATTGACGAACATATAGGCTATATCGGTAGCTTTAACTTGGTTGACCCGAAGTTTTTTAAACAAAACAAAAATGTCGGTCAATGGATTGATGTGGCGATACGTAGCGTCAGCCAACAACCGATAAATATTGCCACGGCGATGGCAAAAGTGGTGGTCACCGATATTGGCGCTGAAAATAAAGACAATCTCGATGCGCTCAATCACCGCGTAAATAACTATACGCGTAAGCTTTATGTCATGAATCCGACTATTAATGATATCAATAGTCGCGTTAAAGTGTTAGACGAGCTTATTGATTCTGATGAGCCGCCAGAGATTGGCTCGACATCGATTGTGATACCGCGTATGCCAGTCGTTGAGGATGTGCTAGCGCAGCTGATACCTTCGGCGCCGCAAGTGACGGCGCACGTGATTTATAATACCTTGGTGACGGTGATTCATCGCGCCAATAAACGTATTCGTATTACCACGCCGTATTTTGTCCCCGATGAAGCGTTATCGGGCGCGCTGACCACCGCGGCCAAACGAGGGGTCGAGGTGACGGTTATTGTGCCCGAAAAGGTAGATTCATTTTTGGTGCAGCATGCCTCACAAGCGTACTATCAAGAGCTACTTGAAGCCGGGGTAACCATTGCTTTATTCAAAGGTGGACTGCTGCATGCTAAAACCGTGGTTATTGACGATGATTATTGTCTGTTTGGTACGGTAAATATTGATATGCGCAGTTTTTATTTAAATATGGAGGTCAGCTTAGCGATTTATACGCCAGAAATGGTCGCGCAGGTTGCGGATTGCCAAGAGGTTTACTTGCAAAGCTGCCGGTTTTTACGTTTAGAAGAATGGCAAGAGCGCCACGGGGCAGAGCGCTTATTTGATAATGTGGTGCGCTTATTTAGTCCTTTATTGTAGCGCTTTTGATTTTAGGTTAAGGTAAACTACTTATTTTTATTACCATCTTATTGTTATTATTATTTGAAATGTTGGTTTTCAAAACGCTCAATTTTTAAAGGATAGGCTCGCCTTATGTCTGCATCGCCCTTAACACCGCTTGATTATATCGCAGCAGGCTATTGGCAAGATTTTTTAGCCGGCCGTTTTGTTGCCGGCGGCATGGCTTATGAAGCGGAATTGCATCGATGCACACTCGATGAATCGCTGGCAAGTTTACAGCGCGTAGATACTTTGCTGTCGCAGATACGCCGTGACATGGTTAAGTCGGGCAGCTGGGATGAAGCGGCGTTATTAATAGATGAGCGCTATCGTAATTTTATGGTATTTTTGGCATTTTATGCTGGGCGCGTATTGGCACAGCAATGGCAGTATACGCCGCATTGGTTCGGAGAGTTTGAGCTACGTAAGCGCTATCCTACCTTGCCGCTACTGACCGATGACTTTTATCAGCATATGGCCGTGGTTTATCGCGATGATAGTGAGGTTAATAATCAGTTTAATACGACTGACTCGCTATTTTTTGCTTTAGAGCCGATAGGAATGCGGCTGTTTGGTCATATTGATAGACCGTTTCAAGCAGTGCAAGGCGGTCAGGTGGCAAGTGGACTATACCAAGCAGTAACTGCAAGAGTGCCAAACGCCATTAATAATAGTTATACATTACCCTTAGATGACGCGCAATCTTTCGATAAAAAATTGACTGAAGTAGGTGTGACGCAGCATAGCAGACAAGATATTCAGACAGATACTATGGATAATAGTTATTCTCATCATGAGCTGCAATCAACACCTGAACCTGTTAAAGCAGATACTGTATTAGCAAAAGCTAATTTATCGACGGCTTCATTAGAAAGCTCTACTGCACAAACTATAACGGCAGAAACTGCGTCAGTATTATCTTCACAAGCAGCGTTAAAAGAAGTTGCAGTAAAACCAACAACAAAGCCAGCACCAACTCCAGAACTTTTTACTCAATTGCTGATAGAGCTTGATGAAATAGACGTCGCCCAAAGCGCTGGCAAAACAGAATACGAGCAAGCCCGTAAAGTCTTGGATCAATTTGAGCAGTATATTGCTAAGCAAGAGAAACCGCGCGCGCAAGTTGCCTTTTCACAGCAGCATTTGGCAGCAAAGCAGCAAGCTCTAGCAAGATTGCAAGACGCTGCCCATGCAGGTAATAGCGCGGCGATGCTACGTTTGGCAATGTATGAGCTGCTTGGTGAAGGAATAAATACAGATAAAGTAGCTGGCATGGAAGCAGGCGTTGAATGGGTGAAGCAAGCAGCGAGCAAAAACGACAGCCGTGCCCAGCGTTTATTAAGTAAGCTCTACTATCAAGGCTTTGGCGTACCGCAAGATATGACCAATGGCAAATATTGGCTTGAGCAAGCGTCCGAAAACGGTCATGCAGAAGCGGCGAGTTTGGTCAGTCAATGGCAGCAAGCGCAGGCGTTGATTAGCACACAAAAGCAAGAGCAGCATAGCCTTAAACGTTATCAGTTATTGTTTGCGGTAATTGTTGTCGTCGCTATATTAATTTTCATTATTGTCTAGCTGTTTATGTCAAACTCTAGTTTTAAATCCTCGTTTTTAAATCTTTGTTTCTGATAGCGAGTGCTTTAAAACTATTGTTTAGCGTTAAATTCAGGTAGAATTGGCGCGTTTTTTATTGGCATCTCTTATTGTCATTTTATAACGTCACTTCTTATCGTCCGATCCATTACTAATCTGGGCTTCTTCATGCCATCTTCTGATAATTCCTTACCTTCTTTTGATAAGTCGACTCAGCCGATACAAAGCCGAGCCGTTTATAAACCACCTATTTATTATCAGGTGACGATTGGTTTGCTAAAACCGCTCTATCGTCTGCAAGTATGGCGCCGCTCGCATAAGCGTGATAATTATCAGCAAGAAGTGCAGCAGCGTTTTGGTAAGCGCTATCCTGCACCGCCCGTACCTGATGCAAATATTAAATCTAATACGACTGCCATCGAAAATGGCAATCATAGAGAGTGCAATAGCAAAAAGGTCATCTGGTGCCATGCGGTCTCTTTAGGCGAGACCAATACTGTCGCGCCTTTGCTGGATGCGCTATTGGCAAAAGGCTATCAGATATGGTTGACCAATACCACGCAGACTGGATATGCGCGCGGTGCCAGCCGCTTTGCCGATGATATTGCTCAAGGTCGCTTAAGCCATAGTTACGTTCCAGTCGACAGTCCTGCGGTGATTGAGACATTTTTGGCACATGTACAACCCGTCGCTGCCCTGTTTGTAGAAACCGAGCTTTGGGCCAATATCTTAACCAAACTGTCCGAGCATCATATCCCAAGTGTTTTGGTCAATGGACGGCTGTCGGCGTCTTCTTTTAAAAGCTATCAAAAAATTGGCGCCGTCAGTGCCAGTATGATGAAGAATTTGAGTTTGATTATTGCGCAAGATAATGAATCGGCAAAACGCTTTCGGCAATTGGGCGCTCATAGCGCGCAAATCCGCGTGGCAGGCTCGCTAAAATGGGTCATTAATACCCCGAAGCTGAATGATGATAATGGTGCCAAAAAAGCTGAAATAGTAAACGATGGCGCAGACTTGGACTTAGATTTAGACATAGCAGATCGTCCGATTTGGGTGGCAGCAAGCACGCATAGCGGTGAGGAAGAGATCGTATTATCATGGCAGCAGCAAATCCTATCTAACCCTTTGTTAGCCAATACCTTACTGATTATCGTGCCAAGACATCCAGAGCGTTTTGATGAGGTAGCAGAGCTGATTGAAAAATCTGGCTTGGGCATGGCGCGGCGTAGTGCTGAAGATGCCATTAGCGCAAATACTCAAGTCTATCTCGCTGATAGTATGGGTGAGTTGATGCGCTGGTATGCGCTTGCCGATGTGGCATTGGTAGGCGGCTCATTGGTCGATATTGGCGGGCACAACCCCGTTGAGCCGGCAAGCGTAGCAACGCCAGTATTGATGGGTGCTTATACCCAGTCTTGCCAAAGCGTGGTTGATAAGCTTGCTAGCGTCGGGGCGTTATATCAGCCAAACAATGCGTTTTATAGCGCAATTAATGCGAATGGCCAAGTCTCTCAGCCGCATCACTCTGATGGTAAACAATCTTCTTCAGATAATGGTGACAATATTCTTTATCAGCAGCTAAAGTATTGGCTCAGTCATCTATCCTTAGCAAAACAGGCAGGGCAAGCAGGTGCAGCAATGACTGAGCAACAGCAAGCAGTCTTACATCGTCAGCTATCGATGATTGAAGGTGTTATTGAACAATACGCTAAACCATCTTTTGAGCAAGACCTGAGCCAAGACGTGAATTAACAGCGGATATAAGTGACGCTATGAACTGTATATTATTGCCAGCGACCAACTTTCAACATGATAACGTGTCTGCGTATATCAATGATTTAGCGCAAATTGCTCATGTGAATAAAGTGCTAAATGCCCAAGTAGGCGATAGGTTAAAAATTGGTCAGCTTGGCGGTCAGCTTGGTAGCGCTATCATTAAAACCATTACCTCCGATAGTATTCAACTAAGCGATATACAGCTGAATAACAATCCGCCAGCAAAGCTTAATCTTACAGTAGTGTTGGCATTGCCAAGGCCAAAGGTATTGCGGCGTTTAATCATGGATATGACAGCGCTTGGCGTTAACGATATCATTCTTATCAACAGCTACCGTACGCAAAAAAGCTATTGGCAAAGTCCAATGCTAGCTCGCCTTGACGAGTTTGTGTTAGAAGGTCTGCAACAAGGCGTGGACACAATTGCGCCGCGCATTAGCCTGCAAAAACGCTTTAAACCCTTTGTCGAAGATAAGCTTGCAAACTTAATGACCAATCGTGCTATCGTTGCTCATCCTTATAGTGCGCTGTCTTTTGCGCAATATAGGCAAAACCTAGAAAATACTGAACCAGCTCATAGGTCAGTTAATTCATTGTTGCCAAGTATGGTCTTTATCGGTGCTGAAGGTGGCTGGATTGATTATGAGATTGAGTTGCTTGCTGAGCAAGGATGTACGCCAGTTAATATCGGGCCACGCATCTTACGTACCGAAGCCGCAGTCAATGTCATTTTAGGGCAGTGGTTACTAGAAGGTCAGGATTAAGCTCAGGCAAATACATAAATCATTGATATCTTGTTAAAAATTAGACCAGTTTATCGGCACAGCAGGGCTAGATAAATGTATTGATAATTAATCTCATTTCTATTAGTATAATGTGTCTTAGACATTGAGGTCTTATTAATCCCGTTATCCCGCTATTCAATTATTTATTAATAATTTTAATGTCGCCTTATCTCACTTATCCGTAGCACCATTATGGGGAATGCCATGTCATTAACTGCTATCAGTGCAAATCTATCTTCTAGTAAGCTTACTTTACCCATTGCTGTATTTGGCATGATGTTAGGTATTGCGGGCTGTAGTAACTCATCGACGCCAGAAGAAAACGTGGATGCTGACACTACAACCACTGCTGAACAATCTGGCGCTGAGCAAGAAGTGGCGAAAAATGATGACGCAACGGCCGCTGGTGGGCAAACGGTTACGATTTACTCATCACGTAATGAGCAGTTGATTAAACCGTTATTGGATAAATATACCGAAAAAACAGGTGTTAAAATTGAGCTGGTCACCGATAAAACTGGTCCATTGATGGCGCGTTTGCAAGCGGAAGGTAAAAACACGCCTGCGGATATGTTATTAACCGTTGACGCGGGTAACTTATGGCAAGCAGCGGAGCAGGGCTTATTGCAACCTGTGTCTTCTACTATCTTAGAAACCAATGTTCCTGCTAAATACCGTGATCCAAAAGGTCAGTGGACAGGTCTGTCTTTGCGCGCGCGTACAATTTTTTATGATCCAAGCAAAGTTGATGCAGCTCAGCTATCTACTTATGCAGATTTGGCCGATCCAAAATGGAAAGGCAAACTTTGTCTGCGTTCATCAAAAGCTGTTTATAACCAATCATTGGTTGCAAGCATGATGGAAAATCTGGGCGAAGAAAAAACAGAAGAAATTATTCGTGGTTGGGTAGCTAACTTAGCAACAGACGTCTTTAGTGATGATACCAGCATGTTAGAGGCGATTGCCGCTGGTCAGTGTGAAGTGGGTATTGCCAATAGTTACTACTATGGTCGCCTGCTTGATGAAAAACCAAATTTCCCTGTAAAAATATTTTGGGCGAACCAAGGCACGACTGGTACTCATGTCAACATCTCTGGCGCTGGGGTTATCGCTAACTCAGACAATCCAGATGGTGCGCTTAAATTGATGGAGTGGTTATCTTCTGATGAGGCGCAAGGTCTTTATGCCAGTTCTGATAAAGAGTATCCTGTAAAAGTAGGTATCGATGAGTCAGAGCTACTCAGATCTTGGGGTCCGTTTAAACAAGATAGTATCAGCGTGCAGAAGTTTGGTGAGCTACAAACCCAAGCCATTCAAATAATGGATAAAGCGGGTTATAAATAACAAGCTACAAGTCGCTGAGCGGTTGGTTTTTAGCGATTAGATGTTTATTCATCTAGCATCTAATCGCGTCATTATGCGTATGACACGGTAACAACTTATGATAACAACGCCAGAAGCGTCTGCTAAACAAGACAATACTGTCAATGAAGCTAATAATGACAATAATAGCTCGTCTATCAGTCAAGACCATGTCGTCCGCAAACGTATTATCTCGAAATCAGTCTTAGGACTGATTTCGTTGTTTATGCTCGTACCGATTTTAATCGTACTATTATCATGGACGCAGCCGGTCGCTGATATTTGGACGCACATGCGTCAATATGTGTTGCCGCAAGTGTTAAAAAACACCGTCATTTTATTGCTGATGGTGACACTGATTTCTGGCGTTATCGGAACGGCACTTGCGTGGGTGACCAGTATGTACCGCTTCCCGGGACAGCGGTTTTTTGCCTGGGCGCTGATGCTACCATTAGCGATGCCCGCTTATGTTTTAGCATTTGTCACTGTCGGTATCGTTGACTTTAGTGGACCGCTGCAAACGGCTCTAAGGGAGTTTGGTTTTACCACCGCTATTCCCTCGGTACGTAATGTTTGGGGCGCAGGTTTAGTCTTGTCGTTGGCATTTTATCCTTATGTCTATTTGCTGGCACGCCAAGCGTTTTTATCGCAAGGCAGGCGCGCGATTGAAGCGGGGCAGATGCTTGGCTTAAGTCGCAGTAAGGTATTTTTTCGGCTGGCATTACCACAGGCGCTGCCTTGGGTTATTGGTGGTTTGCTGCTTGCTAGCATGGAAACGCTAGCAGATTTTGGCGCAGTATCGGTCTTTAATGTCGATACTTTTACCACGGCGATTTATAAAGCATGGTTTGGATTTTTTAGTCTAACCACTGCCGCGCAGTTGGCCGCGTTATTAATCGGCGTGGTTTTTATCGTCGTCTTGTTTGAGCAATATTGGCAGGCCAAGCGCGGTAATACGGTGTCGCAGGGTAGTAGTCAGCGCTTTGAAGCCAGTAAACCTGCGCAGTGGGGCATGGCGCTACTTTGTATACTGGTGTTTTTGATAGCGTTTTTGATTCCATTTTTGCAGCTGCTTTATTGGACCGCTTTAAATTTTCAGCAAGACTTTGATGCGCGTTATATTGATTTTGTCACCAATAGCCTTATGATTGCCAGTATGACCACCATATTTATCGCATTTTTGGCAATTATTATTGCGTGGGTCAAGCGTCAATATCCGGATAAATCGACCAAACTCATGACTACCTTAGCCAATTTGGGCT
Source organism: Psychrobacter sp. YGAH215 (assembly GCF_007280595.1). NCBI lineage: Bacteria > Pseudomonadati > Pseudomonadota > Gammaproteobacteria > Moraxellales > Moraxellaceae > Psychrobacter > Psychrobacter sp. YGAH215. The sequence continues at coordinate 175,303 of NZ_VKLR01000004.1, read as the reverse complement.
ATGTGGTGCCAGGTACGGTATTGGCGGTTGGGATATTTATTCCGATAGCGTGGCTTGATAATCAGCTCATTGCTTTTGGTATTACTTCAGCACAGTTTTTATCCGGTAGTGTGATTGTGATGCTGCTGGCCTTATCGACACGTTTTATGACGGTGAGCTTTCAGCCGGTCGACCGTCAGTTACAGCGCTTGACTGTCAATCAAGAAGCGGCAGCTAAATTACTCAGTGATAGCCCGTATCAGCGTTGGCGGCAAGTGATGCTACCCGTACTTAGCCCTGGGGTATTAACTGGATTATTAATGGGTTTTGTCGAAGTGATGAAAGAGATGCCGATTACCTTGATGACGCGGCGACAAGGCTGGGATACGCTGGCAGTAAGGGTATTTGAGATGACCAGTGAAGGCATGTGGGGGCGCGCCGCCTTGCCAAGTTTTTTGATTGTACTGGTTGGTCTTATTCCTGTTTGGATATTGCTGCGTCAAAGTGATAAACAGAGTTAAGCGCATTTATCGTTAAATAACCATAATCCAAGCGCTATAATCAAAAAGCCTTAATCAAAAAGCCTTAATCAAAAAGCCTTAATCAAAAAGCCCTAGTTAAACAGTCTCTTTGAAAAAGAATCATATTAAAAAAGCCATATTAAAAACCGTGTCAATAAAAGGTTTTATTCACTAACAGCTTACTGGTACCGTCTATGTATACTGACTTGATGAACGATTCAACCAATCCAGCAGCGTCTAAATCCGTCAAGGTGGGCGGCAAGCCAAGACCGGAGCATGTGAAAAAACCACCGACAACGTTATTAACCAAAGCTCAAGTAGCAAAGCTGCAAGCGGATAAAGGCTTGCCTAAAAATACAGCAAAACAAAATATATTAAAACAAGGCATATCAAAACAAAGTACTTTAAACCAAAGCACTTTAAACCAAAGCACTTTAAATCAAAGCGTTATAAATCAGTCTGTCTCAAATCAAGAAACGGCAGAACAGAGCCAATCGCAAGATAACCAAGCTATTAAAGCATCGACTAACAACACCGGTGCTGATGACGCTTACTTTAGCGTGCAGGACTTAATCGTTGGCTATGACGATACGATTATCGTGAATGGCTTATCGTTAGATTTAAAGCAAGGTGAAATAGGCTGTTTTTTGGGTTATAGCGGCTGCGGTAAAACCACGGCGTTAAGGGCGATTGCTGGGTTGGAGCAGAGTCGTGGCGGTAAAATTTGCTTAAGCAATCAGCGTCTGACCGAGCAGACAGCGCGCACCAAATTTGCGGTCGCGCCAGCCAAGCGCGGTATGGGCATGGTCTTTCAAGATTATGCGTTATTTGGACACTTAAGCGTGGCAAAAAACATCGCTTTTGGTCTTAATAAATGGTCGGCGGCCGATAAAAAAGCGCGTATTAAAGAAATGCTAGAACTTGTCGAATTGACGGAACATGCCGATAAACGTCCTAGTGAGCTATCGGGCGGCCAGCAGCAGCGAGTGGCATTAGCACGTGCATTGGCACCAAAGCCTAAACTCTTGCTGCTCGATGAGCCATTTTCTAACTTGGACGTCGTACTGCGTGAATCATTGGCAATGAGCGTTCGTGATATCTTAAAACGCACCAATACCACCGCAATATTAGTCACTCATGACCAAAACGAAGCATTTGCTTTGGCTGATAAAGTAGGGGTGATGCATAAAGGCAAGCTGGTGCAGTGGGCGACGCCCAGCGAGTTGTATCATGAGCCAATCAGTCCGTTTGTCGCTGAGTTTGTCGGTGAAGGCGCGATGATCGATGGCATCATCAAAGAAGGTCATGTCGAGACAGCATTAGGTGACATCTATCGCCGTATGGAAGTCTATGATGAGTCGGGACAGCCGCAATATTGTGAATATGATTATCCCAATGGCACACCGATTAAGGTCTTGGTACGGCCTGATGATATCGTTCATGACGATGAAAGTACGCAGACGGCTTTAGTCGTCGGACGCGTCTTTCGCGGCGCAAACTATCTATATCGCTTACAGCTTGCTGACGGTCAAACCGTATTGTCCCTCGTTGCCAGTCATCATAACCATGAGATTGGCTCGCAAATTGGTATCTTGCCTATCTTAGAGCATGTGGTGGTGTTTGATGAAAAAGACATCAATGCTACCACTTGGTCAGAGTACGATAGATCCGAGCGCGTGGAAGAAATCAGATAATTAGCAGTTTTAAGCTTGGCAATACTTTTTAAGTTTAACGAAGACGTTAAGCGTGACGCGTTGCCAATATATGCAAATAGCGCCCAAGCCATTTATACGGCTCGAGTTGCGAGTAGCGCAGCTCCATACGTATTACCGCATCAGGGTCATTATGACCGCCACGTTTAAGCGGCGCATAATCATGAAATACCCGCAAGCCACTGGCAAGTATGGTTTGATACTCATGCGCCCTTAGCCACGATTCAACCTCTTCTTTAGCAACCGGATGATTGGGCGTGAGACTTTTTTCATTGTCTGCTTTATACTCGCTGTTATCTAATAAGTTGAAATTACCCATAATAAGATTGCGATAATCAAAACTTGCTGGATTATAAAAGCACAGCGATAGCGCGCCATTTGCGCTCAAGTGCCTATCAAAAAAATTCATCACCGCGGCAGGTTCTGCCAACCATTCAAGCAGCGCATGACACATAATCAAATCAAACTTTTCTGTGTTACTCGCGAGCTTTTCTTCAAGCGCTTGATATGGACAAATATACCACCTAATATCTAAATCCTTTTCGACGCTTTCAGCGTTTGCTTGTGCTTTCTCCAGCATATTGGCTGAAATATCATTGATAACCAACGCATGTCCCTGAGCCGCAAGCTCAATCGCAATTTGCGCCAGTCCTGCGCCGACATCTAGAATACGTAACGGTCGCCCAAGCGTTTTGCTTAACTTCTTAGTATAGTCAAAAATATCACGGCGTAATACTGCCAGCCGAATGTCGCCCTTTAAGCCGCCATAAACCTTTTTTTCAAAGTGGTCGGCAATCGCGTCAAAGCTGCGGTCTGTGCGCGTATCAGATTGTGCAATGGGCGCTGTGATGGCTTGTTTGCTTGCCTCGTTAGTTGCTTGCTTAATGGATGAACTGCTTGCTTGGCTCTCTTTTTGTGTCATTACGGACTCTATCTTATCTAAGGTATTTGAAATGGTTTTTATAACTTTTTTATTGGATTTTAATAGGGTTTTAGCGTATAAATAGTAGGGTTGCCGCCATAATTTTTATTAAATTATTTTAATTAAACTACATTTATCCACTGCCTAGGATTTTAGGCAATTTTTTGCATTATCACTGCTAAGGATAGCAATCATGGTCTTACCCAATACCTCTATTATAAACAAACCCGCCATGACGCGTGGTCTATTATCGCTAGCGATTGCCAGTAGCTTATTACTTGTTGGTTGTAATGACGATGATAATGATCATTACGTTTCAGCGCCGTCTGTTAGCGCCAAATTTATAAAAACCTTTACAGCAAACGATATCAATAGTAGTTTTGGTCTGGGAAGTACAGCAACGCCTGTAGCTAAGTGCGGTGTTACCATAGAAAAAGTCAGCTATGATACCAAAGGCGCTGCCGATGAAGATACCAATGCTACAGCCGCTTTGATGCTACCGACTGGCGACGCAGCCGAATGTAAAGGTGATCGTCCTGTCTTATTATACGCGCATGGCACGACAACGGATAAAGGCTATGACTTTGCCCAAGTCGGCAATGCTAAAAATCCAGCAGTAGGAGAAGCAAACTTAATCGCCGCAAACTTTGCCGCCCAAGGTTATATCGTCGTCGCACCTAACTATGCAGGCTACGATGAATCAAAACTTGATTACCATCCTTATTTGGTCGCCCAGCAGCAGTCGACCGACATGGTCGATGCCCTAGACAGCGCGCGCAGTATTATCGAACGCAAAAAACGCGCCAATGATGCCAATTACAGCAAAATTGATGACTCAGGTAAGCTGTTTATCGCCGGTTACTCGCAAGGTGGTTATGTCACTATGGCCACCGCACGCGCTTTACAAGATAAAAATGAACCCGTAACCGCTATTGCGCCGTCATCAGGGCCTTATGCGTTGGCGGCTTTTGGTGATGAAATATTTAGAGGTAATGTCAATATTGGCGCATCGCGCTTTGCCCCGCTACTAGGTATCGGTTTACAGGCAAAATACGGCAATATCTATAGCAAAAAATCAGATATATTCTTGGATAAATATGCCGACGCGCAGCTGCCTAGTAATACCCCATTTGGCGAGTTGGTCAAAGCAGGTAAGTTGCCTAACAATGCTTTATTCCAAAAGAATCCTAGCGACCCAAGGCTGGCAGGTCTATCACCAGGTAAGTTGTTTTCTATCTTGGGTGGCTACGATGATACCGATTATCTGATTAAAACGGATTTCCGAGCGGCTTATGTGGCGGATACGCAAAAAAATCCTGATGGTCTATGGGCTGATAATGGTGACGGACGGACAGCGGCAAACCCTGAGAACAATCTTCGTAAGGCGCTTAAGGATAATGACTTACGTGGTTACGTGCCTACAATGCCAACGTTCATTTGCGGCGGCAACCAAGACCCAACGGTTTATTTCGATACCAATACCGGCTCGATGGTAAAACTCATACAGACCGAAGTGGCTAAAAATCCTGCTAAGAAAGTTAATATTACGGTTTTGGATGTGGATAAAGATAATGAAGCAGATCGCCCAGATTATCAAACATTGACTATCATTGGACAGGCATCAATGAACCCTTGGAAAGTCAACGATGTAGTCAAAAAAGTACAAACCAACTTTAGTAATAGTGTGAAAAAAGTCAAAGACGATGCAGATCCCAACGGAGGCGTCGCGGCGCTATTGGCATTCTATACCAACTATCACGGTGATTTGGTCAGTCCAGCCTGTACTGAGGCTACGCGTGAATTCTTTAATCAAGAGTTCAAACCTGTTTAAACTGCTTTGTAATTAAATGTCCTAATAGCTGTAGCCTTACTTGCGAAAAACTGTATCCTTTGGGTGCAGTTTTTTTATGAAATAGCCTTTAAAAACAGCAAAGACAATGCCCAATTATTAAAGTCGTTTTTATCCTTATCACTAAAGATAAAAACGAGCGCTAATCAGCTGTTTTGCTTGATTTTAATAGCATCTACAATCCCCTAAATAGACAAAAATGTGTTAAAATAGCTTCTTTAATTAAACGTTATTTTTAACAAAAACCGTATCGCCATTTTCCTATTATTTAGCCTGTTTGATAACGCTTTTTATAGTCTGTATATCATGGATATTGACGCTTTTTAGCGCCTTTATTTTTGTACAACTATCAGCGTTTTTAACCGAGCCAAATACTAGAAAAAAATGTGAATAAAGGAGTGTATATGAGCGACTCGATCAGTCCTATTGCCATCGTGGATGAATTAAAGCAGTCCTATCTGGATTATGCGATGAGCGTGATCGTCTCGCGCGCGCTGCCTGATGTGCGTGATGGGTTTAAGCCAGTGCACCGCCGTGTGATGTATGCGATGCATGTGTTGTCCAATGATTATAACAAACCTTATAAGAAATCAGCACGTGTGGTCGGTGATGTCATCGGTAAATATCACCCGCATGGTGATATTGCTGTCTATGATGCAATTGTACGTATGGCGCAGGACTTTAGCTTGCGTTATCCGATGGTTGATGGTCAAGGAAACTTTGGCTCGATTGATGATGATCCACCGGCGGCAATGCGTTATACCGAAGTGCGTATGACCAAGCTGACCCATCAAATGCTAGCGGATTTGGATAAAGATACGGTCGACTGGGAAGACAACTACGATGGCTCTGAGCGTATGCCAAGCGTCTTGCCAGCGCGTATTCCAAACTTATTGGTCAATGGCGCAACCGGTATTGCGGTTGGTATGGCGACCAATATGGCACCGCACAACCTGACAGAGGTGATTAATGCCTGTTTAGCGTATGCCGAAAACCCGCAAATATCTGCCGAAGAGTTGATGTCGCATATATCAGGTCCTGACTTTCCTACTGGCGGTGTTATTTATGGTCGAGCGGGTATTTTAGACGCTTATCGCACGGGTAAAGGCCGCTTGCATGTACGCGGTCGCTATATCATTGAGCCAATGAGCGATACGGGCGTCAACCGTGACCGTGAGCGCATTGTCTTTACCGAAGTACCTTATCAAACCAATAAAGCCAAATTGATTGAGCGTATTGCTGAGCTGGTACGCGACAAAAAAATCGAAGGTATTACTGAAATTCGTGACGAGTCTGATAAAGACGGTATGCGTATCGCCATTGATTTGCGCCGCGGTGAAACGGCAGAAGTGATAGTTAATAACTTATTTTTGCAAACGCCGCTCGAATCTAGCTTTAGCATCAACATGGTGGCCCTCGATAACGGGCAGCCAAAGCTGTTGACTTTGCGTCAGTTAATCGCCGCCTTTGTCCGTCATCGTCAAGAAGTGGTGACGCGTCGTACTATTTTTGAGCTTAATAAAGCCCGCGTTCGTGGTCATTTGCTTGAAGGCTTAACCGTTGCCCTAGCCAATATTGACGAGATTATTGCGACGATTAAAGCCTCTGCAAACCGCGGCCTTGCTCGTGAAAACTTACTCAATAATACATGGGGGTCAGGTAGCGTCGTTGCGATGCTAACTGCGGCAGGTAGCCAGTCGGTACGTCCAGACTTCATCGAAGGCGAAGACCCAAAAGCGCCGTTTGGTTTGATTGACAATCAAGAAAGCTATCGCTTATCACTTGAGCAGGTCAATGCCATTTTAGACATGCAGCTGCATCGCCTGACGGGTCTTGAACAAGACAAATTGACCGAAGAATACCAAGATTTATTACGTGAAATTGCTCATTTAGAGTCAATTCTTGGTGATTTTGATAAATTAATGACCATTATCTCTGATGAGATGATTGAGATTCGTGAAAACTTCGGTGATGAGCGTCGTACCGATATCATTGATTCCCGTATGGACTTTAACCGTGAAGATCTGATCCCAGAGCAAACCGTTGTGATGACAGTGTCGCGTACGGGCTATGCAAAAACGCAGCCAATTGACGATTATGTGGCGCAAAAACGTGGCGGCAAAGGCAAATCTGCAACCGCGATGAAAGAAGACGATGTGATTGATCATTTGGTCGTGACCTCAACGCACGCAACGGTATTGTGTTTCACCGACACAGGCCGAGTGTTCAGCTTACGTGGTTTTGAAGTGCCGATTGCCAGCCGCGGTTCGCGTGGTCGTCCGTTAGTGAATTTGATTGGTTTAAATGCTGATGAAACGGTCACCACGATATTGCCAATACCGCAAAATACCGCGGATGTGAGCGGGCATTTTGTCTTCTTTGCCACGGCAAATGGTACGGTTAAGCGTGTTGAGCTTGAGCAGTTTGCCAATATTCGCTCGAACGGTTTGATTGCCGTTGGCCTAGAAGATGATGATAAATTGGTTAGCGCCCGTATTACCAATGGCAGTCAAGAAGTGATGCTATTTGCTTCGAGCGGTAAAGCCATTCGTTTTGATGAAAACGATGCGCGTGTGATGGGTCGTACTGCTAAAGGTGTGCGCGGTATGCGTCTGGCCGCCGATGAATTTATCAAATCGCTGGTGGTTATCGAAGATGATGTGCGCGAAATCCTTATCGCTTGTGAAAACGGCTTTGGTAAACGTACCTTTGTCGAAGAGTTTAATACGCAAAATCGCGGCGGTGGCGGTGTCATTGCTATCAAAACCAGCGCCCGTAATGGCGCCTTGGTTCGGGCGACCAAGGTTGAGCCTGAAGACGATATTATCTTAATCTCTAATAAAGGCACGCTGGTTCGTACGCCGGTAGAACAAGTGGCAAGCTCGGGTCGTAATACCCAAGGCGTTACCTTGATTCGTCTGTCAAAAGATGAAAAACTGGTGGCCATGGCGCGCGTTGAGAACGAAGAGGGCGACGACGAGTTGGTCGAGGCGATGAAAGAAGATGGTACCTTTGGCGTAGAGGGTAAAGAACAAATCGATATTGATACCGAAACTGGCAACAGCGCGACGACCGATATCAATGATGTTATCGATATTGCCAATGACTATACGTTAGATGACGAAACGTCGACTGATACCGCAAATGAAAACACCGACGATGACGAGTAATCATATCAGTTGTTAGCTTTTTAGTTTAGTTAGTCATACTGCTCTAGAATAAGCCTCTGACCTCATCGTTGGAGGCTTTTTTCTGAGCGCTGTTTATCCTTATAGTGTGTTTTTTAACCTCTAACTTTGCATGCTTAGCTTCTATACACTTATGATAAATAATATCTATTAAGCGCTATTTTTTAAGGCCGTTGTTATGCTTACGACCAATCAAACTTTTCAGGGAACGTTAGCCGCAATATCATCGAGTTTTTTATTCTCGATGATGTTTTTGTTTGGGTTATTTATGCTGCCATTGTCAGGGACGCAGGTAGCATCATGGCGCATATTGATGATGCTGTTGAGTTTGCTTATATTGGTCAGCTTTACTAAGCAGTGGCAACATGTCTTTGATTATTTAAAAACCTTAAAAACGCCAAAAGAATGGCTGATATTTATCTCGCCGACGCCGATTTTGGGTGGGCAAATTTGGCTATTTATGTGGGCGCCGGTCAATGGCTTTGGTCTTGACGTCACTTTGGGCTATTTTTTATTGCCGCTGGTGATGATCATATTGGGGCGCTTTTTTTACCATGAGCATATGAGCGCGCTACAGTGGTTAGCGGCACTGTTGGCCGCTTTAGGTATCGGTCATGATATTTGGCAATATGGCACCATCTCTTGGGTTACCTTGTTTGTCTGCTTGGGTTATCCGCCCTATTATCTACTGCGGCGTAAGCTTGCCGTACCGCCGATTACTGGTTTGTTGTCAGATTTGACCTTGCTGACGCCGGTGGTACTTATTATGCTATACAGCAGTGGCGGCTTTAGCGTGGCGGCACAAAACATGAAGTTTTGGTATTTATTGCCGCTGCTTGGCGCGTTTAGTGCGCTTGCGATGTCCTTGACCATGATTGCGAGTAGTAAATTACCCGTCTCATTATTTGGTGCGCTAAGTTATATAGAGCCAATGCTATTGTTTGTGCTATCTATTACGGTTTTAAGCCAAAGCATTGAGGAAGGCGGCTCGTTATTTATGTACGGTATGATTACGCTGGCGTTATTTATTATGATTGCTGATAGTGTCATGGGTTATCTTCGCCGCCGCCGCGACAACCATTTGCACGGCTACCGCGAGCCACAAGTGGGCGGTTTTCCGCCGCGTCGCCGCTTGATAAATTACCGTATCGATGGGGTGCTAGCCGCGCATCGTTTCCGTAAGATGCGTCGTTATCAAAGGAAACTCGATAGCATACAGCGTAAAATCGAGCAGCTTGATAGCAAATAAATCCTCACATGTATGTCAAATGAATAAACTGGATTTTAAAATGAACAGACGGGTTAGGCCAATGTATTGCGTATCTATGCCGACTTTGACATAATGCTGAGCATGAGATACAGAAGCGTTTATCTTAATTTTATTTAGTTAAAGGATAGATAAAAATTTCTATCAACAATAGAGCTGATAGACAAAAGGCCTCCGACGTTCGCGTCTGAGGCTTTTGTTTTTTTTCGAAATTGCCAAGGACGTGCGCTTATTTTTAAAGGCAATTGTTATGCTCCTCACCAATCAAACGTCGCAAGGCACCATCGTTGCAGTCGCCGCAAATTTTTTATATGCAGGTTTGTTTTTATTTGGTCTGTTGATGCAGCCGTTATCAGGGACGCAAGTCGCTTCTTGGCGGGTACTGATGATGCTACTCAGTTTGGTGCTACTGGTCAGTGCGCTGAAACAATGGCAGCATATTTTTGATTATCTAAAAACCTTAAAGACGGCCAAAGAGTGGTTTTTATTTATCATTCCCACACCGATTTTGGGTGCGCAAATCTGGATATTTATGTGGGCGCCGGTCAATGATTTGGGATTGGAGGTGACATTAGGTTACTTTTTATACCCGATGATTATGATTGTCGTGGGGCGCTTTTTTTATAATGAAGACATGAGCTTGCTGCAATGGCTTGCGACCATTTGTGCGGCGCTCGGTATTGGCTACGATGTGTGGCAATATGGCAGCATTTCTTGGGCGACTTTATTTGTCTGTTTGGGTTATCCGCCTTATTATCTGCTGCGGCGTAAGCTTGCCGTACCGCCCATCACCGGACTTATCTCGGATTTGGTGTTATTAACGCCGGTGGTGATGGTGGTATTATACTTAAGCGGTGGTTTTGAGCTGGCGTTCGCGACCGATAAGTTTTGGTATCTATTGCCGCTACTCGGTATTATTAGTACAGCGGCGATGGCGCTGACCATGGTTGCCAGCCAAAAGCTACCCGTATCGCTATTTGGTACGTTGTGTTACCTTGAGCCGATATTTTTATTTATATTTTCCATTACCATTTTGCACCAAAGTATCAATGATGGCGGCTCGCTGTTTATGTATGGCATGATTGTCATTGCGCTGCTGATTATGATTGCTGATAGTGCGCTTGGCTATTTGGCACGTAAGCGTCACGACCGCCTGCAAGCGTACAATGAGCCACAAGTCGGCAGTTTCCCGCCGCGCCGTCGCCTAAAAAATCGCCGCATCAAAGGGGTTTTGATTGCGCATCGGTTTCGTAAAATTAGGAAGTATCAGCAAAAAATAGACAAGATGACGCGCAAAATCGAAGAACTACATGCCAAGTAAGGTTGTCTTACAAAGAAAATAAATTAAACTTAGCAGGCATCATTTCTCCTTATTACTCTACATAGTTTCTATGTTAAAGAGCGATTAATTGCGCTATTATCGTCAACAAGGCGGCCTTGCTCAATGATGCTTGACGAGTTACAAAAATGAAGTCTGAAGGCAGGCGTAGCCTATTAATATAGGTCTTATTTAAAATTATCGCTTATTCAAATTATAACTAGGATGGTTTATGTTACATCTTCATCATTTAGCAAATTCACGCTCGTTTCGTATTTTATGGCTATTAGAAGAGCTTGGACTCGATTATAAATTAACCTGTTATGAGCGCAACAAGGCTTACCGCGCCCCAGACAGTTTAAAACAAGTACATCCGCTCGGTCATGCGCCCATATTAGAGGTAAACGACCGTGCGCTCGTCGAGTCGGGATTTATCATTGAGTACTTGCTTAAGCATTATGATAAAGAACATCAATTTAAGCCTGCTGATGACAATGAAGCGGCATGGGATGCTTATACGTTTTGGCTACATTTTGCAGAAGCATCACTCATGCCGCCATTGGTCATGCGTCTGGTCTTTACCAAAGTGGTTGAGCAATCGCCGATGCTGATCAAACCTGTGAGCAAAAGCATTCGCAATCAGGTCGAGAAAAGCATGATTAGCAAAAGTTTGGATACAATGCTCGCCATGATGGAGCAACATCTGCAAGATAATCATTGGTTTGCCGGTAGCGAATTTAGTGCCGCTGATATTCAGATGCATCTTGCGGTCGTCGGTGCCAATGCGGGAGCAGGTTTAGATAGCAGTAAATATGCCAATATCTTAAACTGGCTAAAACGCTGTGAAGAGCGCGATGCCTTTAAGCGCGCAGAAGAAAAGGGCGGGCGTTTGAAATTTTAGATGCAGCACATTTCATCATTAATAAATGACTGAATTCATATTAAAATAAAGGTTTTGTTTATTTATAGACAAAACCTTTTTTAGGATAAAAAATGACAGACTTAAATAAAACAAACAACCGGCATAGCAATGCTGATACAAGCTTAACTACGGAACCAACTATAAATGCTGCTGAAGAAAATAAAAATAGCCAGCAAGTCTCTATCAAAGCGTGGTCACAAAAGCTGCTGGTAGTACTCCTATGTCTTGCAAGCTTTTATGGTGGTTGGAAATCCTATGAATCCAATATGGTCAATGAATGTACGGCCAATGGTGGGCAAATGATTGAGGGTCAAAGAACCATGCTATGCCAGTCTTTATAAAGTCGTCTTTATAAAAACATGGCTATAAAAACGTCGCTATAAAAAGTATTTAGATAAAGAGTTTGCCTATGTTAAAGCTTACCTTTTTGGGCACCTCAGCGGGCGTGCCAACCAAGCAGCGTAATATCACCGCATTAGCTGTTGAGTCTCTTAATCCCTATGCCTCAAACATCCAAAACACGACTCAATCTAAAAAATCACGGCCTTGGGTGTTGGTTGACTGCGGCGAAGGCACACAGCAGCAGCTCTTACATACTAAGTTATCTCTACATCAGCTCCAAGCCATTTGCATCACTCATGTGCATGGCGATCATTGTTATGGTCTGCCGGGGTTGCTTGCGAGTGCGGCAATGTCAGGGCGCCGTGAGCCGTTAATCATCGTTGCGCCAAAAGCAATCGCCTCGTTGCTTGAAGCGGTAACTTTGACGACAGAGCTATATTTTCCATTTGTTATTAACTTTATGGCGATAGAAGATTTGCTCTCTGAATCAAATGAAGGAAATAAAACTCAAGTAACGATTACACTAGACAATCAGCAGCAGCTGACGATAGGTATTTATCCTCTATCGCATCGCGTGGCCTCTTATGGCTTTGCCATCATCCAAACCATCAGCCGCCGTACGCTGAATACCGATAAATTGACAGCCGATGGTATTCCAGCAAGCGCGCTGTGGGGCAAGTTGCAGCAAGGCAAAGATGTCGCAGCCGAAGACGGACGCACACTTTATTCAGCCGATTACGTCGATAATAATAGTCAGCGCACAAAAGTTGTGGTGGCGGGCGATAACGATACGCCAGAGTGCCTAAGTGCTGCGGTAGTCGATGCCGATTTGTTGGTACACGAAGCCACATATACTCATGATGTGTTACATAAGATTCAGGCAAAAAACCCAGACTTTGATCCGATGCACAGTAGCGCGCAATTGGTCGGTCAATTTGCCCAAGAAAACAGCGTTAAAAATTTAATTTTGACCCATTTTAGCGCCCGTTATCAAAGCTTTGATAATCCTCATAGTGATACGCCCAATATGGCGCATATCCGCTTGGATGCCCAAAGTGCTTATCAAGGCAATCTATGGTTAGCCGCTGACTTTGATCAATATATGGTGAATGGCACAGCGGACTTAGTAAGCGCAGAAGAAGGGAGCCGCGTGCAGTATCTAGGCTCTGCACGCGACCATAAAGAATAACATAACAACAAATTTCAATAACTTTTAAGCGTTATTATCTTCAGCTGCTAATTGCATTTGCCCTATCCAGTAGCGGCTAAATTGATAGGCCACGCGCCCCGAGCGGCCACCGCGCTCTGATGCCCAGCGTAATGCTGCTGCTCTAATGTCGTCAGGCAGCGTATTATTTTCCTCTGCATGATGATTACTTTCTTTAACGTCACTCGCATTATCTAGATTGCGGTTTGGCGAAAGTGATAAATAATGGCGCACAATGTGCAAGTAAGTGTTTTGATCCATCGGATGAAAGGATAACCAAAGTCCAAAGCGATCAGACAAGGAGACCGTTTCATCAATGGTTTCATAAGGGTTGACTTCGTCAGTCTGACCGTTATAAATATTGACATTGTCTTTCATTAACTGCGGCAAAAGATGACGACGATTACTGGTGGCATAGACGAGTAGCTTGTCTTGCTCGGAATCCAGTGCGCCGTCCAACACACTTTTTAGCGTCCGGTAACTCTCATCTTGACCGTTAAATGCCAAGTCATCACAGTACACCACATAACGGCAACCACAGTCCGCGGGCAGCGCATTAATCGCAACGCGTATCTTATCAAGCATCTGTAGGTCATCACGAGCGATTTCGATAATACGTAGCCCTTCGCTATGATAGGCTTGTAGCAGTGCCCGAATCAGTGATGACTTGCCAGCGCCGCGTGTGCCTGTCATCAGGACGTGATTGGCAGGATAGCCCTTTAAAAACTGGCGCGTGTTTTGTACCAATTTTGCCTTTTGGGTATCGATACCATGCAAGTCATCTAAACTTAAAAATAAATTCACTGCCAAAGGCTCCAGGTGCCCTTGCTTACCGCCAACCCAACGATAAGCCAGCTGGGCAGGATCAATCTCGATAGTTGGCGTGACCTGCTCTTGCAAATACTGCTCAAGTAAATTTAATACATGGTCGGGTAGGGCGTAATTCATAACAGGCATAGTAGATTGGGGCATAATACATAGTCGCTTATAATTTAGTTACTTATAATCATAAAAATGGCAGATTGCCTATTACATATATCAAGTACATACATCAAGGCAGCACTTATCATGAAAAATAGTGCCAGTTATCAGGCAGTATTTCAAGCAAAGCCAAAGCAAGACTTGGCAAAACAAACGTTGCAAACGGATGCGCAGCAAATTCTGCCTGTATTGACCATAGCATTCTTGGACTTGCAGTATAGTAAGATAGCACATCAGCGTATCAGTCAGCAGGGTGTCACTAATACGCTTGAATATCAAGGTTTAACACGCGCCAAGCATCCCCAGTTTGGTGAGGTCATGATGAAATGGCAATTAAGTACAGATGCTCATCGACACGGATCTGATTTATCTTATGAGGCCGAAGTTCTAAAAACTATCAATCAGTTTTCGAACCATCAGGGTAGGTTTTCTTCTATCGGGCCGCCGTTATTAGCCACTCATCATTTACAGCTACAAGTATTAAATAACAGTCAAACACTCACCATTGTTGTTATGCCGAATTATGCCAACGGTAGTGTCGCGCGCTATTTAAAACAAAGCCTGACTGCCGAGCAAAAGCAGCAATTAATCGTTCAAGCCGCAAAGCTTATTGCCAATTTACATCACATAGGTTGGCTACACAACGATATTAAGCCGAGTAATATTTTGCTAGATGCTTTCGTGCCAAATCATGCAGATATTGGCGGTATCGTACCTAATTTATTATTGACTGATTTTGCTTTGGCAGAACCCATTAATAATGGTATTACTCAAATAAATAAGAAAAATAGTACAGAAAACAATGCTGGCACGCCCGCTTACCTTGCCCCTGAACGCTGGCAAGGACAGGGCGCAACGCTGCAAAGCGATATTTATGCGTTTGGGATAATGCTATATGAAATATTGGCAGGCGAGCGACCGTTTAAGATTGATAATCCGAGTGGTGCGCCGTTAAGAGAATGGACGACTCAGCATTGCCAACAGCCAATTGCAACATTGCCGTTGGAGTATAGTCGCTATCAACGTATTATCAATAAAGCGTTGGCGAAGAGAATGGAAAAACGTTATCAAAGTATGGAAGAAATCGTGCTGGATTTGAAAAGATTATAATCATCAATGCTAAATGCTAGACACAAAAAAACCTGCTAAAAAGCAGGCTTTAATATTTGGTCTAAGATGTACTATCGAAAAATGGTGGGGCTGGAGAGACTCGAACTCTCACACCTTGCGGCGCCAGAACCTAAATCTGGTGCGTCTACCAATTCCGCCACAGCCCCATTTTCGTTACTCTATCATCAAAGGCAGTTAAATTCAAATGCCATCGAGATAGTTAACTGATTCGGTAGTGCGTCTCAGTGGTTGGCTATTATATAGAGTTTCAAAGGTTTGGCAACCCCTATTTACGATTTTTTTTAACTATTTGAAAATTATTTTTGCTAAATCTCATAAATATTTGATATTGTTGGTTTTTATTTCAGAGACTGATGGCTTTAATTATTATCATTATTTTTCTCTGCTGCTGTCATCTCTAATTGCTGTAATTTGCGGGTCAAAGTATTGCGTCCCCAACCCAGTAAGTTGGCGGCAGCTATTTTTTTACCGCCGCTATGATTGAGAGCAGCTTGCAGTAACACACGCTCAAACTCAGGCGTTGCCGTTTGTAAAATATCGGTTTCACCCGTTTGCAGCGACTGCTTCGCCCATATAGCCAACGCTTGCTGCCAGCTTTGCTTGTCATGCGTTTGGGTCAATTGACTGTTCTGGCTGTTTTGCATGTTTTGATGCACGTGATATGCCGCATTGCTTTGTTGCTCTACATTAGGGGCAATATTGTCTAGCAGCTCTGGCGGCAAATCCTCAATCATAACGGTGTCGCCCGTGGTCATTACCGTCAGCCAAAGGCAAACGTTTTCAAGTTGACGGACATTACCTCGCCACGCAAAAGATTGCATCATCTGAAGCGTGGTAGGATGCAGCTGCTTTTCGGCGCTATTTAATTGTTTGGCGGCGCGCTGCATAAAGTAGTTTGCTAATGCAGGAATATCTTCAGGGCGCGTCCGTAAGGGCGGCAATGGCATACGAATCACATTAAGGCGATAAAATAAATCTTCACGAAATTTGCCTTGTTTGACCAATTCTTCTAAGTTTTGGTGGGTAGCGGCAATGATGCGTACATTGACTTTGACCGGCTGCTGTCCGCCGACGCGAAAAAACTCACCGTTGGCCAATACGCGCAGCAGTCGCGTTTGGGTACTGTACGGCATATCGCCAATTTCATCTAAAAATAGCGTGCCACCGTCCGCTTGCTCAAAACGACCTTGCCGCGTCGTCGTTGCGCCAGTAAACGCGCCTTTTTCGTGACCAAACAATTCTGACTCAATCAAATCATGCGGAATAGCGGCCATATTCAGCGCGATAAAAGGTTGCTGCGCCCTTGGAGAATGCGCATGAAGCGCGCTTGCCACCAGCTCTTTACCTGTACCTGATTCACCAGTAATCAAAACGGTAATAGGAGAGTGTGCCAAGCGTCCGATCGCGCGAAATACCGTTTGCATCGCTTGTGATTGACCGATAATACCGCTCGGATTGTTATTGATATCGCTACCTGTTGGGTTTTTAGGTTTAGATTTAAGTTCGGTGGTCGTTTTGGTTTCATTTTTAGCTTTTTTGACAGTCTTTTGAGCAGGCTTAGTTGCATCATTTGTTATTGTTAAATTCGGCTGATAATTAATGGCCTTATAAATTGTGGCGACCGCCTCATCTAAATCAAAGGGTTTGGGCAGATATTCAAATGCACCAGTCTGATAGCTATTGATAGCAGAACTCAGGTCGGAATGGGCGGTCATAATCACAATCGGTAGCGTAGGGAAGTGCTGATGTACCCAATCACTAAAGGACAGACCGTCCATCATTGGCATACGAATATCGGTCAATATCACATCTGGTAGCTGGTCGGCTGCTTCATGCTGTTGCAAGATATCGTTCAGGCGCGTCCACGCTGCTTGCGCTTGGGTAAAGCTAATAACCGTTAAGCCTGCCTCTTCAAAGGTATCTGCCAAGATCAAGCGCAGCGCCGCATCATCATCGATAAGCCACAATGTCGCAGGAGTAGCAGCAGGATTATTACCCACAGTGACCATAGGAGTTTGCTCATTGCTCGTAAGGTATTTCGTGTCATTATGCTGAATCATGGGTTTGGCCTAATAAGCAGTGAAAAATGGAAAATGAATATAAAATAGTAGCCTTAACGGTCAGCGCTTGGCTGAGAAAAAGGCAGGTAGAGGGTAAAGCGGGTTTGATTGTGCTGATAATGACTTTTAAAATTGTCGCTAAAACCTTGGGCTTGCTTTGAGCTGACGTCAATCATACCATGATGGTGGCTGATGATATCTTGGACGATGGATAAACCTAGACCTGTACCAGCTGCGCGGTTGGTCACCATCGGGAAAAATATCTGACCGATTAATGCGTCGTCTATCCCTGAGCCGTTGTCGGTAATGGTGATTTGCAAGACTTGTTTGTGCTGCAGGCTACCGATGGTATGCTGAAAAACAACTCGCGTTTGGATATGCAGCTTTGGTTCATAGCTACTATCAATGTCAAGATGACTTTGGGTATTAGCTGATGAAAAGTTGCCAAACGTGGCTGGTGTATTTTGCTGCAGCGTTTGCTCAAACTCAGTCATCGATTCACATGCATTATTCATTAGGTTTAAAAACACTTGAATTAATTGAGCTTTATCCGCGCATAACTCAGGTAACGACAAATCATAATCACGTTGTAGCACCACGTCCGGATATTGATGAATGATTAAAGCCAAAACGTGCTCTAGCGGTTCATGGATATTGAGCATTTGCCAGTTTGGCAATTGATGAGAGCCAAGAAGCTGCCCAATCAACTGGGTCAGACGATCGGTTTCTGAAATGATAATATCAGTATAACTCCGCAGCTTTGCCGCATTCTTTTTCAGGTTATTTTCATCCGCTACATTCAAATTTTCATTCACAATAGCAGAAAACTCATTAAACTTAATAAATTGCCGCTGTAATAATTGCGCCGCCCCGCGAATACCTGCCAATGGATTTTTGATTTCATGGGCGACCGAGCGTAACATATGACGGGCGACGCTATATTGCTGCTGCTGGCGCTGTTCTTCTGAAATACGACTTTGCCGGTCTTTGCCCCACATTTCTATAATAAAATAAGACTGCTGCGCATAACTAACAGGGGTCACGCTATAATCCACGGATAGTGTCAGTCCGCCGTTAAGCTGGGTGTGTATAAGGTGGTCATGGTCAATAAACGGCTGCTGATAGTATTTTGCTTGACTAAAACGCTCCGTCAACGCACAGGTCTTATCTTCTCGATTACTATTAATAAGTCTGTCTTTTAACATTAACTCATCGGGCGCAAGTAGGCTCAAGATTGATTGACCTCGCAAACGTCCGCTGCTAATGGCAAGCAGCTGCTCCGCTTGCGCATTTAGCCAGGTAATGGTCAGCGCTTCATCAACGTATAAAATAGCGGTAAATAAATGCTGTAATATAAACGTCGAATCTGGATTCGGTTTGGCAGTGGTCAAATCAGCCGTCATGGATAATGCCTAAAATTAAGTGAGACTGGGGATAATATTTAACCATAAATCAACACACTAGCGCGGCAAAACTGGCGATTATCACAAAAAAAACGTACAATGCGCACAGCCAATTTATCTCTAGCAAGGTCAGCCATGCCCAACACTTCTACCGAGTCGCTTAATACGACTGTTACCACCTCATCAGTTCCTACATCGCCAGCTTCTGCCTCATTAGCTTCTATGCCAAAAGACACTGCCACTATTTTTAATCCTGCAAAGCCAAATATAGCGCGAGAAAGCAGTCAGGCAGATGTCAGTCAAGCAAACACTAACCAGCCTTACCACCATAAAGCCAACCACAATCAAAACCGTAGTATTGAGCAAAGTAGCGATGCGACGCTAGCCAATTCAGCGACGATTGATGCGCCCGTGAACGCTGCGCCCGTGAACGCTGCGCCAAAGATTGGCTTTGTATCGCTTGGTTGTCCAAAGGCGCTGGTCGATAGTGAGCGCATTATCACCGAGCTTAGTCGTGACGGCTATCAAGTTGCCAGCGATTATGAAGGCGCAGACTTGGTTGTGGTTAATACTTGCGGTTTTATTGAGTCAGCCGTGCAAGAATCCTTGGACGCCATCGGTGAAGCGATTAGTAAAAACGGTAAAGTGATTGTCACCGGCTGCTTGGGTAAAGAGGCCGATAAAATCCGTGCCATGCACCCAGCTGTGCTATCGGTTACCGGTGCGCATGCTTATGATGAGGTAATTACTGCCGTCTCGCAACATGTGCCCAAACCCAAGCGCGATATAGATAGCCACTATGATCCAAAGATAGATTTGATTAATGAGGCGGGGATTAAATTGACCCCCAGTCATTATGCTTACCTGAAAATATCGGAAGGCTGTAACCATCGTTGTACTTTTTGCATCATTCCAAGTTTGCGTGGCGATTTGGTTTCGCGTCCCATTGATAGCGTGATGAATGAAGCAATGGCGCTGAAAAATGCTGGCGTGAAAGAACTACTGATTATCTCACAAGATACCTCTGCTTATGGTCTGGATTTAAAATATAAAACCAGCTTTTGGAATGGCATGCCGCTAAAGTCAAAATTTTATGACTTGTGCCAAGCGTTAAATGATTTGGGTATTTGGGTACGCCTGCACTATGTTTATCCCTATCCGCATGTCGATAAAGTGGTTGAACTGATGGGGGAGAAAAAACTACTGCCTTATCTTGATATTCCGTTCCAACATGCTAGTCACAGTATTTTAAAAGCCATGAAACGTCCGGCGCATAGCGAAAATACTTTGGCGCGTATCAAAGCGTGGCGTGAGATTTGCCCTGATATTGTCATTCGTTCAACCTTCGTCGTTGGTTTTCCAGGTGAGACCGAAGAAGATTTTCAGTGCTTGCTTGATTGGCTGGTCGAGGCGCGCCTTGATCGCGTCGGTGCTTTTACGTATTCAGAAGTCGAAGGTGCGGTCGCCAATGATTTGCCAAATCATGTACCTGAAGACATTAAGCAAGAACGCTATGAGCGTTTGATGACACTACAGCAAGAGATTTCGGCACAAAAGCTGCAAGAAAAAGTCGGTAAAACCTTGATGGTATTGGTCGATGAGATTGATGAAGAAGAGGGCATCGCGATTTGTCGTAGTTATGCCGATGCGCCTGAGATTGACGGTCACGTCTATGTCGATGAGATCACTGCGCAAGTCAAAGTTGGACAATTCCTAACCGTCACGATCGATGACGCCAGCGAATATGATTTGTTTGCCAGTTATAAAGGTTAGAGAGCTACAACGATAACCGAGTGAAAGTTGCCCAATCGTGGGCAGTTTTTGCTACAATTAGCGCAATTTGGCTTTTTACCTATTTGACATCGTTTTTGGCGCTTATTATGCCATTTAGGATAATTTGAAAGGGTAAGCTAAAGTCCAATGCAATTTGTGTTTTACCGCTTATTTTCATTATAATTTCATGCTAACAAGGTGACCTCATGTCTGACAAAAACCCGCGTTACTCTCGTATCTTGCTAAAACTTTCTGGCGAAGCCTTAGCTGGTGGCAAAGAGATGGGGATTGATACCGAAGTGCTCGATAAGATGAGCTTGTCTATCGCCCACTTACGCGGACTTGGGGTACAAGTCGGTATCGTCGTCGGCGGTGGTAACTTGTATCGCGGTGCCCAGTTGCAACAAGAAGGTTTGGTCGGCCGTGTCACTGGTGACCAAATGGGTATGCTAGCCACTGTGATGAATGGTCTGGCCATGCGTGATGCCCTTGAACGCCGTAATATTAAAACGCGTTTGATGTCAGCATTGCCAATTGGCGAAGTCACTGAAAGCTATAGTAGCCGTAATGCCATTCGTTATCTTAAAAATGGCGAAGTGTGTATTTTTGTCGCGGGCACGGGCAATCCGTTCTTTACCACTGATACCGCCGCTTGCTTACGTGGTATCGAAATCGAGGCGGGCTTAATTCTAAAAGCGACCAAGGTTGATGGCGTTTACGATAAAGACCCAAGCCTCCATGATGATGCCAAAAAATATGACGGATTAACCTTTGATGAAGTGCTCGAGCAAAAACTTGGCGTCATGGATTTAACAGCGATTGCTTTATGCCGTGAGCACAACGTCCCACTGCAAGTGTTTGATATGACCAAGCCTAATGCCTTATTAAACGTCATTATGGGCGAAAATGAAGGCACGCGCGTTTATCATTAAACGCTCACTTATTTTATAGATGACTAAATGATTATATGAATAAAAATCATTGATGTTGTAAGCATCAATCGTTGCATAAGATTTATACCTAACAGCTTTATACCTAACAATAATGAGTGATTTATCGACAGCGATAAATAAGGATACATGATGATTAAAGAGATTAAGCAAGACGGCGAAGCACGCATGCAAAAAACCTTGGAAGCGCTTGAGACGACTTTTAGCAAAGTACGTACTGGCCGCGCGCACCCAGGTATGTTATCTGGCGTGATGGTCAGCTACTACGGTGCCGATACGCCATTGAACCAAGTTGCTAGCGTCAACGTCGAAGATTCGCGCACGTTACTGGTGCAGCCATTTGAGCGTAGCATGGTGCAAGCGATTGATAAAGCCATTCGCGAAGCAGATTTGGGCTTAAACCCGATGACCGCTGACGTGATTCGTGTACCGATGCCAGCGTTGACCGAAGACACACGGCGCGATATGCAAAAGCTTGCGCGTAGTGAAGCAGAAAATAGCCGTGTGTCTATCCGTAATATCCGCCGCGATATGATGAATGACATTAAAGAGTTGGCAAAAGAAAAAGAAATCTCAGAAGATGACGAGCGCCGCGCCAGCGATGATATTCAAAAAATCACTGACAAATATATTGAAACCATTGATAGCCGCTTGAGCAAAAAAGAAAGCGACTTGATGGAAGTATAAGCGGCTGTCTTTTCTTGTTAATTAAAGACAGCAGCAGTATCTTTTCTCTAAAAACAGTCAATATTATATGCATGTTGACTGTTTATTGCCGTATGAGAAATTAAGCCATTGTTAAGTAATTGTTCTGTTAAAAACTCTTTATGAAAGCGTTTTCTGCTAAATTTAGGTTTTTAATAAGCCATTTTCTAAATGCGCAATATTTTTCTTAACAGGCGATATTTTTCTTAACAGGCGATAATTCGCGTCACCTTACTTTACCCAAACCACAAGCAAGTCAGCCTATGTCTATTTCAGATACTTCATCTCCCGCGCTTCTCCCGCGGCATATCGCCGTCATCATGGATGGCAATAACCGCTACGGTAAAATCCATCAGTTAGGCAAAGGTCAGGGGCATATCGCTGGCAAAGATGCGCTAGACCCTATTGTCGAATACTGCGTTAGTACGGGCATTGAAGTGCTAACCGTTTTCGCCTTCTCTAGTGAGAATTGGCAACGTCCGCCGAGCGAGGTGGCATTGCTGATGCATTTGTTGAGCTTAACCATCAATGAGCAATTACCACGCATGCAAAAATATCGCATTCGCTTGCGTTTTATTGGTGATCGCAGTCAGCTTAGTGAAGATTTGCAAGCATTGATGGTAGATGCCGAGGCAAAAACCGCTGACTTTGAAGCGATGACCTTGGTAATCGCTATTAGCTACGGTGGTCAGTGGGATATTGCCCATGCTGCTAAGCAGTTGGCGCAGCAAGTCGAAGCGGGCAAGTTGCGCGCAGAAGATATTAATAAAGAGATGCTTGGCGGATATGTGCAATTAGCAGATGCGCCTGCGGTTGATATGTTGATACGCACGGGCGGCGAATACCGTTTGTCAAACTTCCTATTATGGCAATCTGCTTATGCCGAATTGTTCTTTACCCAAACCCTATGGCCTGATTTTAAAGTCGCAGAGCTTGCAGCGATGATAGCAGAGTTTGCTCAGCGCCAACGCCGCTTTGGCAAAACCAGCGAACAAGTAGTGATAGAGCAGCAGAGTTCTTAAAATAATTTTAGCTAATAAGCGCTGTAGAAATAATTGCTTAAGTCGTCCGCGAGGTTTGAATTACACTTGTTTGGTCTATAATAAGCTGCTTTAATTGGCGTTAATCCTGTTTAATGGGCTATTATAGAGCGCTGTTATGCTAGATTTTGACCAAACATTTTTCGTTATATAAGGCTCGATAAGTATGTGGCAACGAATTAAGACGGCAATTGTTCTCGTTATTATCGTTGGTATTGCAATGTTTGCGAGCCAAACGCCTATTTTATTTGCACCGCTGCTAGCGATTGGCGTCATTATTGCCGCCCACGAGTGGACCAAACTGATGCCAAAGTGGCAGCAGCCTGCGTTGTTTGTGCTGTTGGTTTTGGCGCTGACCATCGTCTCGCTGATGTTTAAAGTCACGTGGCTGTTTTGGTGGGTAGCGTCACTAATTATCTGGCTGATGGCACTGTCTTGGGTGCGAGTCTTTCCTAATCATACTAGCTGGTACGGTAAGAAATTAGCATTGATGGGCGCTATTATATTAACCGCTGCCATTACCGCTATGTTTTACTTATGGCAACTGTCCGCATGGTGGCTGCTGTATGTATTCTTATTGGTCTGGTGTGCTGATAGTGGCGCTTACTTTGTTGGGCGTAAGCTCGGTCGCCGTAAGATGGCGCCAAACGTCTCACCCAACAAAAGCATGGAAGGGCTAGCAGGCGGCTTGGTAACAGGTTTGCTTGTGGTCATCGTCATTAGTGTCTTTAAACTACAATTGACTGGCCTACCGTTAGTCGCTTTTGTAGCACTGTCAGCACTGACGATTTTGGCTTCTGTACTCGGCGATTTATTTGAGTCGATGCTCAAGCGCCGCGCTGACGTTAAAGATTCTGGAACGATTTTGCCAGGGCATGGCGGGGTACTTGACCGCATTGATTCGTTATTGTCTGCCACGCCGATATTTGCCCTTGGCTTTTGGGCGCTACAGCAGCTCGGTTTAATGGTCGTATAGCAATAACTAGTTTAAGAATAAAAAGTCTAAAAATAAAAAACTATCAGGCTAAAAATATAAAATAGGTAGGGCTTACATATTTGGTAGCGACTAGGCTGCCTCGTATTAGATTCTATACCTTATATTATTGTCTTTATTTCTCATTTAATTTCACCGTATTATAGGCATAGATGGTTATGACCCAACGCATCGCCGTACTAGGCGCGACAGGCTCGATAGGCGATAGCACGTTAGCAATTTTGGCGGCACAACCACAGAACTACGACGTTTATGCCTTATCAGGCTACCATCGTTTAGATAAATTATTCGCGCTTTGTCAACAGTTTTTGCCAAAACGCGTCAGTGTACCGACAGCAGCGGTCGATGATTTCGCTCAGCGTCTTAGTACAGCTGGTCTTAATATCGACGTGGTCGGCGGCGCTACAGGGCTGGTCGATATTGCGACTGATCCGCAAACCGATACCGTCGTCGCTGCTATCGTAGGCGCAGCCGGTCTGCCTTCTACTTTGGCAGCCGCGCGTGCAGGCAAGCGTATTTTATTGGCGAATAAAGAAGCATTGGTCATGGCAGGAAAGGTGATGATTAATGCGGTTAAAACGCATCACGCGACTTTGCTGCCTTTAGATTCAGAACACAATGCGATCTTCCAGTGTTTACCCTTTGCGATTCAACAAGACAGTAGCCAAATTCATCAGCCAAACCATGGCGTTCGTAAGCTTTGGTTGACCGCGTCTGGCGGGCCTTTTTTGCAGCAGTCATTTGCGCAAATGCAGCAAGCTAGCGTCGCTGAAGCAGTTAAACATCCCAATTGGTCAATGGGGCAAAAGATATCGGTTGACTCAGCAACGATGATGAATAAAGGGCTTGAACTCATCGAAGCTTGTCATTTATTTGATTTGAGTGAGGATAAGATAAATGTGGTGATTCATCCACAAAGTATCATTCACTCAATGGTAGAATATAGTGATGGTAGCTTTTTGGCGCAGCTTGGCAGCCCTGACATGAAGACGCCTATTGCCCATGCCCTCAGTTACCCTGCCCGTATCGATAGTGGCTCGCAGCCATTAGATTTATTTGCATTAAGTGGTTTAGAGTTTATTGAGCCTGATTTGCAAAAATTTGCCTGTTTGCGTTTGGCAAGGCAGGCGATGCAAGCGGGTACGCAGGCCACGATTGTACTAAATGCGGCCAATGAGATTGCAGTTGCCGCATTTTTAAATGGGCAGATTCGTCTGACTGATATTGCCGATATTAATGCGCAAGCACTAGATGAGATACAAGTAGCGGTATTAAATGAGACTGCCGATATTGAAGATATTTTAGCGATTGATAACATAGCGCGTCAGCATACTGATACGTTAGTGGCAAAGTTGGCATGAATCTATCAAAATTCAGTCATTTGATAAACGATGTTAAAAGAGCATATTGAGAAAAGATCATGACGTTTTTATTAACGCTACTTGCGGCAATATTTGTCTTAGGTCCACTCATCGCCTTACATGAGTGGGGCCATTACATCGTGGCGCGTCTGTGCGGCGTTAAAGTACTGACGTACTCTATTGGCTTTGGTCCGAAACTCTTTGGTTGGACCAGTAAAAAAAGTGGCATCGATTATCGTATCTCGGCACTGCCGCTTGGTGGCTACGTCAAAATGCTTGATGAGCGTGAAGGTGAGGTAGCAGCAGACGAGCTACATCTAGCGTTTAATCGTCAGCATCCGCTCAAAAAGATTGCGGTGGTTGCCGCAGGTCCTATCATGAATTTTGTCATCGCTATTGCATTATTTTGGGTGTTATTTATGACCCCATCAGAGCAATTGGCGACAAAGATAGGGCAGGTGCTACCAGATACCCCAGCAGCGATGGCACAGTTGCCCGTGGGCGATAAAATTGTCGCTATTGATGGTCATGACGTACAAACGTGGGAAGGTATTAACTATCGCCTTGCTGGGCGTATGGGTGAGACGGACAGTGTCAGTGTCACCTTACAGTCTGAGGCAACAGGTAGTAATGCCACCAAAACCTATCAAGCACCGATTAAAGAATTTATGCAAGGCGACGCGCAAGGCAAAGATGCGTTATCAAGCTTTGGTATGATACCGTGGCAACCAAACATCGCACCAATCGTTGGCAATTTAACGCCCGATGGCGCTGCCAGCCGTCAAGGCCTACAGGTTGGTGACCGCATTACGGCTATTAATGGTAAAGAGGTTATCGACTGGATTAGCGCCACGCGTATCATTCGCGACAATCCTGAAACTTTGCTTAATTTCACTGTCTTACGTGACGGCAAACAAATTCAGTTATCCATTATGCCGCAAGGTAAAAAAGACAATTTAGGTAACGATTACGGGCAAATTGGTGCTATGGTGGCAGAGTCTGAAATTGTCATTCCTGACGCCTACAAAACCACGGTTGTCTACGGCCCTGGTGAGTCATTGATTAAGTCGTTTGAGAAAACGGAGCAGTTAGCCGTCATGACGGTCAGCTCAATGGGCAAGATGCTGTCTGGTATGATAGGTTTGGAGAATTTATCAGGTCCGATTACCATTGCGAAAGTCGCCAAACAAAGCTTTGATATTAGCTGGCAAATGGTATTATCGACAGCAGCGTTGATCAGTTTGAGCCTTGCGGTCTTGAATCTTTTGCCCATTCCAGTATTAGATGGTGGACATATTGTCTACTATCTTATTGAGCTGATACGCGGTAAACCTCTGTCTGAAGGCGTGCAAATGGTTGGTCTAAATATCGGTTTACTCTTGCTGGCAGGTTTCATGGTGTTAGCAATTGGTAATGATATCAGTCGGCTATTTTGATAAATAATGCGGTGGTTTATTAACTAAAGCATGATGGTTTAATGCTTGCATGCTGCTACAGCGCAGGCAGTTCATGTAATACGGCGCTTGTTTTCTATTACCGCTACTGTACTAATTTTATTTTTTAGTTTATTTTATGATGCGTTTTATATAAAGTGTCCTGAGTCTGCCGTGCTGAAGTTTTTCGACTTTATGCGAAATGGGCTAGACAACACGTGCTTTTTACCTTAACTTAAGCAAGTTTTTTATTGACGGATAGTGTTTATGCGTACGCCTTTATTTATGAGCGCGGCTGGGTTGCCGTTAGTTGTAGCAATGATGAGTATGCCGGTGCAGGCTGCAGAATTTGTGGTCACTGATATCGGCTTTAATGGTCTACAACGCCTAACTCCTGATAGTCTCTATCCAGTTTTGCCGATTTCGGTGGGTGATACGGTTAATGATAGTCGTTTGGCCGCCAGTATTAAGGCACTATATGCGACTGAAAACTTCGCTGATATTCAAAGTCGTGTCGAAGGCGGCAAGTTGCGCTTTGATGTCGTCGAGCGTCCTATCATCGCTGAAGTCAACTTTGAAGGCAATAAACTTATCCCAAAAGAAGGGCTTGAGCAAGGGCTTGGTAACGCTGGTTTGTCTGTGGGTGATGTGCTAAAGCAAGCGACCTTGCAAGGTGTTGCCAACGAGCTACAACAGCAATATATTAGTCAAGGTTATTACAATAGCAATATCGAAGTCGATCAGACATTATTAGATGGTAATCGCGTCAAGCTTGATGTGCGCTTTATCGAAGGTAAACCCGCCAAAGTCGTCGATATCAATATCATTGGTAATAAGCACTTTAGTGATGAGCAGATTAAAGACGTTTTTGCAGTAAAAGAGTCGTCGTGGACGCGCCTATTATCTAAGTCTGACCGCTATGCTAAAGAAAAGCTGGCGGCCAGTTTAGAAAATTTAAAAGCACTTTATCAAAACGATGGTTATGTACGTTTTTCTGTCGATAATGCCGTTCTCAATATTAGCGAAGATAAGAGCAATGTGTTTATCGAAGTCAGTCTTAGCGAAGGCGAGCAGTATCAATTTGGTGAAGTGAACTTCTTAGGTAAACCAACCTTTGATAACGCTGAGCTGAAAGAGCTGGTCACGTTTGCGCCCGATGAAAAATATTCACAAGCCAAACTGGATGCGACCACTGCTGCACTGAAGAGCCGTTATGGTAATGAAGGATATTATCTCGCGCAAATCAGACCAGTACCGCGTATCAATGATGAGACCAAAGTGGTCGATATCGACTATTATATTGATCCTGCGCGTCCTATTTATGTGCGCCGTATCAACTTTACGGGTAACTTAAAAACTCAAGATGAAGTATTGCGCCGTGAAATGCGTCAATTAGAAGGTACACTGGCCTCTAATGATAAAATTCAGCTATCACGTACCCGTTTGATGCGTACCGGTTTCTTTAAGGCGGTCAACGTTGATGTAAAGCCTGTGCCCAACCAGCCAGACCAAGTTGATGTCAACTATACGGTCGAAGAGCAGCCTTCTGGCAGCTCAACGATTGCTGCTGGTTACTCGCAAAGTGGCGGTGTGACTTTCCAGTTAGACTTAACCCAAAATAACTTTATGGGTACGGGTAACCGCGTGAAAGCAGCGCTATCACGTTCAGAAACGCGCGATTCTTACAGCTTAGGTTATACCGATCCGTACTTTACCGAAAACGGTGTGTCGCAAGGTGTCAGCGCATATTATCGCGAAACCAAATACGACGACAGAAACGTTAGTAATTATGTCACTGATGCTTACGGTGCTACGTTGAACTACAGTTATCCTGTTGATGAAACCAAACGTGTGAGCGCAGGATTAAACGTTGATAAGACCACCGTACGTGCTGGTAGCCGTCTTGGTGTGTCCAACGTGCAGCAGATTATTGATGGTGGTGGTTCATTCGAAAAATTTATCAATGATGATAATGAGTTCTCGGGTCGCACCGGCTTTAAAAACGATTATCAGACCTACAACTTATTACTAGGCTGGGATTACAGTACGCTAGATCGCCCCGTATTCCCAAACAAGGGCATGAGCCATACCGTCGATGCAACCATTGGTTTTGGCGATGAAAGTTATCAAAAACTTGTTTATCGTGGCAATATCTACTATCCGATTTATAAAGATTGGGTTGCCCGCGGTTATACCAAGCTTGGCTACGGTAATGACTTGCCATTTTATGAAAACTTCTACGCCGGTGGTTATGGGTCAGTACGTGGTTACGAAGCTTCAACGCTAGGACCTAAATCGCAAAGCTACTATGATGCGGTCAGTGATAAACCGGGCTCGTTAAAACCAGAAGAGATCGGCGGTAATGCGTTGGTTAGCTTTGGTACCGAGCTAATTCTACCAATGCCGTTTAAAGGCGATTGGGCGGATCAAGTACGTCCAGTATTATTCGCCGAAGGTGGTCAAGTATTTGATACCACAGATAAAGAGGACCGCACTTTTATTGATCCTGTTAGTGGTGACGATACGGGTGTTCCATTATTAACCCAAGATAATAATTTCCGCTTTAGTGCGGGTTTAGGGGTAACCTGGTATACACCAATTGGTCCGATTTCGCTCAGTTATGCTGTGCCTATCGGTGACAAAGAAGGCGATGAGACTGAAAAAGTTCAGTTCCAAATCGGTAATACTTTTTAGTCCGATAAAGTTAAATGCAGCGGTTTAATTGCTTTTGTTCGTTTATGCAGCTAAGTAAACTAGTCCGCAGTTAAAATTTAATAGGTCGCCAAGCTGATATCTCAACTTGGCGACTCACTTATTCATACCCATACTAATTTTAATTATACTAATAGCAACTATGATAACGATTGAGCAACTTATCACGCGGATTGAGCAGCGTCAGCCGGTTCTTAACAAGGATGACCTTAGCGCTGAGCAGTTGTGCCTAAGATTAGAGGGTATCGGTAATTTAACCACCGCCAATTCGCAGCAATTAAGCTTTTTAGCCAATCCGCATTATCTGCCTAGTCTGGCAACCAGTCAGGCTGGAGCTGTGCTGACCACCTCAGACCATCAAAGCAAAGTTGCACAGAATACGGTTGCCTTAATCGTTGCGGCGCCTTATTTGGCTTATGCCAGTGCCAGTCAACTATTTGCCCGTACGGCCTTGTTTAAGGGTATTCATCCGAGTGCCGTGATAGCGGAAAGCGCTGTTATTGGCAACCAAGTGACTGTTGGGCCTTTTTGTATGATTGGCGAAGGGGTACAAATTGGTGATCGCAGTGTGCTCGATGCGCACGTGGTCATTGATGCGAACAGCAGTATTGGTACCGATTGTGTGCTCAAGTCACAAGTGGTCATCGGGCATGATTGTGTGCTTGGTAATCGTGTAAGATTGCATGCTGGCGTTAGCATAGGGTCAGAAGGCTTCGGCTTTGCACCTACGAGTAATCCTAGTGTTACCGGCTGGGAGCGTATTGCTCAATTAGGACGCGTGGTAATTGGCGATGATGTACGTATAGGTAGCCAAACCTGTATCGATCGCGGTGCAATTGACGATACGGTGATTGGCAATCATGTTATTATTGACAATCTTGTACAAGTTGCCCATAACGTCCGTATTGGCGATGGTACTGCCATCGCGGCGCAAACTGGTATCGCGGGTAGTACCACTATCGGTAAGCGCTGTATTATCGGCGGTGCTGTTGGCATTACTGGCCATATTGAGATTGCTGATGATGTTACCTTATCTGGCATGACTATGGTGACCAAATCCATTACCAAGGCTGGTTCATACTCCTCTGGTACAGCGGCCATGCCAACCGCCAATTGGCGCCGTGCGGCGGTACGCTTTCGCCAGCTTGGTCGCGATTAGTCTAGCGCGGTTAATACATAACTCAACAACATATCCAATTTATTTATAAAATTTAAAAACACAGCAATGCTTAAACACAAAGCACTGCTTAGTATATAGCAAGGAAGCGCGATTATGAGCACAATTGATATTGATAGACCAAGTGATGAAGAGATCAAAAGCTTAGCAGAACAAGGCTTAACACTGCCATTAACCTATCATACATTGAAGCATTATCTGCCGCATCGTTATCCGTTTTTGCTGGTAGATAAAGTCATATCGTGCAGCCCTGGCGAATGCATTACAGCGATCAAAAACGTGACCATTAATGAAGAGTTTTTTAATGGACACTTTCCCGATCAGCCCATCATGCCGGGTGTATTGATGGTGGAGTCGATGGCGCAAGTATCGGGCGTCCTTGGGTTTATCAGTGCCGGATTGACGGCAGAAGATGGTTATTTGTATTTGTTTGCAGGGGTGGATAAAGTGCGCTTTAAACGCCGTGTTATCCCTGGTGACCAGCTGATTATCCGTGCAAAAACCGTGATGCAAAAGCAGGGTATCTATAAGTTTGATTGTACCGTCCATGTCGAAGATGAGCTTGCTGCTAGTGCCCAAATTATGATTGCCCGTCAGGGACAATAAAATACGATGAACGCTAACGTATGACAAGTTTATAAGATTGGCTAAATCTTCCGCCTTTAGATAATTGTTAATAGGAATCTAGAAATTTATCTCGGTATTTTACCTAGATTGCCACTTTTAAAAATCGTTATGCTTTTGGGCTTCGTTGTCTTTTTAACCAGTTTTAACCAAAACCAGTATCAGGTTGATTATTTACCCTAAGCTTGCTTTACTTGTTTTACTATTTATTCGCATCAGATGATACAAAGGTCCATATTATGAGTCAGATTCATCCAACAGCACTCATCTCACCGTCCGCTAACATTGATGAGACTGCCATCATTGGTCCTTATTGTATTGTCGGTGATGAAGTTTCTATTGGCGCCCATACGGTATTGCATCGGCACGTGGTCGTAGCAAGACTGACGCGTATCGGGCAATACAACCAGTTTTATCAGTTCGCCAGTATCGGCGAAGACCCGCAGGATTTGAAATACGCTGGTGAACGTACGTGGCTTGAAATTGGCGATCATAATACCATTCGCGAGGCGTGTAGCTTGCACCGTGGCACTGAGCAAGACGGCGGCTTGACGAAGATTGGCAGTCACAATCTTTTGATGGTCAATACCCATGTGGCCCATGATTGTTTAATCGGCGACCATAATGTACTGGCTAATAATGTCGGGGTGGCAGGGCATGTGACTATCGGTAATCATACGATTATTGGCGGCAACTCAGGTATTCATCAGTTTTGTACCATTGATGATTACAGTTTGGTTGGCGGCGCCAGCCTAATTTTAAAAGACGTCGCTGCTTTTACCATGGTTTCAGGTAATCCTGCCAAAGCCCACGGGCTAAATGTCGAAGGTATGCGCCGTAAAGACTGGTCTAAAGAGACGATTGATGTATTGCGCCAAGCGTATCGTGTTATCTACCGATCAGGTCTAACAACGGCTCAAGCGCTTGAGATTTTAAAAACAGAGCTATTACCAACAGAGCCAAAAATCGCCCTGCTAATAGATTCGCTACAAAAAAGCCGCCGCGGTGTGGTTCGCTAAACATAGTTTTACTAATTATAAAAATACTGTGATAGCTCGATTTTCAAAGTAATATACTTTGACAAATTATCTCGATAAATATAAAAAGCCATAACTATTAGTTATGGCTTTTTATATTTATCGCTACTTGACTTTTTTGGTCGCTTAGCAGAAACTGGGCGTTTACGATATTGTAAACAATTCTTTCATAATGTTGCTAAGCGCGTCACATTGACAAGCTGGTTAAATGAGTCTCAGTCATTAAGAGCGATTTATGATAATCAAGGAAGATTATAAGCAACAGTAATTGAAGCACGAGGAAGGCAAAATGGCTATTAATAAACAAGAACATGCTCAGTGGAGCTCAAATTTTGGCTTCGTACTAGCAGCAGTAGGATCGGCAGTTGGTTTAGGAAATATTTGGAAGTTCCCTTATATGGTTGGGGAGAGTGGTGGTTCCGCTTTTGTTATCGCCTATTTATTTTGTCTTGCTCTGATTGGTTTTCCAATTTTGGTTGCAGAATGGCTGGTTGGTCGCCGTGGGCAAAAAAACCCTATCAATACGTTTTCTGATGTCGCCGCAAGCGAAGGTAAAGCACGCAGTTGGGGTATTGTCGGTGCGACTGGTATTTTAGGTGGCTTTTTAATCTTATCGTTTTATAGTGTCATCGGTGGTTGGGCGCTTAATTACATCACCAAAGTTGGCTCAGGCAGCTTTGCCGGACAAGACGGTGACTCTGTAGCGGCAACCTTTGATGCGATGTTGGCGTCAGCTGGCACCTTGACAATTTGGCATACGGTGTTCATGGCAATCACCGCTTTAATCGTCGGTGTTGGTGTCACGAAAGGTATTGAAAACACTGCCAAAGTGCTTATGCCTTTACTGGGTGTGATTTTATTCGTGATTGTTGGTTACAACGTCATGAATGGCGGTTTTGGCCAAGCGGTGAACTACCTGTTTGCGCCAGACCTTAGTAAGTTAAATGGCGATGTGATGCTAGCGGCGCTTGGTCATGCTTTCTTTACCTTATCTATCGGTATGGGCATCATGGTGGCTTATGGCTCTTATTTGGGTCGTGATGTCAATCTATTAAGCACGGCGCGTACCGTTGTTATTCTAGACACTGTCATTGCTTTAGCGGCTGGTTTGGCTATTTTCCCAATTATCTTTAACAACGGTCTTGATCCTGCTTCAGGTCCTGGTCTTATCTTTGTCAGTTTGCCAATTGCTTTTGGTAGCATGGGCGCCGGTGCCATCATTGGTACGTTGTTCTTCTTATTGATTACCTTTGCCGCTGTGACTTCTTCAATCTCATTACTTGAGCCAACGGTTGAGCTGTTAGAAGAGCGTACGCCAATGAACCGTACGGTATCGACCATCGTCGCTAGTATCGCGGTTTGGTTATTAGGTATCGCAGCTTTGTTGTCATTCAATCTATGGAGCGACTTTACCATCATGGGTAATGGTATTTTTGATGCTCTGGACAAATTAACCAGTAAATTCATGTTACCTTTAACCGGTCTTGCCGCGATTATCTTTGTCGGTTGGAAAATGGATCAACGTAGCATTCAGCAAGAGCTTGGATTGTCTAATGGTACCTGGCAATTATGGCAAATCATTGCTAAATTCGTCGCGCCGATTGCTGTACTGATTGTTTTTGTGGCCACATTAATGAGCTAATAGATTGCCTATTACCTATTAATAGTATTAATATTTTAGGTAATAAAGACTCTAGCTAAACAAAAAGGGCTTAAGATTAATCTTAAGCCCTTTTCCATTTTAATGTCTCTCGCTTAAAGCAGCTTCAAGCATCTTACGCAGATAAAATAACTCTAGAAATGGTTAACGTAAATTGAGTTCAGGAACGCTTTGTCCGCGTTTACTATAAAACTCATTTACAAACTCATCAAACTTATCTTGTTCAATCGCGTCTCTGATACCTTGCATCAAACGCTGATAGTAACGCAGGTTATGAATAGTCGCTAGCTGCGCCCCTAGCATCTCTTTACATTTATTTAGATGTGATAAGTAAGCACGGCTAAAGTTTTGGCAGGTATAGCAGTCACATTCAGGGTCTAATGGCCCTTCATCAGTGCGATACTGGCTATTACGTATGCGTATAATGCCGGCATTCTCAGCGTCACCGGTGACAAAGTAATGACCATTACGGGCGTTGCGAGTCGGCATCACGCAGTCAAACATATCGACGCCGCGGCGTACCCCTTCAACGAGGTCTTCAGGCTTACCAACGCCCATCAAATAGCGCGGCTTGTCAGCGGGCATATCGTCGGCGATATAATCTAGGACGTCTATCATCTCTTCTTTTGGTTCGCCAACCGATAAACCGCCGATGGCATAACCATCAAAGCCAATCTCAAGCAGACCTTCGAGTGATTGCTGACGCAAATCGGCATACATACTGCCTTGGATAATGCCAAATAAGGCATTGGTGCTGCCAAGCTTCTTATGCTCATCGACACAGCGCTGGCCCCAGCGTAGTGACAACTCTAAAGATTTTTTGGCTTCTTCATGAGTGGCAGGATAGGGCGTGCACTCATCGAACTGCATCACGATGTCTGAGTTTAAGCTATATTGAATTTGCATCGATTTTTCTGGCGATAAAAATACTTTTGCGCCATCGATAGGCGATTTAAAAGTCACGCCTTCTTCGGTGATTTTACGCATGGCCCCAAGACTGAATACTTGGAAACCACCCGAATCGGTAAGGATTGGCTTATCCCAATGCATGAATTTATGCAGACCACCAAATTTATCAATGATATCAGTGCCCGGACGCAGCCATAAATGGAAAGTATTGCCCAAGATAATATCGGCGCCAATCGCTTCGATATCCCGTGGCAGCATGCCTTTTACGGTACCATAAGTACCCACTGGCATAAAAGCAGGCGTTTGCACATCGCCATGATTGAGATGAACCGTACCACGGCGTGCGCGCGTGATACCGCTGGCCGTTTTGTGTAAAACAAATTGCATAAGATAACCGCTATTTAAGCTATGAAAATGGCGCTAATTATAACATTGTTAAGCATTTTTTTGGACATGGATATTTAAGCGGCTGACAATTGGTTTAGAGAAGGAGAGCGTTTATAAAATAGCCTAAGCATGCTAACAATTAAATGGGACATTAATCGCTTATTAATTGGCATGCTATAACCGAAAAATACAGACATTCTTGCTAAGTCATTGCTAAAGTAGAAGAGTGGCTACTATAAATCAAATAAATGTTAAGGTCTAAATGTATATAGCGGAGAGATAATATGGCTAAAACACGCTATTTGTCATCGATTCGCTTGCTATTGAATAACGACTTATCAAATAAAGCCCTATTAAATGGACTGTTATTAACGAGCGCATTATTACTATCAGGAGCAGCTATGGCAACCGAAGAGCCAAAATATACTGTACTAAAACAGACTGAAGACTTTGAGCTGCGTCGTTACGATGAGCAGTTAATGGCACAGACTTGGGTAACGGGCGATCAAGATGCCGCCAGCCGTGCAGGATTTAAGATTCTAGCAGATTATATCTTTGGCAATAATAGCGCCGCAAATGGCAAGATTCGTAAAATTAGTATGACTGCGCCAGTCAGCATTCAACAAACTAAAGATAAATGGCGCGTGCAATTTACCATGCCAAGCCAATATACGCTGCAAACGCTGCCAAAACCCAATAATCCGAATATCGAAATTGTAGAAGTTCCAGCGCAAACTTATGGCGTTATTAAATTTTCAGGATTGGCGGGTACTGAAAAGGTCGCGGCAAAAACTAAAGAGCTACAATCTTGGATGCAAGGGCAAAATTTAACCATCACAGGTAAGCCTGAGCTGGCGCGTTATAATCCACCTTGGACGCTGCCATTTATGCGCCGCAATGAAGTGATGATTGCTTATCAGCCTAAATGATTCATTATTGAAAAAATAACGCCAAAAATGATGCCAAAAAAAGACAGCAAGCGCTGTCTTTTTTATTGGCGATTAAATAAGATTAGCTGTTTTGCTCACGGATGATATTCAGCATACGGCGTAATGGCTCTGCTGCGCCCCATAATAGCTGGTCGCCGACAGTGAACGCACCCAAATATTCAGGGCCCATATTGAGCTTGCGTAGGCGTCCTAGCGCCACTGTTAAAGTGCCAGTTACTGCTACCGGTGTTAAGCGATTTATAGCAGCTTCTTTGGTATCTTCAACCACATCTAACCACTGATTACCGCTATTTTTCAATGCCGCTTCGATTTCTTCTAGCGGGATGTCTTTTTTAAGTTTAATCGTTAAGCCTTGAGCGTGACAACGCATGGCGCCAACGCGGACACACATACCGTCAATGGCAATTTTATCGGCTTCAGAATTGCCAAGGATTTTATTGGTTTCAACGCCACCTTTCCATTCTTCGCGCGATTGTTTGTTTTCTAACTGCGAATCGATATAAGGAATCAAACTGCCTGCTAGTGGTACGCCAAAGTATTGCTTTGGAAAGTCGTCTGAGCGCTGTGTCTGAGCGATTTTTTTATCGATCTCAAGGATGGCGCTGGCAGGGTCGGCAAGCTCGTCTTTGACTGCTTCATGGAGTACGCCCATACCTTCGATTAGCTCGCGCATGTTGTTGGCGCCAGAGCCACTCGCTGCTTGATAAGTCATGGCGCTGACCCATTCAACCCAGCCTTTATTAAACAGCTCCCCGATTGCCATCAGCATCAGTGACACGGTACAGTTACCACCGATGAAGTCTTTTTTGCCATTTGCCAGTGCCTTATCAATCACATTGCGGTTAACAGGATCAAGAATGATGATGCTGTCATCTTCCATACGTAAAGTGCTTGCCGCGTCAATCCAGTAGCCAGTCCAACCGCTATCACGTAGGGGCTGATGTACCTTTGAGGTATAATCGCCGCCTTGGCAGGTGATAATTACGTCACAGGCAGCAAGTGCTTCAATATCATGAGCATCTTTTAGTTTGCTGGTCTTGATACCGTCAAAGCTTGGGGCGTCGCCGCCAGCGTTACTGGTCGAAAAAAACACTGGTGTGATACCATCGAAGTCTTTTTCTTGACGCATACGCTCTATCAATACTGACCCGACCATACCGCGCCAGCCTACCAAGCCTACTGTTAAATTACTCATAAAACTCAATCCTTTTCACCATAAATTGTTGCACTGCCAACCGATAACAATGCCGTGAATAGCAGCAAAAAGCAAGGTTTTTTAGAGAATATACCGCATTTTTTAGATATGACTTATTCACTTTTCTACTTATCAATGCTACTACCCATAAAGCCTGCTATTTATTAAGCTTGCTGATTATTTATCGTGTCAACTTCTCTTAAATTCAAGCCCCTCTAAATAAGGCTTAAATTGTAATTTTTTATAGCCGCTAACGTCTAATGAATGTTCAATAGTAGGCGCAGGCGTGATGAGGTGCTAAAGTAAGCAGGCTATTTATCTTGTGACAAAGGTTTAGAGTTCAGCCGCTCAATCATTTTTAGCTTAAATAAATTTAGCCCAAACAATTATTATATAAAGAATATTCACTATTATTGGCTTTGCCATTCATTTAATAAACGGTTGACACACATTATGGATCTCTCCCTCTTATATTATGGCGCTCAGTGGTTGGCAGGATTCATCGCCTTTGTCACTATTTGGGGCTTGTTGCCTCTTGATAATTGGTGGGTGCGAGGTGTTGAGTTTCCCCGTATTCAAATCATGTTCCTCGGGTTCGCCGCTTGGCTTGGCATGGTTATATTTTGGTCGGACTGGCAGCTTGGTCAGTGGCTGTTATTTATCGTTTTAAGTAGCGCGCTCGCCTTTCAATTGCGTATGGTGTTGCCCTATACCATACTTTGGAAAAAAGAAGTGCTCACTGCCAAGGATATGCCAAATGGACATGCGCACCAGCTTAAAATCATGGTTTCAAACGTATTGACGCCCAATGATGAGACCCAAAAACTGGTTGAACTGGTAAAAGATAAGCGCCCCGATATTTTAATTACTTTAGAGACTGATAAAAAATGGGAGAAAGCCCTTAATCAAATAGAAGCAAATTATCCTTATACTGTCAAAGTGCCTTTGGATAATCTATACGGTATGCATCTGTATTCTAAGCTTGAGCTCATAGACCCTGAAGTTAAGTATTTGATGATTGATGATATTCCATCTATCCATACGCAGCTACGTTTGCAGGGTGGACAAGTGATTTGGCTCTATTGTTTGCACCCGATGCCGCCCAGTCCGACAGAGGCAGATAAGTCTACGACCCGCGATGCTGAGCTGCTGATGGTTGGAAAACATATCAAAGAAAATAAGCAAACGGCGATATTGGCAGGAGATTTAAACGATGTCGCTTGGTCAAAGACTACCCGCCGCTTTCAACGTATCTCAGGCTTGCTAGATCCTCGTATCGGGCGCCATTTTATCAATACCTTTCATGTTAAATATCCGTTTTTACGTTGGGCGTTAGATCATATTTTCCATAGTGCCTGCTTCACCTTAGTCGATATTCAGCGCATGCCGTCTATCGGCTCCGACCATTTTCCGGTGCTGACAACGCTACAATACGAGCCCGAAAAAGTCAGCACCCAAGAAACTAATGCGCCAACTGAGAAGGCAGAAGATGTCAAAGAGGCAAAAAATATCATTGAAGCGGGTAAGGAAGAGGGCTGTAAAGTATCAAAAGAACATGCAGAGGCTGAAAAGGAAAGTGATTGCTAAAAAGGTTTTATTATCTGTATAAAACCCTCGCCACAAACAATAGCGACGTAAGCAAATGCTTACGCTAAATAAGGTCTTTAGCCTCTAGTCGTCCCGCGTCAATTCACCTAGAATACAACCATCAACACAAGGATACGTAAGGATGCAGTGTTGAGGCAGTAACAATAAAAGCACAGGTCAGCCCGCTGTCTTATAGGTTACTGTTTATGACTTAGGACGAGTCAACACGGAAGAGATAATAACAACAATATGAAACGCCATAGCCCTGAACCCATCGCCCTAGGTTCGGGGCTTTTCTTTGTGCATTATTTTTATTTGAAAAATATTTTCGACCG
The DNA here is from genome assembly GCF_007280595.1 of Psychrobacter sp. YGAH215. Taxonomy (NCBI): domain Bacteria; kingdom Pseudomonadati; phylum Pseudomonadota; class Gammaproteobacteria; order Moraxellales; family Moraxellaceae; genus Psychrobacter; species Psychrobacter sp. YGAH215. Next base: position 135,672 of record NZ_VKLR01000004.1, on the reverse strand, counting down.
TTAATAAAAGCGTTAATGAATGTATAGTTAAAATATCCTAAAAACGCGACGGTATTGCTGATATCAATTTTTTGTAGCCTCTGTCTGCACAGGCACAGCAAGCAAGAAAAATTGATATCAGCAGTGCGTGATGTATTGTTATTACTTTTCACTCACTATAGAGCTCTAAGCTAAAGCTTATCCCATCATTTATGGAGTTTTTAATAAATGACTTAAATTAAAAAAGGGTACATGCATTGGCACATACCCTTTTTTAAAATGTTTTCGATATTGTTAAATTACTAACTAGCCCAGTATTTGAATATAAGCGCCGGCTTGTAGTTCTTGTAGCCAGTCTTCTTTGGCTTGCGGAGCAAGGCGCTGATATAGCGCTTGACGTGCCATATTGCGACGGTATTCATCGCTGACATCTTGCTCGCGCTTGCCTTCAACTTTTAGAATGTGCCAGCCAAATTGTGTTTTGAATGGTGCAGAATAATCGCCGACTGGGGTATTCTTCATCGTTGCTTCAAACGGACCAATCATTTGCTCTTCACCAACCCAATCCAAATCGCCACCGCGTCCTGCTGAACCGGGATCATCTGAATAAGTTGAGGCTAGGCTCGCAAAGTCGGCTCCTTTACGTAATTGCTCGTAGAGGTCATTGATTTTTTGCTCAGCCAAAGCATCGGTTTGTAGCTCATCGACTTTGACTAAAATGTGACGCGTATGCCACTGCGGCACTAGCATGGTATCACTGGATTTTTTATCAGCCAGTTTGATGATATCAATACCTTCTGGGGTCACTAACGGCGCACTGACGGCGCCAACTTCAAGTTTGGTGATTTCGCTAGCAAGCTCGGTTGGTAGTGCAGCCGCTTTATGAAAGCCCATATCGCCCCCTTGCAGCTGAATAGGGTAGCTGCCTTGACTTGCGGCAATGGCTTCTGTGACATCGACATTTGGCGCTTGCAGTCGTGTGCGTAGACGCTGCGCGACTTTTAATGCTTCTTCACGCTGGGCGTCCGACAGACGGCTGTAATCGTCCATATAGGGGATACGTACGTGAATAGTTTGATATTCGCTTTGACTCAAACGCTTGGCTTCAGGAGAGGCCAAAAAGGCATCGATATCTTGTTCGCTGATGCGCACGCGGCTTGCGATTTGGCGCTGCTGCAAGGCTTGAATCGCGGCATCTTCAATCAATTGCGCGCGTAGGGTAGCATAACTGCCTGGTTTTGCGGCGTCCAAACGTTGTTGTAACTCGCCAAGGCTGCTGAGTCCTTCTGCTTGGGCGATTTGAGCCAGCCGCTGATTGATGGCAGCTTCATCAGGATTGAGACCAACTCGTTTGACCATTGAGAGTTGTAATTCACGCATAATGAGGGCGTTTAGTACTTCAGACTGTAGCTGGGCTGAATTGGGAATGGGTTCACCAGCCGCCTGCGCTCGTGCTTGGGTTTGCGCCATAGCAGCGATCAGATCGCTTTTTAAGATAGCGTTTTCATTGACTAAGGCAATGATACCGTCCGTACTATTGGCAGGCGTCAAACGTACGGCGCTATTTTTCTGAGTGCCAGCATCAACGTTTGCAGCTGAAGTTTTTGCAGGCTTAACGGTGGCTGCTTGCGCACTTAGGCTCAGAGCAATAGCGCCCGTCATACCCATAGAAAGCAATACAACTCGGCTTGTCTGACGTAAAGAAAAAAATCTCATGATGCTCCTCATCAATGTCATTGCATCGGATGGTAATCGGTTAAGCCCTAGCCGTTACTCTTCATTTAAGTAGCGGCTAAGGCTGTTTATAATAGGGTGTAAACACTGCTATATGCTGTTATAGCACAAATGTTACTTGATACATAAACCATCAATCATACGTGAGTCTAAGGATATAGACGACGTTTTATTCATCTTTCCAGGCGCTTTGAACCGGCTCAAAGCCCAACACTTTATCAGAAAGTAAGCGTGTTAAGCGGCTGCTACCGCTACCAAGACCGTTGAGTCTGATTTCTGCCATAATCGCTTGTGTAGGTTTGTCTTTGATGTTTAAGTCATTATAGTAACGACGACCATAAACTGCAAAACCAAAACAGCAATCCTCATAATCAACACCGACTAACGAGTCGAGCATCTTATCACGATTATAATCGTATTGACCTTGCGCCAATACGCGCCAGTTATTATTAATTGGGAAAACCGCTGATGCGGTAAACGCCGATAAAGGTAACTGGTCGGTGTTTTCATCGCGCATACGCTTCACAAAGCCGACGTTAAATAAACTGTTGTCAGATGGCTGATAACGCAGCTCAGTGGTGATATAGTTTAAATCATAGCTATGAGTAAGCGCGCCGCTTACATCGACCCAGACGTTATTATAAGGCTGGGTACTGGTATCCCACACCAATCCTGAGGAAGAATTCGTCAGCACAGGTTTTTGGCCTTCAAGGGTCACGCGCCCATCATCGATATAAAACTGCTCTGCGATACTACCATCAAAACGTGTCACACCCGTTGCATCGATGTAACGATAATTAATACCGGGTGTAAAGGCATGCAAATCTTGCAAGCGGTCATGACCTAAAAACCAGCTGTCCGAAAACAGTTGCTCGTAGTTGATAGAGGCAATACGGGTATTAAAGTTAGGAATATCGTTTTGGTCTTTATAGGGCGAGTAGGTATATTTTAAGCGCGGACTGAGCAAGCGATAACCGCCTAAAGTATCGTCAAAGGCGCCAAAGGGTGAGCCCGCTTGAGAAAAGTGCAAGCCAGCATCGACACTGACTTGAGGCACAAATACCGATTGGTTGCCGTCATCTTTGCTCAAATCATTGTCCGCCAAACTGTCTTCATCATAAGACGTATACAGATGCTGTAAGCTGAGCTTAGGTTTGATATAGCCCCAAGATTTTTCCATCGGATAAACGGCGCTTAATTTATTATAAAAACGCGTGCCACTTTTTTCATTTTCAGAGCCATCATCGATGGATTTTTTAAAATAAGCCGAGTCACTTACGCCTGTGATATCAAAGCTTTTTGCCCATGGTAGACGATAGTCAAGTTTAAGCTGTGGCAAGCGCGAGTACGGCTTGTCTTTATCTTGTAAAGGCTGTCCATTATTGTTAAATGCATCGAGCGTTTGGAAAGTCTCGACTTTTAATTCACCATTGACATAATCGTTATAATAATTCACCCGCGCACGGCGTGGTAGGTTTAACGTATTGTCTGACAAACCCAAGGTATCGAAGTCGTTGAGATAATCGGCATCTGACACATAGCTATATTTTGCGTCGCCACTTAAGCGCGGAATACTGGTAGATGACCAATAATGATCGTAAAAAAAGCTGCTACGATCTTCGCCATCATATTTTTTATCATTGGGCAAATAAGAGCCGTTAAAAATTCCTTCGCCGTACTCTTCAGTTAGATAACGAAACTCACCGGAGAGCATGGGGTTACGGTTGGTATAAACGCGAGTGTTAAGGGTGGCGTCGTAGTTCGGCGCTAAATTAAAATAATAAGGTACGTCAACTTCAAGGCCGCTTTCACTACCGACACTCGCGCTCGGTAATAAGAAGCCGCTGCTGCGTCTATTGTCTATAGGGAAATTAAAATAGGGTAAATAAAATACCGGTACATCAGCAATTTTAAACGTTGTGTTGTAAGCTTCGCCGCGGCCTGTTTCGGTATCTAAATCGATGCTTTTGGCATCAAACTGCCATTTGCGGTTGGTCGGCGGGCAAGTACTAAACATCACTTCATCAAGCTCATACTGCGTCTCGTTAGGGCGGTTTAAGCGCTTGGCATAGCCGTGCGCTTGCAGCTCTACGCTAGCAAAAGCCACGTCCTTAGCTGTTGATTGTCCGGTTTCGGTATTATAATTTAAGCTGTCCGCGACGCCGATAAGACCGCCAGTTGATGCTTTTTCACTGAGGCTAGACTTAGCGTTTTGACCATTGATATTTTGTCCGTTGCTGTTTTGAAAACGGTTAGCTTCGGCCAAGCCAGTAGCGTCTTTGTTTTGTCCAGTCGCTTGGTCGGTAAACATCACTTTACCCTGTGCGGCCGCCACATTGTTGTTCAAATCGAGTACGATTTTTTCCGCTTCGATATGCTGCGTACCTTGGTCAACGATGACATTACCAGAAAGCTCGGCGTAGTCGACATTGTCGTAATAGCCATAATCCGACTCTGCAAACAGTGGCGCTTGATTATTAGGAATGCCGTTTAAGTTGGGCGCTGGCTGGCCGTTAGGTGCGCCCGTTTCATTGATCGCACGTTGGTAATTAGGATTTTTCTTAGGATAAACCCATTGACCTTCACAGCGCTGGGCGCTATCGACGCTATTTGGTAGCAGTTTTAAGTCGTTGCCTACAGGTTCAATGGTTTGCGCGGCAAAAGAGTTTTGAGTATCTCCGTTATTACTATTTACTACGTCATCATTGCTATTATTGTGTAACGTAGCGGGATCTGTATCAGGCGTTAATTCATAAAATTCTGCTAAACGCATCAGACTGTCTTGAATGCTTTCGTCATTGACATCAATGCTGCTCTTATTGGATTTGGCTGTGCTGCTGTTATTGACGGGCGCAGTGGTATTGTTTGTTTTAGTAGCGTTATTGACGGCATTATTATTAATATTAATACCGTCACTGCTGTCATTAATTGCCGTTATATTTACGTTGTCATTGGTAAATACGTCATTATTGTTGAAAACAGGCGCAGTTGTTAATTGACTGTTTAACGCTTTATTATTAGCATCAGCAGCGCCATTTTGGGTTTGATTGCCCTTTTCAGTAGAGAGGGTAGACATGGCGGCGTCACTACTATTTTCAGTGATTAGTGGCTCAGTCGTCTGTGCATCAACATTGTTATCGACAGGATTAAGAGCCGCACTGACCGTCAAGCTGGTTAAGCCCAAGGCGCCAAATAAAATCAAACGGATGCTTTGGTAAAGCGGAGAATATAACAAGGGCACACCTATGATTGTAGAGCCTATTGGATTGCGATCGTTAAATGACAGGCTATATTTTAACGGTATTTCACGGCGAATAAACCTATCATTAAGACGATAATCTCGAAAATCGGAACGTTTTACATATAATGACGACTAATCATAGTCAAAAAAAACCAAATCAGCTACACTATTTACCAAAATTTATAATATAGCGGATGATACAGACCTTTTTACGGCGGCATAGCCAGTAGAGTTTGTCTGCTTAAAGCGGCTGCATTGCTCAGTTGCACGCTCATTATTTTAACAACTATTTGCCCCACATATCACTTATTTATGACTGATATTTAATTTGCGATACTTTTTATGACGGATAAAACCATGACAGTACCTAACGTAACCGCTACGCGCCAGCAGCAGTTAGAGCAATGGCTGCAAGACGTGTTTGCCAATCAAAAATTTATTCTTGATAGTCTGCCGGGCGATGCCAGCGCGCGCCAATATCACCGTATTCAATTACTTGATAATGATGCTGTCGAAACAGGGCGCTATATTGTCATGGATTCAGCCGATGAACAAGACGCGTTGCAGCAGTTTATCAATGTCGCAAAGCTGATGGCACCAGCAATCAATGTTCCGACGCTCGTCGCTCAAGACGTGGCAAAAGGCTTTTTGGTATTGCAAGATTTTGGTACGGTAGAATTTGCTCATCTGCTGGTCGATGCGCCAGCCGCTCAGGTGAATGATTACTATCAATTAGCGCTGCGCACTTTGGTTGCCTTACAAGCGGTGCCAGTGGCGACCGCAAAGACGGATCATCAATTACCAGATTATGATACCGCGCTATTAAACCGTGAGATGGATTTGTTTAGCGAGTGGTTTATTCCTTATATTGGTATAGAGCTTGCGCAAACGCTTTGGGAAAATCTTAAAACGGCTTTAATCGCTGAGATTTTGGCGCAGCCGCAGGTCATCGTCCATCGTGATTATCACAGTCGCAACCTTATGCAAGACCAAGCAGATCATACGCGCTTGGGCGTGATTGATTTTCAAGATGCGGTGATAGGCGCGTATAGCTATGATTTGGTGTCTTTAGTACGCGATGCTTATGTAGAATGGCCAGAGGATCAGGTATCAAGCTGGATACAGGACTGCTGGCAATTGCAAAAACAGGCAGAGCTTGCGACAGCTGATAATGCAGCGCAGTTTGAAAATGATGTCAATGTCATGGGCGTACAACGGCATTTAAAAGTGCTGGGTATTTTTATCCGCCTGTTTGAGCGTGATGGTAAAAGCCGCTATTTGGCCGATATTCCAAAAGTCATGCGTGACCTGATTTTTGAGCTAGAATGGCTGGCAGAACACGGTAATTCCAATATGCAGCAAGCGGTTACTCCTTTTAATGAATGGCTGCGAGAGTCTATCTTGCCTGCTTATCAACATAAATTTGTGCAACAGTATATCTAAACAGCATGAGCAAAATAAAAGCGATGACAGTATTCATCGCTTTTACTTTGTTTAAAACAGTCAATAATGAATAATAGGCAATCATACAGCCAACAACAAGGAGCGTGTATGTCGGTAATAACGCAAGCGATGATTTTGGCGGCTGGCAAAGGTACGCGCCTGCGTCCGCTCACACTCGAGACGCCAAAGCCTTTGGTGGAAGTAGGCGGGCAGCCGCTTATTGTCTGGCATATCAAGGCGCTACAAGCCGCTGGCATTACTGATATCACTATCAATGCTTCATGGCTTGCAGACAAGCTGATGCAGACGTTGGGTGATGGCGCAGAGTATGGCGTGACGCTGCATTGGTCGATTGAGGGCGATGAGCCGCTTGAGACTGCTGGTGGGATTTTTAACGCGCTGCAAAACCATAAGCTGCGCGATGAGCCTTTTATCTTAGTCAACTCTGATATTTGGACGACCTATGATTTTGCGCCGTTGCGAGATTACCCGTTAGGCGCTGACCAACGAGCCCACTTATTATTGATTGACAATCCTGACCATAATAATGGCGGCGACTTTGCTATCAATAACGGCTTGGCAAGCGAGCAGCCGATTGCCGATGCGGACAAATATACCTTTGCTGGCATCAGTGTCATCTCACCAAGACTGGTTGATGGGCTGGTAACAGGACAACCGGCAGCCCTTGCGCCACTGCTAAAACAAGCAATGCTAAAGTTCCAAATTACCGCTGAGGTGATTAAAGACAATTGGATAGACGTCGGTACGCCCGAGCGTCTAACACAAATTAATGACTATATAGAAAATAGTGGTGTCGATAATCATCGCGGTGCATAAACGGTTTTACGACAGTTAAAGTTAAAACAAAAAAGCAGCGCTGAATATTTACTATTCAGCGCTGCTTTTTTATGGCGCTAGGTTTTGATAAAAGAGATTTTATACACCCATTGCCAATTTTATTAATTGGGCAATGGTAAAAACAACCAAAAAACCCGCCAAATATAAGCCTATAAACCAAGCCCATTGCGATTGTTTTTTACTGAGTTTTTTCATCACTATCTCCAAACTGCCTTTTAACTCCAAGCTATCTTCTAACTTCAAACTACCTTTCTAATCTAAGCCATTTTTTAATAATCAGTCATCACATATTCATGAGCGGATTAAGCTAAGCGCGGCTACTATCCTTACTAGATAGATAATAGCCGCAGCTTATTTAATACATGTGCTCGTGGTCGGTTTTACCTTTAAAAGTATAATACGCGAAAGCCGTGTAACTTAAGATAATAGGTAACATAATACCGGCGCCGATGAGCATAAAGGAGAGCGAAGTATCAGCCGCTGCTGCTTCATAAATTGTCATTTGATACGGTACGATATATGGGAATATCGCTATACAAACGCCGATATAACCCATCAAAAATAACGCAACGGTCAATAAAAATGGACGATACTCGCGCTCAGTGGTTAAATCTTTACGCATAAAGAAGAATAAGAGCAAGACGATAATTGGCATCGGCGCTAGATATAACAGCCCTGGTAAACTAAACCAGCCTTCCAGCGCTTCGATATCTGAAAAATACATGAATATCGTCACCGCAATCATCGCGACGATTAAGGCGGTGAGCAGCCAACCTGATACTTTGCGTGCCCAGACTTGCAGCGTATGTTCGGTTTTGATAATCAGCCAAGTAGAGCCCAGTAGCGCATAACCAATCAATAGCGCAAAACCGCACATGATAGAAAAGGGCGAGAACCAATCAAAAGGGCCGCCTGTATACAGACGATTGCTGGCCTCTAAGCCTTGAACCAGCGCCCCAAGCATAATACCTTGGGCAAACGTCGCAACGACAGAGCCGATAAAAAAGAAACCATCCCAAACGTAGCGATGGGCGGTGGCTTTAAAACGGAATTCAAATGCCACGCCGCGCATAATTAAGCCAAACAGCATAAAGATAACTGGCAGATAAAGACCGCTCATAATGATGCCGTAAGCGACAGGGAAGGCGGCGAATAAACCACCGCCGCCCAGTACCAGCCAAGTCTCGTTACCATCCCAAAAAGGCGCGATAGAGTTCATCATGCGGCTACGGTTTTTATCAGAGCCTGCAAACGGGAATAGAATGCCGCAGCCCAAATCAAAACCATCCAGTAAGACGTAAATAAAGACCGATAACGCAATCAAGCCACCCCAGATTAAGGGTAAATCTAATACATCACCATAGTTAAACATTAGCGTAACCCTCCATCATCGACGTCGTCAGCAGGTTCGTCCGAACCTTCTTCAGGCCCTTTGGTTTTATCAGCAGCGCGCTTATCACCGCTTAGCGTGCGACCTTGGGCTTCAGTGACAGAGTGATCGTAGAAATGATCATCCGACGGATCTTCGTACGGTTTGGGTCCTTGTGCGATGAGGCGCAAAATATAAAAGCTGCCCGCGCCAAACACAAAGGCATATAGCACAATAAAGCCAATCAAGGTTGTCGCCACTTGCTGCGCTGCGATAGGTGACATACTCTCAGCAGTACGAATAACGCCATATATTGTATAAGGTTGACGGCCTGTTTCGGTCACAAACCAGCCGGCAAGTAACGCTATAAAGCCAAGCGGCGTCATCATCATCCACGCACGGTGGAAGAGCTTACTCTCAGGATCGAACTGCTGCTTTTTAAAGTACTTATAAAGGCTAAATAAACCGATGAGCACCATTAACATACCAATACCAACCATGATACGAAATGCCCAAAATACAATCATAACGGGCGGCTGATCTTCTGGTGCCCAATTTTTAAGACCTTTGACCTCACCATCTAGTGAATGGGTGAGAATCAAACCGGAGACATAAGGAATGCTAAGCTCATAGTTATTGGTTTGGTTTTTTTGGTCGGGTATCGCAAACAGACGCAATGCCGCACCGCGCTCATCTTCCCAAATCCCTTCCATCGCTGCGACTTTAGCTGGCTGATGCTCAAGAGTGTTTAAGCCATGCTCATCACCGATGAGGACCTGCGCTGGCGCCACAAATATCGCCATAATCATCGCCATGCCGAGCATGACTCGACCATGCTGCCGATGCTCAACGTGCTTTTTAGACTGTAAATAATAAGCGCCAATACCACCAACCACAAAGGCGGTGGTTAAAAAGGCTGCCGTCATCATATGGGCATAGCGATAAGGAAACGAAGGATTAAAGATAATTTCAATCCAGTTGGTGGGGTATAACAGACCATCAGCGCCCAGCATAAAACCTTGCGGCGTTTGCATAAAGCTGTTGGCGGCCAAAATCCAAAATCCTGAAATCATCGTACCAATGGCAACGATAGCGGTGGAGGCAAAATGCATGCGTTTGCTCACCCGTCCCCAACCAAAGAGCATAATCCCTAAGAAGGACGCTTCTAAGAAAAACGCCGTTAAGACTTCAAACGCCAATAATGGGCCTAAGATATTACCAGCTCTGTCGGAGAACACGGCCCAGTTAGTTCCGAACTGATAGGACATGACCACACCCGATACCACGCCCAGTCCGAAGACGACGGCGAAAATCTTAACCCAATGTTTGTATACTTCAACATAAATGGGCTCGCCAGTTCTCAGCCAGCGAAATTCAAGCACGGTCAACCAGCTGGCAAGACCGATAGAAAAAGCGGGGAAGATAATATGCCAGGAAATAACGAAGGCAAACTGAATGCGCGCGAGCATCAACGCATCCATTTGATCAATCATAAATGTAGCGAACATAAACGGTTACCCTTATCTGTTAGCTGAATAGCGTTGGCTTCCATGATACGCGCAAGTAACTGTCCGTAACCGTCCATCAATTAGGGCGCTTATTATTACGGGCAATCGCTAAGTATTAGTTAGCGGCAAATGTAATTAAGATAAAATTTAACTAAAATAGCGTTCATTACCCTTATGTTTTATTCATTACCGTAGGGTAAGACTCAAAAACTTTAGGGCTGACTATTTAGCCAAAGTAAATAATTCATATCCTTATAAACTATTAAATATTCATCAAATGATCGTTTTATTCATATTAAACGTTTTAGTATTATGCGCTTCACCTTACGCACACGCAAGTTGCACAAGTGTGCTATCACACACCTATGCGTTCATAAACCACTTACAATATTAGCCAATAATCTTTGAAATAATATTCATTGTTTAACTATTGTTATCAATAGATACCAAACAGTAATATAAAAAAAACAAATTTTGATAATAAGAATTCAAAGCTTTTTATATAGGTGAAATTTAGTTTGTATCTTGCTGCTGTAATTGTTGATGCAAAATACGGCGTAAGGTCAAAATGGTTTGCGGGTTTTCTTGGATGCTATGACCGCCGTTAATAACCGTCTCTGACGCTGCACCATCGAGGTGAGCGCTGGTGTAGGGCACGATACCATCTGACAGCTGCTCGGTGAGTGCTTGCCCAATCTCGCCATCGACTGTCACGGCGGCGACCAGCGGTTGACCTGGCAACTCATCACTATCCGTTAACAGCGCATTGCTGTCATCAACGTCGATAACGTCCTCTGCATGGTCATTTTCTGTTATCTCTTCGGACAAGTCGAGCTTTGCTCCAGCAGGCTGCATTTCTGCCAAACCTCGGGTAATATCAGCATCGTTATTGGCGATGATTGAATGATAGGTGATACGGTCGTTGATACGGATATCTTTGGTTAATTGAATAAAAGACGATTTGTCACTTAATTGACTGGCGCCATTTTGTAAATATAGCGCGCCGAGCGGGTTCTGGGCCAAATCGCCTTGGATGGCCAAGGCTGCTAAGTTATCGGTCACCGTTTTTACCAAACCAACGGGCAGATACACGATGCGGCGTAGCGCACGGGTAAACCAACGGTCGGCATAATCGGTACCTCGAAACGGCGACGATAAAAATACTGCTGTATCGACCTGCGGTAAGGCTTTTAGCTCAAAACGCTCTCGTAGCTGCTGTTGGCCAAATGATTCTTTCAGCGCGTCACGTATTTTGCGCTTCTCATTCATTGACAGGACGTTTTGGTCGTCCAGTCTGTCTAAGTCATCGACTAAGTTCTCATCAGAGAGCATCATACGGGCAATGATACCGCCCATACTATGGCTGATAATGACGCTGTTTTTACTGGCAATATTTTGCCCTTTAGGGTCGGTTTTCTCATAAGCGGTATTGATGAGCTTTTGGATTTGATAGCGATTTTCTAAAATAGGCAAGTTGGTCGGATAAAAAATTTGCCAGACTTGATAATTATTACGCAGTTTGTCATCATTAAAAATATCGTTGGTTAAATTGACCCACGTCGCTGGGCTTGAGGCCAAACCGTGCAGCATGATGATGACGCGCTTATCAGCATCATAAGGTTCGAGCATAAAGAGCTTGGGTAAACTGGCTTCTTTTTTACGGGTAATCAGGTTTAGATAACCGACGCCATCGAGCTGGTTTTCTGCCAACCATAAGCCGTAACCTGCTGAAAAGTTTGCCGCCAGTGGATAATCGTCACCTAAGATATTGGCGCTCTCGCTGCGGTAAGGGTTGTATAAATGAATATCAAGTTGTTTGCTGCTCAGGGTATCAAGCACGCTATTGCCCATCGGCTTAATCAGCCCGGTCATCAGTAAATGTCCAGTCGGATAAATCCGCGTACTGGCATCATCACTGTCCAAGCTATCCTTTGAGCGCTCCTTCGAGCTTTCGTTTATATCGCTGGCTGTTCGACGAGGGCTTTCTTGATGCAGTCTGCCCGTCCTATCTGCTAACGACGAGATTAATAATTGACGAATGGTAGTGGTATAGCGGTCGTCCAATGAAGCTACCAAGCTGATACCCAGACCTGGGCGCTTACTAATAGAGTTTAGTCCAGAGAGGCGTAGCTCATAGGTCGAGACCAAATCGGTTAGGGCAGCGGTTTGTTGGTTGGCATTTTTGAGGTAGTTATTTTCGTTGGGTAAATAGACATTGAGATTGTAGTCGTCTATGTGCATTTTCATGACTTTGATTTGGTCAGTTGGTCGCCCCTTGACGGCCGTAAGATTGGCAATTACTGCTTGCTCGCTGCTAGTGGCAGTACTTGCGGACGTCGGTAGGTATTCTACCTTGGTATTACCCATCATTTTACCGCCACCATCAGCCGTTTGATAGAGCTGGGTAATCACATCGTTACTGGCAGCGTTATAGATGTCTTGGGTTTGGATATCCATCTCACTTGGAATACGACTTTGCGCGTGTGATCGTCTGGTTTCTTTATCCGCACCTTCAAAATCATGCTCTAAGCTGTCATAAAATAAATAGGTATAACTGGTTTTAATGGCATCAAATAAACGTTCTTGATAGCCAATCAAGCAGCTATCGGTTCTTTTTTGCTGTGCCTTGGCATCAGTGTCGCTTAAAGGCGTGTTGGCATAATAAGGGTCAATTGGCGGGCGGGCGAGGGCATTGCGGCAGTCTTTAGATTCGCCAAGCTGGCGCGCTTTGGCGTAGTGTAATTCAGCAAATACTGCCAAAGCTGGGCGATAATGTTCATTGAGCATGCTGTCGGTAAGCTGCGTTAGGCAGAGGTTAAACTGCTGCATACACGCTTGCTCATTAAGCCCGGCTGACAATAGGACTGAGGCGGTATCGCTACTCAGTTTGTTATCGGTGACGATATTGCCGCGCTGGGCGGCGATGGTCTTTGCTGAGGGCTGTTTATTGACGGAGACGGTGCTACAGGCAGGCAATATTGCCATGGCGGCGACCACTGCGAGTAGAGCAAAAGGCGTCTTGTTTTTATGCTTATACTTATGCTCTAGCGACGGCATATCGTTGGCAGGGTCAGCAAATATCATAGGTCATTCCAATAATAAGTATCAGCAACGCATCATAAATAAGTGATAAATATCACCTTTATATAAATAAATGATAAATATCATCTTTCATATAGCAGCATGAGTGTAACGTAAGTCGAGCTGTTCGACTATTGTAGTTGTTGTCTTATAGTCAGCTATCTTATATTCATATAGCATGAAATACTATCGAAAAGATGGATAGGCAATGCTTAACAAAACCCACTTAGATATCTCTAAATTAAGCACAAAAAAGCGCGCTCACATTATTAATCATAATTGTAGCGCGCTTTTTTACAGCTCTTTAGAAAACAGTGTGAGCTATCATTTTACCAAATAGCTAACACTTTACGTTTCTATCACAAAGAATTAAGTGCTTGGTTTGATATTAATATCTGGGGCAGGGATATCCCAAATATAGAATTTACCGTCCTCGATCAGCTTAATTTGTTGACGAATAATAGCGTTATCAGGGTTTTGTTGTGCCAAGCGGCGTAAACGCTCTAACGCCTTATCACGGCGATCACTTAACAAGTCAGATTGCGCAAGACTCTGCTCAGCTTCGGTGTAACCAAGAGTAACGGCTTTATCAAGATATTTTTGACCTTCTTTAAAACCGCCCCCTTCTGAGAGCATCATGCCATAGATAAAATTGGCCTCGCCGCTATTTGGTTTAAGTTTAATGGCGCGATCAATATATTGTCCGCCACGTACCGTGTATTCTGAGCCTAAATCTAAGTTGCGTCCCATGCCATTGAGTTTGGCGGCGCGAACTAAGACATCGTACGAGGCATTTGGCGCTTTGGCATACGGCTCAATCCATTCAGTCAAGACTTTGATTTTTTCACGGGCGTTGTGGCGCTGGGTGCGGTTCGGGAAGTTTGGTGGATAATGGCGCGCATTTGGTGAGACTTCTTTAATGAAGTCATCGAGTAAACTGACGTCCAGTTTATCAGTGCCAAGTCCTTGCTGCTGCGGTATGAGCACGGTAGGGACAAAGCTGATATCTGAAATACTCACTTGCGGGGCTGGAATGTTTGGCAGCTGACCACTGCGTAAATCAATCCCCGTCGCAGTGATAGGACCACGCTCATAAACGCGCGTCGTACCGGTCAACTCGGACGTGTCTGGTGTTGGTACGGCTGGTGGTTGGGCAGCATTTTGCGCAGTATTTAAAGGCGCACGGTTTGGTTGGACAATAGCCTGCTGGACATTCTGGACATTGCCTTGCTGCGAATTAGGGGCTTGATTATTAGCTGATTGCGCTATGTTAGTTGGTTGGACGGTATTCTGCTCAACATTGTTTTGAGCGCCAGTCTCAACTCCAACATTGGCTTGAGCATCAGTTGGCGCCGTGCTAATCGTTGCATTTGGCTTGGCTAGGCGAATGATACGTTTACTAGAATCGATAGCGCTAGGTACTGCTGTGCTGCTCGTAGCGGGCGCTGCGGCGGTATTCGCTTCTTCAGCTGCATTTGCCGGCGCTGATAGCAGCATGGTACAAGCGGCAGCGAGTGCCGTTAGGGTCGCAAGCCTAGACGCTTTACTAGAGTGGGGCGCTTTACTAGAGTGCGATGCTTTATTAGAAATAGGGGTTTGGCTGATGGCTTTCATAAAAATAATTACCTTTTAATCGTTGTCGTTTATCAGTTATTGTAGTTACTGACTTGTTATCTATTCATCCATTGATTGATCGTTAGGTTTTGGCATTCCGTAAAATCGTACAAATTTTTCATACCCTAGCAAATTAATCTGACTGCTAACAGTAGTAGGATTGTTAAAAGCACAGAATAATGCCGTCTGTAGCCACTAAAAAAAGATGCAGATTAGTAGCGCCTGCGTATTATAGATGATAAACGCTTATAAATGATAAGCCGTGGCCTTCATGCGATTGGCCATCCAGCGCATCGTGTGGCGTACCAGTGGCGACAATGCCGCGCCGCCATTTGCCAGTGCCAACTCGCGATGATGTAATTCTTCAATATCCATTTGCGCCAGTATTTCTCTTGAGCGTTGATCTTGCGGTGGCAATTGACCGATATGGTCTTGCAAATGCTCACTAACTTGCGCTTCGGTTTCGGCGACAAAGCCCAAACTGAACTCGTTAGAAATCGCCCCTGCTACCGCGCCAAGCCCAAATGACATGCCATACCATAAAGGCGTAAAAATACTAGGATGGCTGCCAAGCTCATCTAAGCGAACCTCGCACCAAACTAGATGATCGACTTCTTCTTCAGCAGATTGCTGCATGGCTTGCTTGACGTTATCGTTTTTTGCGGCAAACGCTTGCCCGTGATACAGCCCTTGGGCGCAGACTTCGCCCGTATGATTGATACGCATCAAGCCTGCGACATGACGGGCTTCGTTGATACTTAGCTCAGGAATCTCATCACTGCTAACAGGCAGCGGGCGCGTGCTAGGATTTGAATGCGGTACAACCGCTCGCAATGCTTTATCTACGCCAAGTAATAGCTGGTCAATTTTTGATAAGGAACGCTGCGCCATGATTCACTCCTGATGGCTGTATGAATTATAAATAGAACTTATGATGAATAGGTTTAAGCTATTCAATAGGCCACTAAACCTATCAGACAACACTTATCAAACCACTATAACAAACAATAGACAATCTCGGCAGCGAAATTATTGGCTTGCCGATTCATATTGCGTTTGGCGCTAGTCGTATCGATTCTGCTCGTCATCATGGGTTTGGATAACGGCCTGTTTGACATGTTTATTAAGCTTAAGATATAAAAATATACCAAAAATAATATTTAATATACCGGTGACTAAAAACAGTTGCGGCAAATTTAGACCCAGCGCATTTAATACCACAATCGAGAAAATCGCCGAACACACCATAAAAATGGCGTTAAAGATATTATTGGCACCGACGATACGCGCGCGATGGCTTTTTGGCGCATAAGCCTGCATAGAGGCGTATAAAGGCACGATGTATAAACCGCCGCTAAAGCCCAAAAAGAACAAGTCGGCAAACACGCGCCAGCTACCGCTCAGACCCCATAAATCACCAATACCAAGTAGTGCTTCGGTATTAACATCAATATTTAACCCTGATAAAGAAAAATATAAATCAATGGCAAATATACTAAGACCAGCGATACCAAAGGGTAATAAGCGCAGACTGACTTGGTTTTTGGTCAAGGATTTACACAGCAGCGAACCTATTGATACGCCAACCGAAAATAGCGTCAATAGGAAAATAACCACGGATTCATCGCCATGCAAAATGACTTTGCTAAATTCTGGCGTTTGGGTCAAAAACGTCGCGCCATAAAACCAAAACCAGCTATTACCAAGAATGACAAAGAATAAAAAAGGCAACGAGTATAAATAACGTACCGTCGCCATACTGGTGGTAAAGATATTCCAATTAATCTTCAAATCAGGCTGCATCGCTGACATGGTAGGAATAAAACGGGCGGCAAAATAGCCTATCGCCGCAACAAAAAGCACCGTCACACTTATCCAAAATAGCGGCTGGGTAATTTGGGTCAATACCCCAGCGATAATCATACCAAGCAAAATGGCAAGCGAGGTGCCCATTTGAAACAGACCATTGGCACCGACCAGCTCATTTTCCCTCATTGCTTGCGGCAAGTACGCATACTTAATCGGCCCAAAAAACGTCGACTGCGTCCCCATCAAAAACAGCGCCACAAATAACAGCGCGTACCATTCAAAGACAAAGCCGACAGCAGCGATAATCATAATGCCTATCTCAAGCAATTTGATTAAGCGCGTCAGTTTTGATTTTTCAAACTTATCAGCAATTTGCCCTGCCAATGCCGAAAATAAAAAGTACGGCAAAATAAACAACATCGCCGCCAAGTTATTTAAAATACTGACTTCCATACCCAATTGGCTGGCAGCAGTATAGGTTAGCACCAGTATCAGCGCTTGCTTAAAAATATTGTCATTAAAAGCACCCAAAAATTGGGTAAAAAACATGGCATTAAACCGGCGATGCTTAAAGAGTTGAAACTGATTGGCCATGAAAATTCCTACAGGTGGGGCGCGGCTAATAAAGGAGAAAACAAACTTTTACGCAGTGATTGGCAGATAAACAATTATCAATACTATCAAAAATTTATCGAAATATAGCATAGGTTTTATCGATGTTACGCCGTATAATAGCAAGGCTTTGGTAAAAATACATGCGCACAGTGCTATGATTTGAGAATTAACTAAGTTATGATTTGTAAATTTTAGCCGTCCAAACCTTTAATGTCAGCGAACTGTTCTACGTTTATTCACCGGTAAGACGAGGCGATTGCCATCGACCGTCACTTGTGCCGCGTGAGGTGATAGGAAATCAATATGAAACACCAGCCTTCAACTCTAGCGCGCCACTCATCGGGGATACCGCCTGTTGCTGCGTCAAATGCGCCGCTGTGTTCGGCTAAATTTGCTCATCCTACTCATATAAATCCTATGGATAACCCTCGTGTTTGTTTTACGCGTACGGCGCTATTTCGGGCATTGACCACCAGTTTGGTTGGTTTTGGGGTCAGTGTTGCTATCGCGCCTAGTGCTCTTGCCGCCACTGATTTAAATAATAATACGGCCAATAATGCAAGCAGCAGCCAACTTATCAAAAATAGTGGCAATGATGCGACCACTGCACAGCCGCAACGACAATCGCAGCCACCAACGCCAAAACCGCCTTCCAATTCTTCGGCTCAGTCCTCGTCTAAACGAGCACTTTCTAAAGATGCCTATGAAGACAGCCAGCTTGATATTGCTTTGGACGCCTTGCGTCTAAAAAAAGCCGTTGAAGAAGGTATTATCGATCAATCGGTAATGGATGATTATAGCGAGCAGAACTTAGGTATTAAAAATCCTAACAAAAACGCCACCGCGCAAGCAAATAACACGGATAAATCCCAGTTATCAAATAATGATATCGATAGTATTAATGACTTTGCTAGTGCTATCGGTAATGGCATAGATAGTATAGGCAACAACCAAGCATTTGACAGCAATGAAAACTTAGAGCAGCAAGTTAATAGCGTGCAGCAACAAGGCTATCAGATGATGACGCCTGACGAGATTGATCGCGAGCTGGCGGCGATGGATAAGCAAAACGCTCAAGATATCGGCAATATCACTCAAAGTAATGCCGTTAATAATATCGATGGCATGCGTTATGACGACAATGACTTTCAAGCTTTAGATGGCGCATTTGATGCGCCTGTTGCAAGGTTAGACGATAGCACGCCGCCAATTGGGCTCGATGTGAGTTTAGATGCTACCAATTTACCAGCACCAAGCAATCTTGAAACCTTGGGTAGAAATGAGGCCGCTGCTAAGCAGGCGGAGACAGATGATGTGATGTCGCGTCCTATTGACGTCAGCGACTCGGTTGCTAGTGGCACTGGCGATAGCGTGACTAGTGTGGACATGGATAGTGGGATAGAAAATGCCCAGTCGGACAGCATCAATCCTGATGATTATTTGCCTAACTATGAAAACGATGTCAATGCGGTAAAAGAAAGTATCGAACAAGCGGCAAAACCCAAACCGATAGCACGTAACAAAAAAGGCAATATTGTTAAGCGCCTTTATAATCGCTTTTTTAATGGTGGCGTCGTCACCCTACCGCATGTTGAGACGACCATTTATTTGCAACAAGCCGCAGCAGATAATTTAAACGATAATAGCAAAAACAACGCTCAAAACAGTACAAGGAATGCTAAACCAACATTAACCAAAGCCGATGATGATATTCAGCCCTTTAAGAATATCAAAGCCGCTATTGATGACACTACCGTGCAGTCTGTGGTTGATTTCACTGCTGCGCTGCCGCGTCTACGCCAGAGCGCCTTAGATGCTGCCAAAGCCGTTGGCTACTATGATGTGACCCTACGTTTGCGCCAACCAAATACCGATACCATTGATGTCATTATTGAAAAGTTGGGTGAGCCGGTACGCGTGGATAGCCGCATTGTTGACATTCGCGGCGAGGGCAGCGAGCAAAAAGAATTTGCCAAGTTAGAAGAAGATTTGCCGCCACAAGAGGGCGATATTTTTAATCACCGCGTTTATAAAGACAGTAAGGCGGCGCTTGAATCGCTCAGTGATACCTATGGTTACTTTGATCAATATTGGCTCAATAAGTCGGTCGATATTATCTTGCCCGACAATACCGCCGATGTGTCGCTGGTTTACAATACGGGCGATCGTTACAAGTTTGATGAAGTGGTGTTTTTTACTTATGATCAAGAGTCGGGTACGCTGACCCGCGATCCTGAAAAGCTACCGGTTGAATTGTCGTTATTAAAGCAGCTGGTCGACTTTGAAGAAGGCGAGCCATTTTATCGTCCGGCCGTGACCAAGTTTAGTAACGATTTATCGGCGACCCGTTATTTTAATACTGTCAACGTCGAGACGATTTTGCCGCCAGACGAGCGTACAGAAAGCAGTACTTTAGCCTTTGATAATACGGCTAATAGCAGTAGTGCTGAGACTACCGATGATGACTTCGATAGCAATAATATCGAGCAAGATGAGGCAGTCAAAGCCGAAAATGACGCTGAGCGTTACGCTACCAGCGGTGAGACAGTCAATCCAGCCGATATCGCTGCCATCGAGTTTGAAGCCGATGAAGAAACCTTGGGTAAGCTGCAAGCCATTAGACAAAAAGCTGAACGTTTAAGCCGTCTGCCGGATGATCGCGTCTTGGATGAAAAAGGCCAAAAAGCCACTAGTATTTTGGGTAAAATCAGCGACTCTATCAGTAATGTCGCACAAAAAATCTTCCCTGATGAAGAAAATATCCTTGCCGATGAAAACTTCGTGCCGCCAACGCTTGCTGGACGCAAAACCCCGCAGGACGTGTTAGAAAACAAAAAAGTGCCGCTGTACGTCTTTGTTTCGGCAAACAAACCACGTGATGCCCAAGTTGGTCTCGGTTATGGTACCGATACTGGGGTGCGCGCCACTGCTAAGATAGATTATAATCTGATCAATCGTAAAGGCTATCAAGCAGGGGCAGAAACCGAAGTATCGCGTATTACCAAAAATGTCGCCGTGTATGGCAGTCGACCATGGAAGCATCCGCTAAACGATAAGTTGGATGCCCGTTTGACCTACGAAGAAGAGGTTATCGATCAAGGCGAAGGTAATTTTGACTTATCTACCCGAACCTTAAAAGCAGCATTGGCACGTAATATCCGCCGTGAAAATGGCTGGGATCGTAGCTACTCTGTACGCTACCGTTTAGATGAGTTAGAAACTGGTGTCGATGAGGAAGAATTAGACAATCTGCCAGTGCGCTTTACTTCCTCGAAACCGACGCAGCACGCTTTGTTATTTGGTTATGGCATGAGCAAAACAGACGTCGATAATGCTGCCAATCCTACCCGCGGGTTCCGTCAGTATTATGCGCTTGAAGCAGGTTCAGAAAGTCTGCTAAGTGATACCGATATGGCAATATTACGCGCCGGTGTGAGCGGTCTTTATAGCTTCGGGGCTGACGATAAACACCAAGTTCTGGGCAGTTTAAATACCGGTTATATCTGGGCGGATGATTTTTATGAAGTGCCTTATAAACTGCGTTTCTTTGCTGGCGGCGATCAAAGTATTCGAGGTTATGATTACGAAAGCCTATCACCGATTGAGAAGGGCTATCTCACCGGAGGACAAATCCTGGCAGTCGGCAGCGCGGAATATAACTATGAGTTTAGACCAGGTTTCCGCGGCGCAGTGTTTACCGATGTCGGTAATGCCTATGACAAAGATTTTGAAACCGACACCAAAGTTGGCGTCGGCGTCGGTATCCGCTGGGCGTCGCCGGTTGGTGTGGTACGTGTCGATGTTGCTGCTGGCGTGACGGAAGATAGCATCCCTGTTAGACTGCATCTGTTTATCGGGTCACCTTTATAAATGGCTGCTATAAGTACGCCTAACACCAGTGCTTATAACCAGCCCTAATAGAAACTAAAAACAGACTTATTTTTCATTCTAGCGCTTGCTGGTAATCCTTCTTTAACATAGCTGAGTGTCATGTTGACCAAAAATACCCCGCCAAATAAGCCCTCGGATGAAGATCCAGCACAGCGCGATGCCCGCGCTGTTAGACGTTGGTTTCCCCTGTCTTTTTTGCTCAAATTAACGGTCCTTATTTTGATTGTACTGGCGATTATGTTCGCCATATTTTTATATGCGGTCGGTACTGAGTCAGGCACAAAATTCATTTTAGAAAAAATCAGTGCCGAGACGGGGGTTAAGTTTAAATACGGTCGGGGTAATCTGCGCGATGGTATTTGGGTCAGCGATATCGATATCAACGCCACCGAAGACCTTGAGATATTGGTCGATAAAGCTTATGTCAAAATAGGCTGGCGCGCGGTATTTGCCAAAGAAGTGCATCTGCGTGATGCCGACATTCAAACCATTGAGATTATCAATAATAAGCCACCAACGGGCGAGCCGTTTGATTATCGAACGCTTAGCTTGCCAGTCAATTTGCGCTTTGATCAAGCAAAAATAAAAACCATTATTTATAAACAAGTCACCAAAGACCCTATCGTCGTGCATGATATCGAAGCGCGAGATTTGACTTGGGTTGGTAGCGTGGTGAACGTCGGGCGCGGCAAATTGCAGTATGCGGATATTGTAAAAGTCAGCGCTTTAAAAGGTCAGGCAGATTTACAAGGCGACTATCCTTTAGATTTGAGCGGAATTGTCGAGGTAAGTGCGTTAGAAAAAGCCTATATCGACCCGTTAAATATCACCGCAACCGGTACGCTAAAACGTACCGTTGGTAAAGTCCGTAGCCGTTATAACGACAGCGATGTCAGCGGTGATTTCGTGGTGCAGGGACTAGATGAAGGTTCGCCGTTTCAAGCGAAACTTAAATGGGACGATATTTTAATTCCTTATGCCGATAGCCAAAATATCCACCTAAAAAGCGGCATGGCGACCGCGTCGGGCGTCATCTCGGAGATACGTCTGCGTATCAATACCGAGCTGACCGCTAAAGATATCCCATCGGGTCACTATCAAGGTCGCGGTATTATCGCCAACAGTCAGCTGCGCGTTGATCGTTTGGATGCGCAAGTACCAGCAGGCAATTTGACATTGCAAGGTATTTTGGACTGGAAAGAGAGTTTTGATGCGGTAGTCCGCGCCACAGGCAGTAATTTTGATATTCGACAGGCGATTCCAGCTGAATATGCCGACTTTAAACCCTATGCGCCGCAAAAGCTCAATGGTCGCTTATCGGTACATTATCAGCATAAAAATAAAAATGGCAATCTAGAGATGGATGCAGATTTGCGTCAGCGCGATGGTGAGCATCTCAATGCCAATATCGTGCGTGGCAAAACGCCTGCTCGTGGTCGCAGCGCCAATTCTAAGCAAGTCACACCTTGGTATATCGACGCCAAGTGGCAAAATTTGGTACGCCGCAATTTGCCAAATATTGGTAATGTCGACAGTCCAAGCGGACAAGCCAATGTTATTATCCGCGGCTCGAATTTATCGGTCGATAGCAAAGCGGTGATTAATGAGTTAAATGCCGCCCCTAAAGGCAACTACGATGTGCGCGTGCGTAAAGCCGGTGACGTGATTAATATCAACCGTCTTAATTACAAAGGTATAGTAGGCGACCTATCTGGTACAGGGCAGATTCAACTGGCCAGTAAAAAACGCCCGCTAACGTGGCAAATTGATGCGCGTACCACGGGTTTGTTACCCAAAAAATATCGTAGTGACTTACCACTTGAGCGCTTAACAGGGCATATCAATGCGCGCGGGCGCATGCTCAATATCAGTAAAAACCGTGTCAAAGGTCAGCGCCATATTATTAGCTTTACTAATACCGATTTAAAAGCAAACCTCGATGCCAGTCAAGATAGCCGCGCTATTGGTATCACGGGCAGCGGTGATGCTAGCGTTGATATTATCGGCGGTGAGCTGTCTGTTTTTGATGCCCGTTTTGATGGTCATATTGATACCGCTGACGTACCAAAGGGCAGCTTATCGATTGATGCTGCTGGTACGCCAAAGCTGATTCGTATTCGTAAACTCAACTATAACGGTGAAGCCGGCGCAGTAAAAGCGAACGGTGTCATTGACTTACGTCAAAACATTGGCTGGACGGTCGATGGCCGCTTTGACAAATTTAACCTTGGCTATTTTTTACCCAATAATGCCGCCATTATCACTGGTGATTTAAAAACCAGCGGTGTGTGGCAAACGCCGCCAAAGAACCAAGCCAATACTAATTCTAACGCAAAGGGTAAGCTGAAAAACTTTGCGGTGAAATTTGATGGTGTATTAGATGCTGAGCAACTGCCAGCCGGTAAACTTAGCATTGACGCCAGTGGTGACGCACAGCTGATTCGTATCAAGCGTTTCCGCCATGTCGGCGCCGCAGGTAGTATCGATGCCAATGGTACGGTCGATGTGCGTAAAGGTATCGCTTGGAATGTTAAGGCGGTGATGAATCGCTTTAACTTGGGTTATTTCTTTAAAGATATCCCAAGTACCATCACTGGCACTATTGATACCGATGGGCGCTGGGGTGACAATCAGCAAATCGTTAATATCAAACAAGTTAACCTAAGTGGCGTGCTAAAAGGCCAGCCGCTCAGTGCCAAAGGTAGTCTGGCGGCGAAGCTTCGCCTACCAAAAGACTTAGGCAGTTATTTTAAACGCTTACAAGCACAAGATGCACAGGCACAGTATCAGCAAGTTAATGCGCTAATCGATAGCTTAAATGCCAATAATTTGGTGCTACGTTGGGGCGACAATTATCTTACTGCCAATGGCAATGCTAAGCAGCTACAAGCTAAGATTAATATCACCAGTCTTGACCAGCTATCAGATAAGCTTGCTGGTAAAGTGACGGGCGGCGCAACCTTATCGCAGCCGGCAGGACAGGCGCTGCCCACGATTTATATCGACTTAGTTGGTGAGCGACTAGCGCTACCAGGTTTTATTTTGCGTCAAGGACGTATCCGCGGTAAGCTCGTCAATTTGGCCAATAGCCCAAGCCAGCTTATTATTAGCGCCGAAGGTTTGGATGCGGCAGGTCAGAGCTTTAAAAAGGTCAATGCCACTTTTAATGGCACTGAGCAGGCGCATGTGGTCAATCTTGAAGTGGCAAATGATGAGCTTGCTATCGCCGCTCGGCTCAAGGGTGGTTTTAATCGCGATAAGCTCAGTTGGTCAGGCGTGATTGGTAAAGGGCGTATCAAATCAAAATATGCGACGTTAAACCAACTACAACCTGCACAATTAATTGTCAATTTACCCAAAAAGCAGGGTAATAATTCTACTGACTTAAAAGTGCAGCTTGCCGCCCACTGTTGGCAGGCGACCGACCAAACGGGCAAGCTGTGTTTACGCGAGAATCTCATTGCTTCACCAGCGGCAGGTCAAGTCAATTTAGCGGTACAAAACTTGGATACTTCACTATTCTCGGTCTTTTTACCCAAAGATATCGATTGGCAAGCGAAAATTAATGGTAAAGCCATCGTCGGTTGGCAACGTGGTCGTCCGCCAACGATTAATACCACGCTGTACTCTGATAATGGCAAAATCGGTCTCATCCAAGATGGCGATAGTCAGCCGGTTACCTTGCCTTATAAGCGCGTGTCGGTCATTGCTTTATCGGTCCCTGAAGGCATCAAACTGCGCACGGATATCAATACTGGTCGCGGTGCGCGTGGCTATGCTGAGGTTATCGTTGACCCTTATAAAACACCGAAACCTATCTCGGGTGCGCTGGTGCTCAATGAGCTGAATTTGGCAGTGTTTAAGCCTTTCTTCCCCGGTATGCGCGTGCTCGAAGGCAATATCACTATGGCAGGTGGTTTGGGTGGGACGCTCGATAAACCGCAGTTTTATGGCGATGTGAAATTGGCAGATGGCCGTATTGCGATGCTAGATTTACCTATCAACTTAAGAAAAGTCAATGTCGATGCCAAAATTCGTGGTACGCAGGCGAATATCGACGGCACTTTCAATAGTGGTACCGGTACGGGCAAGCTGACTGGTACGGTAAATTGGCAACAAAAACTGCAAGCCAAACTCAGCATTATTGGCGAGCGTTTGGTATTGACCCAGCCGCCATTATTGTTGGCTGAGATTAACCCTGATATCGACATTATCGTGCGTCCGGGTGACCGTTATGTCAATATCACTGGCGCCGTCAGTGTGCCGTCAGCGACCATTCGTCCACCAGAAGCCAGTGAAGATATCATTACCCAAACCGAAGATGCGGTGGTTCTTGATCGCCGTTTGATTGGTAATATTGATGAGGTTTTAGCGATTTCAAAACCTTGGTCAATCAATGCCGACATCGGTATCGACTTGGGCGATGACATCAATTTCCGCGGTTTTGGTGCGGTGATTCCGTTAGCAGGGGCGATTAATGTCACCCAAAATGGCACAGGCGTTATGCGCGCCAAAGGCGTCGTGCAGGTTTCTCGCCGTACCAATGTCAATATTTTTGGTCAGAGCTTAGAGCTGAATTACGGTCAGGTGCGTTTTAATGGCGACGTGATGAAACCAAATCTGAGCATTGAGGCGGTGAAAACCATCAGCGGTAAGACCGTCGGCGTACGCGTTAAAGGCAATACGGAAAATCCAAACATCATTGTCTTTAACAATGCTGGCTTAACCCAGCAGCAAGCGATGAATGCCTTGATAACGGGCCGTATTAATAATAAGAGCGCGACGCAAATCAGTGAGCAAGGCTTTAAATCGCAGGTGACCAATAACCTTGCAGCGGCGGGACTAAGCTTTGGGCTGAGTGGCACGCGCAATCTGACCAACCAGATAGGTCAAGCGTTTGGCTTCCAAAGCTTAACCGTTGATGCGTCAGGCAGTAGTGATGACACCAACGTCAACGTTACTGGTTATGTAACCCCTGATTTGTATATTCGCTACGGCGTCGGGGTGTTTAATGCACAAAATAGCCTATCTATCCGTTATCAGCTAACGCGCCGCATTTATGTCGAAGCAACTTCAGCGGCGGAAAACGCGGTCGATGTGGTTTATAGTTGGCAGTTCTAAGCACTTAAGCTTTTAATCGCCTTACTATACTGTCGATTTTTAAGTCGCTTGTTAGTGGTTCATTTAATGCAATAAAAAACGCCTTTATCAAAAGGCGTTTTTTTATGCGGTGAGCAGTTGATTTATTTGGTTAAAATTAAGCGGTTATTGCGCGTTAAGCGTAAGCGATATTCTTCGCCTTCGTGCTCGATACGCACTTCTTTGGTTAGCGCAAATAGGTGCTGCGACTGTAGCGTAGGCAAACGGTTTTCGCGGCAGTTTAAATAACGAGAGATGACCATGCTCATAGTAAATTCCTTTTGATAAAATAATTAGAGATAAGGCAGTGGGGTAAAGTAAGTTATTAACGATAATAATTATCATTTACATTGAAAGCTTTTGCAAGCTATTTGATAAAATAAATCACAGTTATTATGTAAACTTATATAAAGCAGCATTTACAAACGCTATAAATAAAAACAGTTGTACCATTATAAAGGGCAATAGAATGAGTAGTCATTTAGAGAATTCAAGCAAAAATTCGTTCGCTAAGAATGAGGCAAGTGCCCATAAACCGCTAAAAATCGTCAATGTTGCGGTGGCGGTTATTTATTATCAGCATCGGTATTTGCTCGGTTTTAGAAATGCATCGCAGCATCAAGGTAATCGTTATGAGTTTGTGGGCGGCAAGATAGATACTAATGAAACCGCTCAGCAAGCGCTGATACGCGAAGTCGCTGAAGAGACGGGCATTGATATCGCAAATAATACTGCGGTAAAACTTGGTCGGCTGCATCATGACTATGGCGATAAGCAGGTATGTTTGCAGGTTTACAAGGTAGCACTAAGTGCGCAGCAGTATGAACAGCATAGACATTGCCAGCAGGGATTGGAGGGTCAAGCATTAACTTGGGTGGATAAATCGAAGTTATTAGCAGGAGATTATCAGTTGCCAGCCGCTAATAAAACCATTCTTGCATGGTTGCGCTTACCACAACAGATAGCAATTACTTATCCATTGGCACACTTCAACGACGCGGCTGATCCAGCAGCAGCTTGGCTACAGTTTCATGCAGCGCATTTGGCGCATGATGCTTGGGTTTATGTCCGTCCAAAAGCTATGGATGCAGATAATAATATAGCGCAGTTATTACGCTTGCGTGCAGATATACAGGCGATTGTACCAGCTGAATTTGAAAGCGACCAAGCACATAAGCAAGCTGTAAACCACCAAATCGTCGCAAAGCAGTTAACCCAAACGCAGCTTATGCAGGGGTCAAGTGATATTAATAACGATATTCACCAAAGCCAAAATGTAATTCACGAAGATTTGTCTACAAACCATTTATTAAACTATCCATTAATCATTAGCTGCCACGACGCCGAAAGTGTCGCTGCCGCTAATAAGTTGGCGCATAGACGTTTAGAGCAGCAATTGCCGCCGGTTATCGGTATTTTTCTATCGCCAGTTTTAGCAACTCAAACCCATCCTGATGTCGAGCCACTTGGCTGGCAAGCGTGGTCAATATTAGCAGAATTAGCCGATATGCCAGTGATTGGCTTAGGTGGTTTATCGCCAGCAATGAGGGCTCAAGCAGAGCAGTATGGCGGCATTGCTGTTGCTGGCATTCGTCAGTTTTTGCGGTAATTTTTAAGATGGTATTTATAGTATTTGAGAGTATATTTTAGGCCAATAATTGACCAAAATATGAAAGGTAAATCAAAAACTGAAAGCAAATGTAAGGCCATACAAGAGTGAGGTTTAATGGGGGGCAAGCCACTGATTTTAAATCTATTTTTACACAAGGTAACTATGTATTGCTTGTATGGCGTAAATACAGAATTACTTACAAACCGTTGCGTTTTCCTACATTGCTACACTGTTTTGCTTAGCTCTTTGCCATTACTATAAACCTGAAAATTACCAAAGGGCGCAGAATCAGTTTGTTAAGGGCGATTCATCTAGCAACTTTTTATCCAATCACTTGCTATTTAACCAATTGCTATCCAACCACTTCTTATCTATCGTAATTTTATTCATGGCAGCGCCACTGAAAGGTATAGTAAATATAAGTAATCCAGTATTTAATTTTCACTCATCTCTCTTTTATATTTAAAGTGATTGTTGAGCATTATTTATACTTGAGCTAATCGCTATAAAATTTGAT
Source organism: Psychrobacter sp. YGAH215 (assembly GCF_007280595.1). Lineage (NCBI taxonomy): Bacteria > Pseudomonadati > Pseudomonadota > Gammaproteobacteria > Moraxellales > Moraxellaceae > Psychrobacter > Psychrobacter sp. YGAH215. The sequence goes on along the minus strand of NZ_VKLR01000004.1, from coordinate 107,262 downwards.
AAATGAAAAATTTTAACTAACACTATTAATAAATGGTACTCCTATGAAAACCAATAAGTTACCTAAGTCAGCATGGCCTGATTCGCAGGCAGCTGGTTCTCAATCACAGCAGACTAAATCAAGTCAGCATTACCTTGATAAAAACTATTTAAAAAAAGGTTATCGCAAGACAGATAATACGTCACAATCGAGTAATGCCAGCAACGACGCCAGCTATCACAACGATAGCGCCAACGACATGTCAGTAGACGATGTCGCTCTAAATACCTTGGCAACAGATAATGAATTTGGCTATAAAAAGAGTGGACAAAACGCGCCTATAGCCGCCACGCCTGCATTGATTCAGAAAAGCAATCACCGCCAAGATAAAGATAATACAAGTTTTAAAAGCACTCAAGATTTGCAAAGCCCCAGTTTTCAAGATGGCGGCGGATACAAAAAAGCGCTTGCTTATAAAAAAGTACAAAAAACTACTGACCTCAATACTTCCGATATCAATATTGACAGTGAAATTAACAGCTCAGCGAAAAGCTTAATTGAAAGTAATAACTTCAATAAGTCAATTACTGCTGAAACTGTTGATATAGACGACGTCAATGAAGATATGGGTTTACCAACAATACCGGAGCGCATATTTATGAATGGACTTATTAAACACACAGGTATTGCTTTAGCAATTATCATACCGCTGGCGGCGTTTTCAGCGTATGCGGCGACGCCACCCGTCAATAGCGCGGCTAAAGCTAATGTGACGGCTAATGCAACGACGGATAAAACCAGCACCGAGACATTAGCCATCAAGCCGAGTGCCATCATTCATAAGTCTGCAAGTGTACCAACCACAGTTGATAGCGTTGATCTGAAAAAATACGCTGGTACTTGGCACGAGATAGGTCGTTTACCGATGTATTTTCAGCGCAATTGTGCCAGTGACGTGACCGCGACTTATGTTGAAAAGACCGACAGTTCAGGCATCAAGGTGATTAACCAATGCAAAGCGCAAGATGGTTCAGCCATTACCGCAGAAGGTCTAGCTAAACCCGCTGATGCTTCGGGTAGTAAATTAAAGGTTACTTTTTTGCCGTCATGGATTCGCTGGGTGCCTGTTGGCCGCGCCGATTATTGGGTACTGGCGCGTGACGCAGATTACAAAACGGCATTGGTTGGCACGCCAGATAAAGAATATTTATGGTTACTGGCTCGTTCGCCGAATGTTAGCCAAGAGACCTATGCAAAATATCGCCAAATTGCCCAAAAGCAGGGCTACGATTTAAAAGAATTTAAACTTACCCCGCAGACCAATCAGACGGTAAAGTTGGTTCCTTAAGTTTTTCATAACCATACATGGCATAACCATATAAGTATTTTATAATTATCATATTTTTGTTTGATTTATCGATAATTGACAATAGAGCAGCAATGCAAGCTGCCTTTAGTTTTATGCAGTAACTTATAAAGCGCTAAAAAACGCGATAAGTACGTCAAATTCGGTTATCACTAGCAAAATAGGGCGTTTTAGGCTAAAATCTACCTTATCTAAAGACGGTGACGATAAAGACTGTGACGCTAGTTAGTGATAGTTACTATTGCCAATCACTACCGCCAAAGTCGAGCATGACCGTTTTAATATCATTATTTAAGTAATGATGACCTATCTATTTATATTTCTTCCTACTTTTCTGCTACCTAATTACTGACCAAAAGGATGTTTCTCGTGAGCAACGCTGATACCTTACGCCAATTACATCAAGACCATTTGAGCAATTATAACCAACAAGAGCAACAAGCCATTGAGCTTATGGGCTTATTAAATAAGCTTTATAATGAGCAAGATGTGCAAGTGACATTGTTTGGTGATACGCTAGATACAACCTCTGTGGGTCAAATACTTGCATTGCATCAAAAAGTCGCGCTACGTGATAAAGGTGCTAAACCTATCGCTGTCGCGGATACTTTAGCGATGGTTAAAACGCTTGCAGAGAATAAAGACATCCAAGCGGCGCGTATCGATGTTGGTCAATTGATTGCTAATGACAGTGATTTACAAGCGGCATTACAGTCTATTAACAATGACAATGCAGCTAGCAATGGCGCAACGGATGTGGTGCTATACGGTTTTGGCCGTATTGGTCGTATCTTAACGCGTCTTTTGTTGTCACAAGCGTCAAGCGCTAAAGGCTTACAGCTAAAAGCCATTGTGGTGCGTCCAGCAGCAGCGGGCGATTTGGCTAAGCGTGCTTCATTGCTTGAGCGCGATTCAATCCATGGTAGCTTCGCTGGTGGCGTCGTTGTCGATGATGAAAACAATGGTTTGATTATCAATGGCCGCTTTGTACAAGTCATTTATGCCAAAGACCCAAGCGAGATTGACTATACGGCTTATGGTATCAACGATGCATTGGTTATTGATAATACCGGTATTTGGAAAGATGAAGACGGTCTTGGCAAGCATTTGCAATCGACTGGTGTGAAAAAAGTATTGCTAACGGCTCCTGCTGGCGGTGATATTAAAAACGTCGTTTATGGCGTCAATAACGATACGGTCGGCGATGACACTATCGTCAGTGCAGCGAGCTGTACCACTAACGCGATTACCCCAACGCTCAAAGTTTTAAATGATGAGTATGGTATCGAGAATGGACACGTAGAAACCATTCACTCGTTCACCAACGATCAAAACTTAATTGATAATTATCATAAAGCCGATCGCCGCGGGCGCAGTGCAGTATTGAATATGGTTATCACCAGTACTGGCGCGGCAAAAGCAGTTGGTAAAGCCCTACCAGAGCTTAGCGGTAAATTGACGGGTAATGCGATTCGTGTACCAACGCCAAACGTCAGCTTAGCGATTTTGAACTTAAACCTTAAAACGGCGCCAGCCAGTGCCGATGCGTTGAATGAGTTCATGCGTAAAGTGTCTAATAGCAGTCAGTGGCAAACTCAGATTGCTTATACAGATTCTACCGAAGCAGTATCGACTGATTTTGTCGGTGATACGCATGTCGGTATCGTTGATGCGCAAGCGACTATTTTGACAGACAATCATGCTATCGTTTATATTTGGTACGATAACGAAGTTGGCTATAGCACGCAGGTATTACGTTTGGCTACGCAAATGGCTGGCATCAGCTATGCGCAAATTCCAGCGTAAAAATTTGCACAGATGCTATCTTAGCCGTTTGTATTTAGATAAAATGCTAAGGCAAAATAGCGCGACGAAAGTAAGTTTTATCCTAGATAAATCGGTGTAAATTATTAACGGCAGTACTCAAACACCCGATAGTCCGAATGGTTATCGGGTGTTGTTGTCATGATAGATGCTAAGCGTGGTATGACATTTTAGCGAATACCGTTTTAAAGAAGATTTTATATTTTTTAAGTTATTCATAACTACCAAACATATAGCTACCACCTAAAATACAGTCGTGGACTGTAGCCAGTTGATAAGCTGGATGGTAAATAAAGGAACGTAAGATGCGATTTATTGATGAAGCCGTCGTAACGGTAAAAGCAGGTGACGGTGGTAACGGAATCGCCAGTTTTCGCCGAGAAAAGTATGTCCCACGCGGTGGCCCTGACGGTGGCGATGGCGGTAAGGGCGGCGATGTTTATGTCATTGCCGATGACAATACCAACACCTTAGTTGACTACCGTTATACCCGTCGTTATGACGCCATGCGCGGTGAAAACGGTCATAGTAAGAACTGTTCAGGTAAAGGCTCTGACGATATCTATTTGCCGGTTCCTATTGGTACGACCGTGGTTGATACCGAAACCGACGAAGTATTAGGCGATTTGATTGAAATTGGTCAAACGTTACTGATTGCCAAAGGCGGCGACGGCGGTCTGGGTAATACCCATTTTAAAAGCTCGACTAACCAAGCACCGCGCAAAGCCACTTCAGGTTTTGAAGGCGAGTTAAAGGTGCTGAAGTTTGAGCTAAAAGTAGTCGCTGACGTTGGTCTGATTGGTTTACCTAACGCGGGTAAATCAACCTTTATCCGTCAGGTATCTGCCGCCAAACCTAAGGTTGCCGATTATCCCTTTACCACCTTAGTGCCAAACTTAGGCGTGGTTGATATCGGTCGTCACCGCTCATTTGTGATGGCAGATATTCCAGGTTTAATTGAAGGCGCCTCAGAAGGGGCTGGACTTGGTATTCGTTTTTTAAAGCATGTCGCTCGTACGCGCCGTCTGTTACACTTGGTTGATGTAAAACCGATCGATGGCAGTGATCCAGTAGAAAACGCGCGCGTGATTTTAAATGAGCTTGAGCGTTTTTCACCTGAATTGGCCAATTTGCCACAGATTTTGGTGCTAAATAAAATCGACCAGGTTGCCGAAGAAGACTTAAATGAGCTTTGCACTCATATCGTGGCTGAGCTTGGCTGGACAGGTATGGTATTTCGTACCGCAACCTTGACCGGCGAAGGCGTTGATGCGATTAAGTACCATTTGATGAATGAGATCGAGCGCGAGCGCGAGCGTGAACTCGAAGATCCGATTTTTGCTGAAGCCCAAAAAGAGCGTTTTGAGCGCTTAGAAGCAGAAGTTCGTTTGAATACCGAAGCGCAGCGTGAAGCCTATCGTGCGGCTCGTAAAGCAGCGCGTGAAGGTACCACTTTAGACGACGATGACGATTTTGATGATGGCGTCGAAGTGGTATACGTTCCCTAATATATCTGCGCTTAAATGTATCTGACTTTAAATATATTTAGGGTTAAATTGGCAAAAGTTAATGTTTCGTTTTTTAAATAGGTGTGTGTACAGTTTTAATATAATCCACGTAATTCATTTACCCTAGCAACAGGAGTTTATATGGTAGTTGACATAGAGAACACGACAGAAGAAGCAAGGTTTGTTAAGCAAGCTCGCAACTTTGATATTCGGCGCGTTATTGTCAAGATTGGCTCATCGCTATTAACCAATAATGGACGAGGGCTTGATCGAACTGCCATTTACGAATGGGCAAAGCAGATTGCCAAACTGCATAAGCAAGGCGTGGAAGTATTACTTGTGTCATCAGGTGCTGTTGCTGAAGGCGTGGTACGGATGAATCTGGACGAGCGCCCAAGAAAACTGGCGGCGCTACAAGCGTGTGCGTCCATCGGTCAGATGGGCTTGATTGAAACTTGGTGGTCAGCACTAATTCAGCATGGTATTCAAAGCTCGCAGTTGTTATTGACCCACGATGATTTGTCCAACCGTAGCCGCTATTTAAATACCACGGGAGCATTGACGCAGTTATTAGAATGGCGTGTGCTGCCCGTGATTAATGAAAACGATACCATTACCATTGATGAGATTAAATTCGGTGATAATGACACTTTAGGCGCGATGGCAGCGGCAATGGTCAATGCCGATTTATACATTATCTTAACCGATCAAGATGGCGTCTTTACTGATAATCCGCGTAATAATCCGAATGCCAAAATGATTCGCCAAGAGCGGGCGATGGCCGATTACTTATTTGATATCGCCGGTGACGGCGGCAAACTTGGTCGTGGCGGTATGCTGACTAAAATTCGTGCTGGACGCTTGGCTGCCATGGGTGGTTGTCCAACGGTTATCGTGAGCGGCGCTATCGACGATGTCATCACGCGTGTGGTTTCTGGCGAAGCCGTTGGTACGTTATTGACCACTAATGACGAAGATAAAATCATTGCTCGTAAACAGTGGTTAGCGGCGCATTTGCGCATGTCAGGCACGCTCATTGTAGACGCTGGGGCTGCAAAAGCGGTTGTCGAACATCACAAGAGCTTATTGCCAGTTGGCGTCGTCGAAGTCCGCGGTGATTTTGATGAAGGTGATGTGGTTGAGATTGTCAATCAAGACACGGGCGAGCGTATCGCTGTTGGTCAAGTAAACTTCTCATCGCGTGACGCCTGCCGTGTGGCTCGTGAGCGTACAGAGCAGTTCGATAGAATTCTTGGTAACAAAGAAGAGCGCGTGGTCATGGTACACCGCGACAATTTAGCGTTAACCGTGTAGTTATACCCCTTTAATCGGTAGGTGTTCTCAAAGCTTAATAGTAAATGGCATTTAATATAAAGAAGCTGATATCAAATGATTATGAAGCTTTTTGGGATTAAATGCCGCTATCTATGTGTTATAAGCGTTTATTAATCTTTTCTTTCACTTATTTTATCTTGCCCTGTTATTTATTTTATTGAATATAGGGCTGTTTTGGAGAGTTGTACATGAGTGCTTCAGACAGTAACCATGCGCTTGAGCAGAACTTTGCGCCTTTAAAAAACGATAGATTGCTACGAGCACTCCGCTTTGAGCCCATAGATACCACGCCCGTATGGATGATGCGTCAAGCTGGTCGTTATTTACCAGAATATAAAGCCACCCGCGCTGAAGCCGGTGATTTTATGAGTCTATGTAAAGATACGGCGCGTGCGACCGAAGTCACTTTGCAGCCGCTGCGCCGTTATGAGTTGGACGCCGCGATTTTATTCAGTGATATTTTGACCATTCCTGATGCCATGGGGCTAGGACTATATTTTGAAACAGGCGAGGGTCCGAAGTTTAAGCATCCGATTCGTACGCAAGCGGATTTAGACAGATTACCTGTGCTCGATATGAATGACTCGCTTGATTATGTCATGCGCGCGGTGACGAGCATTCGTAAAGCACTAAACGGACAAGTGCCGTTATTCGGCTTTTCTGGTAGTCCTTGGACGCTAGCGACTTACATGATTGAAGGCGGCAGCTCAAAAGATTATCGCTATACCAAAGGTTTCTTATATAGCAATCCGGAGTTTTTACATCAATTATTAGATAAATTGGCAACGTCAGTGATTGATTATTTGGATGCGCAAGTGGTTGCGGGCGCACAAATTTTGCAGATATTTGACAGCTGGGGCGGGGCGCTTGGTCATCGTCAGTTTGTGAATTTCTCGCATGCCTATAATAAGCGTATTGTCGCTGAGCTAAAGGTACGTCATCCAGAAATCCCAGTCGTACTATTTACTAAAGGCGGTGGATTGTGGCTTGATGTGCAAGCGGATAGTGAGGCAGATGCGCTAGGTTTAGACTGGACGATGCCTATTGATCGCGCCCGTCAAGTATTGACAGAAAGTCAGCGCCAATTGACCAAACAACATAAAAAACTACAAAGCAGCAAAGCCATTCAGGGTAATTTAGACCCCGCAACCTTGTACGGCTCGCCTGCAACCATCCGTGCTGAAGTCAAGGCCATGCTCGATAGCGCTTACGCCAGTGGCGAAAAAACCGGCTATGTGGCAAACTTAGGTCACGGTATTACCCAGTGGGTCAATCCTGATAATGCCAAAGTCTTTATCGATGCGGTACATGATTATAAAATTTAAGTTATAAAATTTAATATCGTTAATTATTAAAAAATGAACGTTTAAAAGCGCTAGTAATAGCGCTTATATTTACGCATTAAAAGAAAAAGGAATATCTTATGATTTCAGCAGCGATTGTCGGCGGCACAGGCTATACAGGTATTGAGCTGATTCGCTTATTGTCTGCCCATTCTGAAGTGTCTATTGATTTGCTAACCTCGCGTAGCGAAGCTGGCACCCGCGCTGATGAGATATTTCCAAGTTTACGCGGTATCTCAGATATCGTCTTTAGTGACTTGGGCGATGAAACACTTGCGACCTTACAAAAATGCGACGTAGTATTTTTTGCCACCCCGCATGGCGTGGCAATGAAGCAAGCTGAGGCGTTAACGGCAGCGGGCGTCAAGGTCATTGATTTGGCGGCGGATTTTCGCTTGCAGTCATTAGCAGATTTTGAGCATTGGTATCAGCAAGCGCATGCCTGTCCTGAATTGTTAAAGACAGCCGTTTATGGCTTACCTGAAATCAATCGAGAAAAATTGGCCAATGCGTTAGTTGTCGGTAACCCTGGCTGCTACCCAACTACCGCTATTTTGGGCTTAAAACCTATTATCGATGCGCAAAATCAGCAAGCCGAAAGGCTGGTTGAGTCACGTATCGTTATCGATGCAAAATCTGGCGTTTCGGGCGCGGGTCGGCAAGCGAAGCTTGCGCTTAACTATGCGGAAACCACCGATAATTTCAAAGCGTATAGCGTTGAAGGTCATCGGCATTTACCAGAGATTGAGCAGGGCGTTGCTCAATTGTTAGAGAGCCAGTTTGACCATCGTATCCGTTTTTTACCGCATCTGGTGCCAATGATACGCGGCATGCTGAGTTCTATTCATTTAGAGCTTACCGAAGCAGGCACTGCTATCGATTGGCAGCAAGTATTTGAGACAAGCTATGCGGCAGAGCCGTTTGTCGATGTGATGCCAAAGGGGCTTTATCCTGATACGCGCAGCGTGCGAGCCAGTAATCGTTTGCGTATTGGTATTCACCAAGACAATGCGCGTGCTGAGCTGACGGTGATTGTTGTGCAAGACAATTTGGTGAAAGGTGCTGCTGGGCAGGCCGTGCAAAATATGAATGTGATGTTTGGTTTCGATGAATCGATGGGCTTAGACTTTGCCCCTATCGTTCCTTAACAGATGTCTAGCCATTAACAAATCCCACATATTTATGGTGCTAGGTATTGATTATAAATTCCGCTATAATAACCTGCCTTTATTGTTAAGAGATATCGTCTAAATGCGTTTGAAGAGTGCACCACGCCTTTGCCAACAGCCTGCACGAGTATTGTGCCAAGACTCTGTTTCCTATGATGTGGGGCACGATGCGCATCTCTCTTATTCTCATTACCAACAGAGTAATGCGCTGATAAATAGCCCGCTTATTAGTAATAAGCAACGCGGCGCTTCCACCTTAGTATTGGCATTATTCGTGGTGACGGTATTGGTGACCGCTGGAGTTGGACTCGCATTTGGCCATAAACTTGGCTATCAGCGCGGCTATTATTCTATGCAGGCAGAAACTCAGCAAGCGGTAATTACCAGTAAAGAAGCCACGCAAGAACTAAAAGATTTACGCCTTAGTAGCAAAATTGCCACCAATGAAGCAGCTACTGCTAAGCAAGAGTTAGAAATAAGTTTGGCAAATTTAAAAGAGCTACGTGAAAATCAACAGGAATTGACGGTTGAAAATAAACAGTTAGCCCAACTTAATGAGATATATGCCGAGCTTGTTAGTGAAAATGGCGGTATGCCTTTACAAATACTTGGGGCAAAAATTAAACCTTTGCCTGAAAACGCTTTTGAGTACGGCTTTGATGTGGCAATGCTGGCCAGCGACGGCAAAGCTAAGCGCTTAAAACCTACTTTAACCTTGTTGAATGATAATGACTTTGTAGAAGTACCGCTTGAGCCTGCAAGTTATACCATCGATGGCATAACGCGTATTCGTGGTCGTTTTATGATGCCAACAGGCTTTAAACCTTTGCAAGTGAAATTAAGCTTAAGCGCAGGCGGACAAGAATTGGAGCAATTATACGACTGGAAGCTTGGTGATAAGGTTGATAGCATGCCGTTGTCACTTTTAGATTTGCCAGAAGTTGATGAAAGCCCCATTGAACCTTAAGTTTTTGATATTTGATTGAACTTTATTTTATTGCACTTTATTTTATTAAATTTTAGATTTTTAATGTATTAATACTTTCGTGTCTTATGCTAAGTGATAGCTAGACAGGTCTGCTACTCTTTTTTAATCCTCTTTATGCTGATACAGCATCGCTATTAATTTGTACGCTAATTATGATAAAACAACCGATATTACATTCAACGCCAACCGTTGCTGATTGGCATTTCCCAAATACGCCGCTGCGTCTGGCGCAAGATGGTGATACCGAGGGCGAAACTTCACCGCAAGCCGATGTATTGGTCGCTGAGCCAGAAGTGGCAAAACCGCCGATGTATGCAGTGGTCATGTATAACGATAACTACACGCCGATGGAGTTTGTTGTCTATGTGCTGCAATCAGAGTTTCGTCATAGTATGGATACAGCGGTTGAAATTATGCTGACCATTCACAATAGCAGCAAAGGTATTGCCGGTATTTATCCAAAAGACATTGCCGAAACCAAAGCCAAAAAAGTCAATAGCTTGGCGCACCGTGAAGGTTATCCTTTATTGACTCAAATCGAGCCGCATCAGGGTGAATAATTTTTTAGCCTATTTTGTCTTAAGTTTTCTCTAATTTCGGTTGATTTTACTCACTTCTCTATCTAAAAGCGAAAGAGGACTCCATCCGACATTAGGGTGGAGGTGAATTTCGCCTAGTGTTTATTATATTTTTATACAAATTAGCTACTGTATGAAATCTAAATAATCTTTAGAATTTATATTCTATCAAACAAAATTAGTTGCGGTAATGAAAATCAACAAAGCGTATAAATTTAGGCTTGAGCCTAATGCAGAGCAACAGATTATTCTAAATAGTCTTGTCGGCTCTGCACGTTTTGTTTGGAATCAAATACTAGCGATCTCATTTGAGATGTTTGCCAAAAATGAATTTATTAATGCCACCAACTTGGTTAATAAAATCATGGATCTAAAGAACAATCCTGATTTTGACTTCTTAAGAACCCATGCCAACGCCGTATCTTTACAACAAAAAGTACGTGATCTCGCCTCTGCTTGGTCACGATTTTTCGACCCTAAAGTTCATGCTAGGCTCAAAGAAAATAAAAAGAAGCTCCGAAAACCCAAGTTCTTTAAGCTAAGCGATGGCACAGAGATTCAACTACGACAACTGATGCCAAGATTTAAACGTAAATCCGATGGCTGCGACTCAATCAGGCTTGTTCAGTTTGATAAATATTGCCGTGTTGAGGGTAATCGCGTCAAACTACCTAATGGCGTGGGCTTTGTGAAATTTAGAAAATCACAAGACATCATCGGCACCATCAAAAACGTCACTATTAGCAAGAAACTAGGGCACTGGTACGTGTCTTTTGGGTGTGAGCGAGAACTGGATCAAAACCCAATTCACCCCTCTACAAGCGCCATAGGTATTGATTTAGGTGTCACTAAACTGATTACTACCTCAGACGGTCAGCACATCAAACCCAAAAACAGCTTTAAAGCCAATCAAATTAAACTGGCCGCATTACAGCGCCAATTAAGTAGAAAAGCCTTATTCAGTCAAAACTGGAAAAAGCAGAAAAACAAAATACAAAAACTCCACCATCATATTGCTAATATCCGCCATGACTACTTGCATAAAATCACCACCAACATCAGCAAAAACCACGCCATGATTGCTTGTGAGGACTTAAAAGTAGCCAATATGTCGAAATCTGCTAGTGGCTCTGCTACTCAGCATGGGCGCAACGTCAAAGCTAAGTCAGGATTGAACAAGTCTATCTTAGATCAAGGTTGGGGTATGATGGTCGATATGATTGAGTACAAGCAGCATTGGACAGGCGGATTACTTGTCAAAGTCAATCCGCAATATACCAGCCAAACCTGCTTTGAATGCAAGCATATCGCTAAAGAAAATCGACAAACCCAAGCTAAGTTTGAGTGCGTCCAATGCGGGCATAAAGCAAATGCTGATGTGAATGCAGCTAAAAATATTCTTGCGGCAGGACATGCCGTTTTGTCTGCGGAGGGAGGATGCGGTAAAGGTCGCCCGTTGAAACAGAAAACTTGTGACATTCGTGAGAAAGTCGCCTAAGCGCTAACGCTTTTAGAATCCCCCACTTGAGCTTAGCGAAAGTGGTGGGAGTATGTCAATTCTTACCTTTTTATTTATTATAAGAACTCTGCCGTAGAGCAAACCTGATGTATTAGCCAATGGTTTGCTCTAATCTATTTGTCTACTTGATTCCTGCCTTTTTAAATTTATTGTCACTCCTTTAATTCTCTTTTATTAATCTTCCTAGCTTTGTATTTCCTTCTTGATTTTTCTTTCATATCACCCATATATTAAAGTATACCCTTGTACACTTAATCGTATTAAACCCCACATTTTTTCATATCGTTTTAGCACCTTTTATCTCTGTTAAATTCAACCGTTACTTTCGAAAACTTACGCTCGAAGTGTTTTTTGCCTATTTGTCGCTTTAATACTGCACAATAAATACTGCGCAATAAAGGTCTAGTGGACACTTCGATACATTTTAGTCAGCGTTAAAAGATTGACTATGGTTAAGTATCATGTTGAGATAAAGGTAAGACGCAAATAGTATTCAAGCCATGGAAGACATCATTCAATAATATGCAGTAATGTCTGTTAATAATCCCAACATTGCCCTTGAACAATCCATCTATCGCCCTGATTTAGTTACTAACTCATTCATAAAGCTATCAATAATAAGATAGGTACAACCGTAGGAAGTCCTTATGTTAAGTCGTCATCTTGAAGTTTCTTTGCGTTTAGCAATGACACTTGCGCGCCAAAAATCGCATGAGTATCTCACTGTTGAACATCTCCTATTGGCGTTATTGGAAAATACCAATGCTGCCAATACGTTGACTGCTTGCAATGCCAATGTGTCAACGTTGCGTAGTGAGCTAGAAGCTTATATCAATAAGCATACGCCAACCGTGGACGCAGATTCTGAACAATCACCACAACCCACCCAGAGCTTTGACCGCATTTTGCAGCGTGCTATTTTCCACGTGCAGTCTATTGGTGGCGGGCGTTTAGTTGAAGGTTCTGATATTTTGGTATCGATGTTTTCAGAGCATGATACTTATGCCGTTTATTTGCTTAAAAAGCAGGGCATTAGCCGCCTTGAGCTGACCCAGTATTTATCACATGGTCAAGACAAAGACGAGCCATCTGAGCCACGTGCTTCAATGACTGGTGAGCGCCGTAGTGCGTCAGAAAAAACCAGTAAAGATCCTTTGGTTGAATTTGCAACCAACTTAAACCAGCGCGCCGCTGAAGGTAAAACTGACCCACTAATCGGTCGTGGTCCTGAGATTGAGCGCGCCGCTCAAGTATTATGCCGTCGCCGTAAAAATAACCCGCTATTGGTGGGTGAGCCAGGTGTGGGTAAAACCTCTATTGCCGAAGGTTTGGCGTGGTTGATTATTAATGATAAAGCACCAAAACCGCTTAATGGTTGTGTGATTTATAGCCTAGATATCGGCTCATTAATCGCTGGTACTAAGTATCGCGGGGATTTTGAAAAACGGATGAAATCGCTACTTGATGCGCTAAAGAAAAAGCCCAATGCGATTTTGTTTATCGATGAGATTCATATGATTATTGGCGCAGGCTCGTCAATGAGTAGCAATATGGACGTCTCAAACTTAATCAAACCAGCACTTGCCAATGGTGAGCTGCGCTGTATTGGTTCGACAACCTTTACTGAATATCGTCAGGTGTTTGAAAAAGACCATGCCTTGTCACGTCGTTTCCAAAAAATTGACGTCAAAGAACCAAGTGTCGATGACAGTATCGATATTTTACGTGGGTTGAAACCGCGTTATGAAGAGTTTCATAACGTCGAATATACCGATGAAGCTTTGGTAACTGCTGTGCAATTATCGGCGAAACACATTCACGAGCGCTTTTTACCCGATAAAGCCATCGATGTTATTGATGAAGCCGGTGCTTATAAGCGTTTAGGTATCGTCGCGGATTTGGACGATATTGATGCTGAAGAAAGCTTTATTGCCAATTTAGAACAAGACTTTGATGCGCAAATCGATGCCGATGAAGAAGGTCTTGGGGGTGATGCTGACGATGACAGCCTTGATGAAACAAGCGCTACTAACGAAATGCAGGAAGAAGCAGATACGGCAAAAGCCAATGATAAAGCCAATGGGTCTAAAAAATCTAAAGGCAAACGCGCACCGATAAAAATCGATGTTGCTGATATCGAAGCCATCATTGCTAAGCTTGCGCGTATTCCGCCCAAATCCGTGTCCAGTGATGATAAGAGCATTCTTGAGCATTTAGATCGTGATCTTAAACACTTAGTATTTGGTCAAGATGAAGCGATTGAAACCTTGGCTGATGCGATTAAACTGTCGCGAGCTGGGCTAAAAGCACCGGATAAACCAATTGGCTCATTTATGTTTGCTGGTCCAACCGGGGTTGGTAAAACAGAAGTATCGCGTCAATTAGCAAACTTATTGGGTGTTGAGTTGGTTCGCTTTGATATGTCGGAGTACATGGAAGCGCATACTGCTTCACGTTTGATTGGTGCGCCTCCCGGTTATGTTGGTTATGACCAAGGCGGTTTGCTGACTGAAAAAATCAATCAGCATCCGCATTGCGTGTTACTACTTGATGAAATCGAAAAAGCACACCCTGATGTCTTTAACTTGTTATTACAAGTGATGGATCATGGTACGTTGACTGACAACAACGGCCGCGTGGCTATCTTTAAGCAAGTTATCGTCATTATGACGACCAACGTCGGCGCTGAAAGTATCAGCCGCTCTTCGATGGGCTTTACCCAACAAGACCACAGCCGTGACAATACCGAAGCGCTCAAACGTGTCTTTACGCCTGAGTTCCGTAACCGTTTGGATGCGATTATTCAGTTCAACGCGTTAGATACGTCGGTTGTGGTTTCTGTGGTCGATAAGTTCTTGGTTGAGCTACAAGTACAGCTCGATGACAAGCAAGTCACGCTCGAGATTGACGATGAAGTCCGTGATTACTTGGCGGAAAAAGGCTATGATCGCCTCATGGGTGCGCGTCCTATGCAGCGCCTTATTCAAGACGAGATTAAAAAACCACTCGCAAGTATGATTTTGTTTGGCGACTTGGTAAACGGCGGGATTGTACATTTAAGCTTAGAGCCCAAAGAAGCCAATGAGCAAGACGGTGATACTGTTAAGCTTGATAAAAATGGCGGTAAATCTTCGGATAAAGGGTCAGCCGACAGTCGTATTATCTTAACGGTCGTTGAAACCCATGAGCCCCATCCAGATTCTGAGTCACTAGCTAGCTAAGTTTTTACTATTGATATAATAACAACGGTTACGGTGTTATAAAAACGGTTACAATGGTAGCCGTTTTTTTATTGCTATAATTTATTGAATGACCGTATTTCTTATACTCCTATAAAAAATAAAAAAGGACCTATCATGGAATTGTTTGATGAAAAATCTACGAAGAGCGATGCCCAAAAGCAAGCCATTTTGGATAATGTGCGCTTACCGGACGACTGGAAACAAGCTTTAGCAGAAGAATTGACCTCTGATAATATGGATAATTTGCGCGCTTTTTTAAAAGAAGCCTATCAATCAGATGATAGTATTTATCCGCCAGCGCCGTTGATGTTTAATGCGTTAAATCTAACGCCATTATCACAGGTGAAGGTGGTGATACTGGGTCAAGACCCTTATCATGGACCGGGGCAAGCGATGGGTTTGTCATTTTCAGTACCAAAAGCGATGCCAAAACCGCCGTCTTTAAATAATGTGCTAAAAGAGATGGCGAGTGACATTGGCATTGCCCCGTCAAAACATGGCGATTTAACCTATTGGGCGCAGCAAGGGGTGTTATTGCTCAATAGTTCTTTGACGGTTAAAGAAAGCGAGCCTAATAGCCATCAAAATAAAGGGTGGGAGCAGTTTACCGATGCCGTGATCGACGTGGTCAATGACCAAACAGAGCATACGGTATTTATATTGTGGGGCAGTAAAGCGCAGAAAAAGGGTAAATATATCAATACCGATAAACATTTGATTCTGACCGCTGTACATCCATCGCCGTTGGCTGCTAACCGTGGTGGGTTTTTTGGTTCGAAGCCTTTCTCAAAAACCAATGATTATCTGGTACAGCATGGACAAACGCCCATCGATTGGCAGTTACCGCAGTAAATGAAAAATATACAAAATATAAGTTTGCAGCCATTTCAGGCAGTTAATTACCAACTTGCTACAGATGAATTTTGGTCAGTTGAAGATGTTAAATGGATGCAACAAGCGCTTAATCTTGCTAAGCAAGGCGCTGCACGTGAAGAAGTGCCCGTAGGAGCAATACTGGTACACAATCAGCAGATTATAGGTCAAGGTTTTAATGAGCCTATTAGACGCCATGACGCAACCGCGCATGCAGAGATTATCGCGTTAAGGGATGCGTGCAGGCGTTTAAACAATTATCGCTTGCCGCTTCAGACAACGTTATATGTGACTTTGGAGCCGTGCACTATGTGTATTGGCGCGCTGATTCATGCTCGCGTCGATAGGCTTATCTATGCAGCAAGCGAGCCGAGGGCTGGTATGGTTGGTAGTCAAATGAACTTGGCTGCCGAGTCTTTTTATAATCATCGTATTCAAGTACATAAAGGCTTGTGCCGTGAGCATAGTAGTCAAATGCTAAAGGATTTTTTTCGGCAGCGCCGGCAAGCGTCCAAACAGAATAAAAGATAAAAAAGTCAGCCCAAACCATTAACAAGATATTGTTCACACTGCTAGTGATGGAGAAGTTTGTTTGCTATACTATTGCCCTATTTGCTTACGAATCTGTCTATTACCGTGCAAGCGTTTGATAGCGCAGGGAAATTCTTTGTTTACCACGATGTCAGCTTTGCCGACGATTAAGTGAGTGTTATGTCCGCTTTTATACCTGATACTAATGACAATAGTGAGACGCCGTCATTGCGCTATCCGGTTATCTGTATTGATGGTCCAAGTGGGGCAGGTAAAGGCACGATTACGTGGCGTTTAGCGCAAACCTTGGGCTATCAGCTGCTTGATTCAGGGGCGTTATATCGCATTGTTGGTCTAAAAGCGTTTGAAGCAGGTCTGATTACAGCAGATGCCAGCCAAGCGATTGATGAGACTGCGTTATTAGAGTTGACCCAAAGCTTACAGATCGTTTTTGAGCCTAATAGCGATTCAGGGCGCGTGGATATCATTGTCAATGGCGCTAAGATTGGTGAGCAAGTACGCAATGAAACCGTTGGCGGTTATGCTTCACAAGTTGCAGTTTATCCAAAGGTGCGTCAAGCATTGCTTAAATTGCAGCAAGACATGGCAACCCAATCAGGATTGGTCGCTGATGGTCGCGACATGGGTACGGTAGTTTTCCCCGATGCCGATGTAAAGGTCTATCTGACCGCAAGCGCTACCGCTCGCGCAGAGCGCCGCGTGGCACAGCTATTAAAAGCTGGGCAGGCGGCTGATTTCGATGCGATTCTGGCAACGATTAAAGCGCGAGATGAGCGTGATGAAAACCGAGCAACGGCACCGTCAAAACCGGCTGAAGATGCACTGGTTTTAGATAGCTCAAACCTAGACGCTGACGCGGTTTATGAGTTGGTAAAAAAACATTGTCAAGATAAGGGTGTTTGTTTTAATCGTTAATAAAAACAACATTTTAAGTACTAAAAGGTTTCCTATGGCTTCCGTTTTAGTATAAAATTGTATAAATATAAGTAAGACAGTCGTTGCTAGTGAGTTAGCTGCAAAATCGCTTATTAGCAACAACTGTTTTTTTATATGACTGCATAAGATATAAAACCAGTATTCTCGTTTTATACAGTCATACATTTGATCCGTACTGTGCTGGACAGGATACGGCTATACAAAGGTAGACATAATGGAATCATTTGCTGAACTATTTGAAGCGAGCATCGAAGAAACAGGTCTTGATATCGAGCGTGGCTCGGTTATCACTGGTACTGTTGTAGCCATCGATAGCGATTGGATCACAGTAGATACTGGTCTTAAATCTGAAGGTATCGTCGCTCGTGAAGAGTTTTTAAGCGAAGAAGGCGAACTTGAAGTTGAAGTTGGCGACACAGTCGACGTCGTGGTTGAAGCGGTTGATAACGGTATGGGTCAAACCTTACTGTCACGCGAAAAAGCCAAACGCGTTGAGACTTGGAATTTCCTTGAGAAAATCTCTGATAACGATGAGATCGTTAAAGGTATTATTTCTAGCAAAGTAAAAGGCGGCTTTACCGTTGATATCGGTTCAGTTCGCGCGTTCCTACCAGGTTCATTGGTAGACGTCCGTCCGATTCGTGATACCACGCATCTAGAAGGCAAAGAGCTAGAATTTAAAGTTATCAAACTTGATCAAAAACGTAACAACGTCGTGGTAAGTCGCCGCGCTGTTATGGAAGCTGAAAACTCAGCTGAGCGTGAAGAGCTATTGAACAAGCTTGAAGAAGGTATCGAGATCGAAGGTATCGTTAAAAACCTAACTGATTACGGTGCATTCGTTGATCTTGGTGGTATTGATGGTCTACTACACATCACTGACATGGCGTGGCGCCGTATCAAGCACCCATCTGAGGTGGTTGAAGTTGGTCAAGATCTAAAAGTTAAAGTATTGAAGTTTGACCGTGAGCGCAATCGTGTAAGCTTGGGTCTAAAACAACTTGGTACGGATCCTTGGGATAACGTTGGCGGCACTTACCCAGTAGGTAGCGTTGTTAAAGCACGCGTCACTAACCTAACTGATTATGGTTGTTTCGCTGAAATCTCAGAAGGTATCGAAGGTCTAGTACACGTATCAGAGATGGATCATACCAACAAAAACATCCACCCATCAAAAGTTGTTCAAGTGGGCGATGAAGTTGAAGTAATGATCCTTGATATCGACGAAGAGCGTCGCCGTATCAGCTTAGGTATTAAACAAACTCTTGCTAACCCATGGGATGAGTTTGATAAGAAACACGAGCGCGGTGACAAAATCACTGGTACGATCAAATCTATCACTGATTTCGGTATCTTTATCGGTCTAGACGGTGGTATCGATGGTCTTGTTCATCTGTCTGATATCTCTTGGAACGAAACTGGCGAAGAAGCTATCCGTAACTACAACAAAGGCGACACCGTTGAAGCAATGGTATTGTCTGTAGATTCAGAAGCCAACCGTATCAGCTTAGGCATCAAACAATTAAGCTCTGATCCATTCAACGAATACCTGGTCAACAATGACCGCGGTGCTATCGTTAATGGTAAAGTAAAAGAAGTAGACGCGAAAGGTGCGACTATCGAACTTGCTGACGAAGTAGAAGCTTACTTACGTGCTTCTGAGATTCAACGTGATCGCGTTGAAGATGCAACCAAGCATCTATCTGTTGGTGATGATGTTGAAGCGAAAATCATCAGTGTTGATCGCAAAACTCGTAACATCAACTTGTCAATCAAAGCCAAAGACGAAGCTGAAGAGCGTCAAGCGATTAAAGAATTGGGAAGCACTGGTACGACTGCTGCTGCCGGTTCTGATGCACAGCCAAAAACCATTGGTGACTTAATCAAAGAACAAATGCAGTAAGCGGTAGTTTGTTGATATAGTTATACTATAAAAAGAAAGCGACTCCGGTCGCTTTTTTTTGTGATTAAATTTGAGTATGGGGCAAGTTAGTAAGGTTTTATGGTAAAAAAGGAAACTCTTATTCCTATTTATGCCAATATCCGCTATCATTTGCAACATTGAGTAACGAGATATGAACGTAAAATTAAACAGTTTTTAATTGTTCAATTTACTTCATTATTATCTTATCCATTAATCAATAAGGTCCAAGTGATAATGCAGCAAGCAATTAACAAGTCCGAATTTATTAGTAATCTGAGTGCGAATTGTGACAACATGACAGATACTGTCGTCGATGATGCAGTACGCGAAATATTAAATTTGATGACCGATACCTTAGCCAATGATGGTCGAGTAGAGGTGCGGGGCTTTGGTAGTTTTTGTCTTCATCATCGCCGTGCCCGTATGGGACGCAATCCTAAAACAGGCGAAAGCGTACCCGTACCTGCAAAAGCCATTCCACACTTTAAGCCGGGCAAAGCGCTACGTGAAGCTGTCAATGCCAAGGTAGCAAACGGTTAGGTAAGCAGAGCCGTCAGAATGTCGCGTTCTTTGTTAAACGGTTCATACGATTCAAAATAAAAGGATATCTCTGATGCGTATTTTACTGCTGGTATTACTGTTTCTAAGCTTCGCTTATTCGCTCGGTTTGGTATTGGCCAATAATACCGAAGTTGGGGTGAATCTACTTTTTTCCCAAGCACCAACGATGAATTTGGGCTTATTACTGATTCTGTGCTTAATACTCGGCATTGTGATTGGCATGCTACTCGCGCTGCTTATCTTCCGCGTGCTACAAAATAAGTGGGAAATCTCACGGCTACAAAAGCTAAATGCCAATCTGCAAGAGCAGGTGACGCAGGCCAATATCGTCATTGACCGTCAGGCAAACGCACCATCAGTACAAGAAGCGGTTTACGGCGCGACAGCGACCAATGTACAAGACGGCAGCGTTATCGATGTAGACGATGGTGCTACTTTAACCAAGCAAAAGCGTGAGCATTGAGTGCTAACTAAGCATTCTTATATTGAGACGTTTATATAATCATTTAATAATAATCATTTAATAAACTGATAGAACGTGGCACAACTATGAATAACACCATCCATTCTCCAGTCGTCGTTGCACTGGATAATATGACTAAAGATGCCTCTTTAGCACTAGCTGACCAATTAGACCCAGCGTTATGTCGCTTAAAAGTAGGCAAAGAGCTGTTTACCCGCTGCGGTCCTGACATTGTTAAAGCGCTACATCAGCGTGATTTTGACGTGTTTTTGGACTTGAAATTTCACGACATTCCTAATACCACCGCCCAAGCGGTACTCGCAGCAGCCGAGCTTGGTATATGGATGGTCAATGTGCATGCAAGCGCGGGCCTTGAGGCCATGTCGTTAGCCAAGCAGCGCTTGTCAGACGGTAATTTTGAAACCCTGCTAATAGCTGTTACTGTGCTGACTTCTATGGACAATCAGGCACTGACGCAAACCGGTATCACTGATGGTCTAGATGCCCAAGTGAGCCGTTTGGCACAACTGACTAAGCAAGCGGGTCTTGATGGGGTAGTATGCTCAGCACAAGAGGCCAAAACGCTTAAAGCGTTATGTGGGCAAGATTTTAAGCTTGTCACTCCGGGCATTCGCTTGCCAGACGACAATGCTGATGATCAAAAACGTATCTGTACACCGAAGCAAGCATTAGCAGATGGTTCTGATTATTTGGTGATTGGTCGCTCAATCACCCAAGCAGTAGATCCTTTGGCCAAATTACAATTGATATTGAATAGTATCTAGCGCTATAGATCGACCGTATAATAAAAAAAGACAGCCTAATCCGCTGTCTTTTTTACTTTTTGCTCGTTAACGAAAAGCTGCTACACTGGTTAAATTCACGCTAATCGTAAGCTGAGGAAAAAGCTAACGTTTGCAAATAGTCTGATTGGATAATAGTAAAACCTATGAAATTACAGATTTTAAGTGACTTACATATTGACAGTTATGCGCGGCAATCGTATCCACTAGGGCGCATCCCTAAAACGGATGCAGACGTGCTGCTCGTAGCGGGAGATACTGCCAATAGCGATGATGGTATGCCATGGCTACAAGAGCAGGCAGCGCATTTGCAAGTACCTTTGATTACTATCGCGGGCAATCATGAATACTTCGGCGAAGATGTACTACATTTTGATAAAAAGCTAGCCACTTGGGATAATTATGATAGTGAATTAGAGCAGGGCGTACGCTTTTTACAGTGCCAGTATATGGATATTGGTGAGGTAAGGATTCTAGGCTGTACGTTATGGACGGACTATCAATATCAAGCCGATGCCGATACGATGGCAGCAGCTAGGCGTTTTATGCGTGATTATAAGCAAATTTATGCGGGTGGCGAGCTGTTCTCTCCTGAAGTATCGATACAAATCCATACTGAGCATCGTCAGTGGCTACAGCAAGCACTGATAACGGCGCAAGCATTGGGTAAAAAAACGGTGGTCATGAGTCATCATAGTATTAGCCCATTATCGGTGTCTGAAAAATTTGCCAACCTACCGAGTAATGCCGCCTTTGTCAGTGATTTATCGAGCTGGATGCATGAGGACTGGGCACCTGTGCTATGGGTACATGGCCATACTCATGAAGCCTTTGATTATCAAATTAATAAAACGCGTGTGATAGTCAATCCGCGTGCTTATCCCAATGAGGTAAGCAGTACCGAATTGGCGTTTGTTTGGAACAAAGTGGTGGATATTGGCTAAATCCTGTTAACCAAGCGCTTATATCGATATATAGCTGAATAAGCTATAGTGCAACTGAGCTTATATTTTGTTCATTCTCATCAATAAATCTGCTACGCTTACTACCATGAGTAAATTGCCTAATAATATCCCATCGGAACGATCGACACCGCCTGAAAAGCCTACGAACCTCAGGCCAAGCGTACCTGCACCTTCTCACTTACCTGACAGTATGATGTCTTCGGTCGGTTTGTTGCCGGTAGATAAAAGACTGATTTTATTTACTAGACATTCTCTGCGCGAACGCTCTGATGGTAATGGGTTTGCCAGTTACCAGTTGCCGCTAACGCCAAAAGGTCGCGTGTTGGCAAAGTCTTGGGGGCGCTGGTTAGCAGAACATCTGCCGTATTCGCTCGATGTTGATAGTATCTCAAGTCCGATTGGTCGCTGTATTGATACCGCGCAGCTGATGCAAGAAGGTGCGGGACTACGACGCGATATTGCCCATCAATCGCTACTGGTTGAACCTGGTAGTCTGGTGACCGAACCTGAGATTGCCAACCCGGTTTTTAAAGAAATTGGTGTGCTAAACTTTATCAATCGCTTCTTACAAGGCAATCTTGAAGGCACGAAAAACGCTTATCAAGGCGGACTTGATCTTTTATCACTTTTTTATCAAAACCAGCCGCAACATGGGCATTTAATGCTCGCCGTCAGTCATGATACTCTGCTATCAGCTTTTTTAGCAGTGATGCTAGACGTGGTTGAGATTGATTGGAATGATTGGCCAAAGATGATGGAAGGGGTATTTTTGTGGTTTGATGATAAGCCTTTTGAGCAAGCCAATGCCTATTTCGTTTGGCGCGGGCAAGTATATATTCGTCCAATCAGCGATTTATTACAGGGCTACCGTGCCGCTGGTTTTCATCCAAGCAAATTGCTATTGCCACCAGAAGTAAAATGGACATAGACCTTATTCTTTAAGCATTTAATTAAGCCGCTAATGTTTTCAAATGCCAGCTTTTAACTATTAAATAGGCATAAAAAAACCCTGCCCCAGTATGAAAACCAGTAGCAAGGTTTTGGTCATCACACCCTCAAGTGCGATGCGGTCTAAACGCAACCAAACTTAAGCTTGTAAGCCTTTGATGGTTTTGTTTAGGCGGCTCTTACGACGAGCAGCTTTATTCTTATGAATAATACCTTTGTCAGCCATACGATCAAGAACCGGTACCGCTTTTTTGTAAGCTTCGGTAGCCGCGTCATAATCTTTAGCAGCGATAGCCGCATCAACACGTTTTAGATAAGTACGAACCATAGAGCGTTGTGACGCAGAGTTCTGACGACGTTTGGTGTTTTGACGGGCGCGTTTACGAGCTTGTGCAGTATTAGCCACGCGTATCTCCTTGATAAAGACAGATAAAAATATGAATGTTGATTGCAATAATAATGGGTTTAACAATCATCGGTGACGAGCAGCCTCTCGCCAAACATGATGTCGATGTCTATTATGAGGGCACTTATCTGTTATTAAAGTACCTAATAGTAATAGAGCATCGCTCGCGCCAGAACTGTTTGGAATAATTAAACAGCGTTGACGTGTAAAGCCGGTTATCTTAGCAAATTATTGCGCTTAGAACAATATATTTGATGATTAATGCTAAAAGAAGTTATGCTAGCCGATCTTAAAGGTTTAATTAAAGGGTTTATCGCGCTAACAAATGAATTATCTAACAAAAGTTCGACTTAAAAGTCTGAATTATTCCCATAAACCTAGACGTTGATAAAATCTCTTACAATAAATTGTGTAGAATAGCGCTAGCGAGTTGTTAATTTAGGTATGATACCAAAGCAAATAATTTCTACAAGACATCATTTTTAGCATTATAATCACCCCAACATGATATAAATGGATAGGCTATGCAGCGAAAAGCAATTGTAATTGGCGCAACAGGACTGGTCGGACAGCATCTTGTTAAGCAGCTTAGTGAGCTTTATGACACGTTGATTGTAATTGCACGGCGGCCGCCTCGCTACATCAATGCCAGCATGCGCTTTTTTCAGGTTAGTGATTTTGATAACTTGGCTGAAATATTTGCCAGTGTCGGCGTAGATAGTAAGACCGATGCCTTTAGCTGCCTTGGTACCACCAAAAAACAAGCAGGTAGTGACGAAGCGTTTCGAAAAGTTGACCACGACTATAATGTCAATTTTGCCACATTGTGCCGTGTGAAAGGCGTGGAAAACTTCTTTTTATTGTCCTCAATGAATGCTGATATCGACAGCCGTTTTTTATACAATCGGGTCAAAGCGGAAACAGAGCAGTCTATTATGGCGCTAGGTTTTACCCAGTTGGTGATTTTTCGGCCATCGTTATTACTTGGCAAGCATAAAGGCCGTCCGCTTGAAAGCTTTGGTCAAAAAGCATTTAAACTGATATCGCCAATCGTCCCCGAGTCATTATCCTTGCATCCTATTTCTGCCAAGCGCGTTGCCAGTGCGATGGCGATGAGTGCGCATGAGGTATATCAGCGTAATAAATATCGTAGTGAGCCTACCATTACAGACACGGAAATTATCGAAAATAAACAGCTACTAGCAATGACCAAAGTCAAAAAATAGCCTAAGCATAAATTGATAAAAACTCAGATTTCATGATAGATAATTCAACTATTTAACTTAACAAGGAGCGTCACGATGTCAGATACAGCAGAAACAACCACGATGAATAAAGACAACTTTGTCACTTGTGATTTATTAGATGCCAATCCTGAGTCGCAAGTATGCCTGCCCAATATCGAAGGCAAATCATTTTATAGCTTTGGCGGTAAAGACAGATTTTGCGGTGAAATCGTGACAGTAAAATGCTTTGAAGATAATAGCCGCGTAAAATCTTTATTGAACAGCGATGGCAAAGATAAAGACGGCAATGGCAAAGTCTTGGTCGTTGACGGTGGCGGTTCAATGCGCTGCGCGTTGCTCGGCGATATGATTGCGCAATCAGCGATTGATAATGGCTGGGCAGGGGTGGTGGTATATGGCTGCGTGCGTGATGTAGATGATATGGCGCAAATGGATATCGGCGTCATGGCGCTTGGCTGCATCCCGCGCAAATCAAATCGCCGCGATGAAGGTCAAACCGATATTGAAATCCGCTTTGGTGATTTAACGTTAAACTCAGGTATGTTTGTTTACGCTGATAATAACGGCATTATCGCGAGCGAAAAACCATTAATTTAAAAACAGCTTATACTTTAACAGTAGCTTTATGGTTATAACTCTAAAACCTCAGCTTAATCGTTGAGGTTTTTTTATTTAAGTAGCTTGTCGTTATAGATGAATATGCGTTTTTTCAATTGTTTAGTTTTTGGTTTTTTCATAACAAGGCTAAGTGACAAACCGTTACGGCATAAATTTTGGTAATTGCGCAAATATTCGTATAATAGCTTTCTGACTCTTAACGTTGACCCTATTCTTTATGTCTATCACTGCTTTGACCGACGCCTTTGACCCTATTAACCAGCAGTTATTTCCTATCCAGAATGCCGAGCGGCGTTGGCTGGCGCCTGTGCATGGAGCAGTCAGTAGCTTGTGGCTCGCAAGTCTGGTACAAACGCCGCTATGGGATGTGGCTGACCGTCTAAAGGTTGTGGTGACGCGTGACCAAAATCAGCTTAACCAGATAGAGACGGAGTTGGCATTTTGCGGCGTCGATGCTTATGTGTTCCCTGATTGGGAAACGCTGACCTATGATGAGCTGTCTCCGCATCAAGATATCGTCAGCGAACGTATTAATCTGTTAACGGATATGCCAACGTCAGGCGTACTGTTAATTTCGGTACAGGCATTGATGCATCGGGTCGCACCGCCAAGCTGGTTGATAGGGCAGCATTTTGATCTGAGTGTCGGTGATCGATTTGATATCAATACTCAGCGCGAACTATTATCAAAGGCGGGTTACCGCGCGGTTGAGAACGTCTTTGAGCCGGGTGAATTTGCCGTACGTGGTAGTATCATTGATATCTTTGCCATGGGTCAGCCATTTCCGCTACGCCTAGACTTATTCGATGATGAAATTGAGACCATTCGCTTTTTTAATCCGCAGACCCAGCGCACATTGACCGTTGATGACCTCAAAACCATGATAAGTGGCAACGATAGCAGCATGGGCAAAGAATCGCTATCGCTGCTGCATAAACTGCCAGATATCTCAAAGCCCATTAAGCAATTTCAAATACTACCCGCTAAAGAGTTTCCGCTCGATGAAGGGCGGGAGACGTTCCGCACCAACTTTGCTGCTATGTTCCCCAATGCCAGTAGCCGCAAATCTGAGCTGCATAAAGATGTCATGGCAGGTATTGCCAGTAGCGGACTTGAGTATTATCAGCCACTGTTTTTTGATTTAAAGGATTGGATGGCAGAAAGTAATTTGTTTTCCTATTTGCCAAGCGATGCGCTGTTTATAACAGATGAGCTGATTAACGAAAAGCAGGCAGATTATTGGTCACAAATTCAGCGCCGTTATGAAGAGCGCCGTCACGATATTGACAAGCCCATCGTTGCGCCTGAATTGTTGTATCTACTATCAAATAGTCTAAACGAGCACCTTAATCATTATCCGCGGGTGATACTGAGTGCGCGCAATGAGCTTGCGACCATGACTGATGTTGCTGCGATTGATAGCATTGATAACGATGACGCAACCTTAGCATCTGAGCAACTATCGCTGACGCCAAAAAAACAGGGGCTAGTGACGTTAAGCGCGCAAGAACCGCCACAACTACCAGTCAATCATCAAAAAGCCGAACCCCTTAGCGAACTGTTAGCGTTTTTAGAGTTGCAAGCGCAAACAGCAACACCTGTATTAATTGTGGCAGAAACGGCGGGTCGGCGTGAAATTCTGATTGAACTGTTTAAAGGCAAAATAGATGTCAAAGCTTACGATAGCTTTGAGGCATTTTTAGCAGCGGACAAATCGAAGAATAATAGTAATAAGTTACCGCAAGTCGGATTGACCATTGCGCCTATTGAACGCGGCGTTTACGTCCCTGAGCGCTTGGTGGTGATTAGTGAGACGCAATTATTTGGCCGGCAAGTGCTGCAAACGCGTCGTCGCCGGCAAAGTGGGGTATCAGAAGAGTTCTTGGTTAAAAGCGTCACCGAAATCACCGAAGGCAGTCCAGTGGTGCATATCGAGCATGGTATTGGGCGTTACAATGGCCTGATTACGCTCGATGTCGGCGATGGTGAGCAAGAGTTTATCCACCTAAAGTACGCTGATGACGCCAGTATCTATGTACCGGTTGCCAATTTACAAATGATTAATCGCTATAGTGGCGGAGATCCAGCGCTTGCGCCATTACATAAAATTGGCAGCGGTAAATGGGATAAAGCCAAGCAAAAAGCGCTTGAGCAAATCCATGACGTGGCGGCCGAGCTGCTTAATATGCAAGCACGGCGCGAAGCGAAAGTCGGTATTCATTTTAAAATTGACCCATCGCAATATGAACTATTCGCCAGTCAATTTGCCTTTGAAGAAACGCCTGATCAAGCCAATGCCATTCATGCGGTGATGGAAGACATGCGACAGAATCAGCCAATGGATCGTCTTATTTGCGGCGATGTTGGTTTTGGTAAAACAGAAGTCGCTATGCGTGCGGCGTTCATTGCGGTGAGTGCCGGTTATCAAGTGGCGGTGTTGGTGCCGACAACCTTGCTCGCCGGTCAGCATGAAGACAATTTCCGTGACCGTTTCGCTGATTGGCCGGTACGTATCGAAACCTTGTCACGCTTTGGTGGTAAAAAGCATCAAGATACCGTGTTAACAGACCTCGCAGCGGGCAAGGTCGATATTGTTATCGGTACGCATAAACTTCTGCAACCTGATGTAAAGTTCTCTAATCTGGGTTTGATGATTGTCGATGAAGAACATCGTTTTGGTGTACGCCATAAAGAACGTATCAAGGCGATTCAGACCGACGTCGATAGTATGTCGATGACCGCGACGCCAATCCCTAGAACGCTTAATATGGCGCTCTCAGGGATGCGTGATATGTCGATTATTGCTACCCCGCCTGCACGTCGTCTGGCGATTAAAACCTTTGTTATGCAAAAGACCGATGCCTTATTAAAAGAAGCCATCTTGCGTGAGCTACTACGTGGCGGACAGGTTTATCTATTGCATAATGATGTCGCCAGTATTGAGCGTATGGCAGAGACCGTCCGTGAACTGGTGCCTGAAGCACGAGTAGGGGTTGCGCATGGGCAAATGCAAGAGCGCCAACTTGAGCAAGTGATGCAGCAGTTTTATCATAAAAAGTTCAACGTGCTGATATGCTCGACCATTATCGAAACCGGTATTGATGTGCCCAATGCCAATACCATTATCATTGAGCGCGCCGATAAATTTGGTTTGGCGCAATTGCATCAGCTGCGTGGTCGCGTTGGTCGTAGTCATCATCAAGCCTATTGCTACTTGCTAGTGCCTTCTATCAAAGGTCTTAAAGGCGATGCTAAGCGCCGTCTGCACGCGATTGAGCGCGCCAATACCTTGGGCGCAGGTTTTATGCTGGCAAGTGAAGACTTGGAGATTCGCGGCGCCGGTGAAATCCTTGGTAAGCAGCAAAGCGGTAACATGCAAGCGATTGGCTTTAGCTTATATATGGATATGCTTGAGCGCGCAACCAAGGCGATTAAAGCCGGTAAAGAGCCGGATTTAAGTACGCCGCTGTCATTGACCAGTGAAATCAATTTGCACAGCTCGGCGCTAATACCAGAAGAATATTTGCACGATGTGCATCAGCGCTTATTGTTTTACAAACGTATTAGTAATGCTGATGATAAAGAAGCCTTGACCGATATTCGTACCGAAATGATTGACCGTTTTGGGACATTACCCGACCAGACTAAGCAATTATTTGCCGTTCATGGACTGCGTATACAAGCTGAACCGCTCAAGATTAATAAGATTGATGCCAATAGCAGCAGCCTAACACTAGAATTTGCGCCTGATACGCCGGTCGACGCCTTAGCGATTATTCAGCTGATTCAAAAAGACGGTCAGCACTATCGTATGAACGGTGCATCTGGTATACGCTATCAAGATAGCAATAAGCTGGCAACACCGCAGCAGCGTGTCAGCGTCATTCAAGACCTATTGCGCTATTTTAGCGAGCATACAGTGACAGAGTCTGCCTAGCTTTGTTTGTTTATATCGCTAAACCAAGCACGTTTACGAAATCGTTTAAGTACAGCAAATACCATACGCTAAGACAATCGGTCACGGCGCTATTTTATCGCTTGGATAACTGATAAAATAGCGGCATCTTATATTTAGCCTGCTGTTTCTTTAAGCATAATGTTTTAAGCGTATTATAGTTTAGTAAATTCAGTTCTGCTTTTCGGTATTTTAATTCCATTTATTTGAGCGTCATAACAAGAGAACCGTCATTATGTTCCAACTTCATCATAAACTTGCAGCCGACAGTTTTTTAGTGGGTGATTTCCCATTATCAACCTGTCGTTTAATCAATGATTGTCAGTTTCCATGGTTAATATTGGTACCGCGGGTATCAGGTATCAAAGAATTGTACGAGCTATCTGAGGCAGACCAAGCGCAGTTTTTGCGTGAGTCGAGCTGGTTATCAAGCCAACTTGCTAAGACTTTCCAAGCAGATAAAATGAATGTCGCTGCCCTCGGTAATCAAGTACCGCAGCTACATTTTCATCATATCGTCCGCTATCAAAACGACATGCAATGGCCAAATCCAGTATGGGGCATTCCTGCCGTTCCTTATACCAAAGAAGTGTTGGCGCAAATGCAGCAAACGCTGATGATGGCGCTGCGTGGTCATCACCAAATGCCGTTCGATTGGCAAATGTAGTTAAGCTTTAGATAATGGTTGATAAATGTGACTTTAGTACTTTTTATTTAAGTCGTTTTATCTAAGCCATCTTATTTAAGTAAGTATGCTCAAAGTAAAATCATAGTAAAGTGGTTTTTTAAGGGCAATTGAAGGTTTGGTTGCTATAAAATATTTTACATTTGTTTGTTAATCGTTATATTAGAGAGTGGGTTGGTTAAATGGATATAGCCAACTTATGTACTCGCAGTCGTTTTCGTGGATTGATGTATATTGGTAGTTATCAATAGTTATCAATAGTTATCAATAGTTATCAATAGTTATCATTGATTAAGCGCGCATCACAGGTTGCGGGATATTTAATCTTAGACTGAGATACTTCAGTTGAAGATTTTACTCTATGTTAAGGATAACAAATGGCTACTTCTTCTATCGCACCTCCACTATTACGACCTTTTATGTTACTCATCTCTATTTGTACCACTGTATTGAACCTAACGACATGTGAGACGGATTCAACGGAGTCTGCTTCAACACAGTCGGCATCCGTACAATCTGCTGCAGCCTTGTCCGATTTGGGGCCAACCATTAGTGAAAATGCTACTGCCGCAGCGGACAGCTCTATCACGTTAAATCGTAGCGCTTCTGCCATGTCTATGCGAGCGATGCCGACAAGCCAGTATTTGGTAGGTAGCGGTAAGGCAGATATCACTGGTGCTGCTGCCGAAACTGGCATGTTTGGTTATGCTGCGGGGTAGGTGGTACAAGGTATCAACGACCGTTTGTACTCTTATGCTTTTATTATCGGCGAAGCGGACAAAAATACGGGCAAACGCGTCGTCTATGTATCAGCAGATATGGGCGCTATGTTTACCGCGGTAAAACTTGAGGTCATTAAACGTCTAAAAGCGGATTATGGTGACTTATATAACGATGACAATGTCATGCTCGCAGCCACGCATACCTATGTGAGTAACGCCGGCTACTCACATCAGCAGCTGTATCAAATTGCCAGTACCGATGACACGCTAGCAGGCTATAGCAGCCAAAACTTCAATGCTATCGTCAATGGTATTGTCACCTCAATTAAACGTGCTCACGCTAACTTGACGCCAGGGACGCTATCTTTGGCGCAAGGCGAGCTAAAGGGTGCAACAGTCAATCGCTCAGAATTTGCCTACAACAATAATAACGACGCCAAAGATCTTGATAGTAATGTCAATGAAACCATGACCCAGCTGCGTCTTAATGACGCCGATGGCACCCCAGTGGGTCTGATCAATTGGTTTGCGCTGCATCCAACGAGTTTTAGTAATAAATTTATGCACCTAAGTGCTGATAACAAAGGCTTTACTCAGCGCGGCGCGGAAAAGATTTTTGGCGGAGCATCAGACAAGCCGTTTGTCGCAGCTTTTGCCAATGCTGATGAAGGCGATATGCTGGCGGCAGGTGGTAATGCCAATTCTAAACCGGGCTTTCAAGGTAGCGATAACGAGTGGGAAAACGTTAGACGGGATGGGCAGATGCAGCTGGATAAAGCGGTTGAGCTTTGGCATCAAGGCGTGCCGGTTGCTGGACCAGTAGACGTACGCGCGCTGGATTGACTTAAAGGGCTATCAGGTCGAAGGTAAATTCACCAATGGCGCGGGTAATAAAGTCTTATGTATGCCAGCTCGTGGTTACTCGTTTGCCGCTGGCGGGGAGAATGGCCCCTCGAATATACCTAGTATGTATGAGGGCATGACCCGAGAAAATTTCCGTATCAATGACGATATCAATAAAGTCGATCAATCATTTTTGGGCAGTTTAACGCGCGGCGCGTTTGGTATAGTATCAACCGTCAGCCAAGATGATTGTCAGGCGGAAAAACAAGTCTTATTGCCAACGGGAAGCTGGGGCTGGATTAATACTCAGCAGCCGGTGCAACTGATGCGTATCGGTAATATCGCTCTCGTTGCCATCCCTGCCGAGCCGACGACCATGGTTGGACGCCGGATGCGCGCCGCCGTGCTTGCTCAACTACAAGACTCGGGGGTAGTTACCGTCATTATTAATGGTTTGGCGAATAACTATAGCGGCTATTTGACCACGCGTGAAGAGTTCGCTACTCAGTATTACGAGGGGGCGTCTACTGAGTATGGTCCATATCAAACCGCTGCTTATATTCAAGAATATACTCAACTAGCGGCGGCGCTGCGTGATGGTATAGAAATCTATGACAGTGCCACACCGCCTGATCGCTCAGGCAAATCCTTTAATGAGCGTCCAGGGGTGGTCTTCGACGATAAGCCTTTAAAGCAAACTTGGGGACAAACCCTCACTCAGCCTAAAACCAGTTATCAAAAGGGTGACATTGCTACGGCAGTATTCCGCGGTGCTCATCCCAAAAATAATCTACGTACCGAAGACAGTTTCTTAAAAGTACAGCGTCTTGACAATGGTAAATGGGTCGATTATCTGAGTGATAGTGATAGTGATAGTGATTTTGATACCACTTATACGTGGCAGCGCGGAGGAGCGGCGTATAGTAAAGCCATCATTGATTGGCGAATAGCTAAGGATACCCTAGCAGGTACTTATCGATTGACCCATCAAGGCGACTGGAAGAGCGGTTGGACGCATAAAATTAAGCCTTATTCAGGCGTTTCTAATAGTTTTAGTGCGCAATAACTGTTTTTATTCAGATAGTTGTTGAGTATGGGCTTATATTTATTTTTCACTTCAAAAAAGTCAGATAGATATTATCTGGCTTTTTTGTCTTTGTTATGGTTATTAACTCAAGTCGTTTTTAATGCAAATAGTTTTTATTAATCATGAGCTTTACACTGCTTTTTATGGCTAATAAGCGACAAGTGGTATGCTTTTACTTACCAGTGTCCTAGGTAAGAAGGCACTAAAGCCGTATAATAGGTAGATTTCCTATCTACTTATATTATCAAATGTTGATAAAGCGTTTTACTTATTAATATATTTACTTGTTAAGTTAAGGGCTTAGCAACCTGAAAGCTTATTAACCTAAGTACTTATTAATCTAAAGACTGCGCAAAAACATATGTTGATAGAAAATCCGCTTTAATTTTTATTCAAACCTTCGACAGTTTTCCTTTAAGCGAACCTTGACTATGGTATTTTTTGAAACCACAAGCCCAAAGATTCCTGTACAGGGTGGTAGTAGTAGCAATGCCTATCGATTTGATTATCCAGAAATTTTTGTTTTAATACTAACGGTTATATTGCTCGCGATACATTATAACTTTAGTCCGACGTCGATGGCGCTCGCTGTCGTGGTTTGTCTGCCGAGTTTGCTGATTTTAATTTATAACTATCGCCGTCCAGCCAGTTTTTGGACGTCTAACATTGTTATTATTTTATCTTCAGCGGTCATAGGTTCGATACAGTTTTGTGCAGTGATTTCGCTCAGTCTAGCAGCGCTCATTGGTATGCGAATTATTCTTAGTAGCCCTGAAAGCCATCTTAAACTTCTCGCTGCATCAGTAGTGACGGTCATTGTCTTTTATTATGTCAGTGTGACTTTAAATAGTACTGAGATGGACTGTCACGACAGCTTTGTTACCCCTGCGGTGTTATTGGCCAGTATGATTGTGATACTGTGCCATTTTCGCCATGTTTATCGTGATTATGTAGATTATGAAGCGCGAGCGCGGCAAGCGGCTGGACGTCTAAATACCATGGTTTCTGTCATTAATAAACTGACGCGCTTTGTACCGCCGCAAGTTTGGGAGCCAATCGTTAAATCTGACAGTCCCGTTAGCGTCGAAAATAAACGTGCCAAGCTGACGATGATGTTTTCAGATATTGTCGGCTTTACAGAGCTGTCCGATAGTTTGAGCGCTGACAATTTGGCAGACATTCTAAATACCTATATGCATTGTATGACGTTAATCGCCAATAAGCACGGTGCGGTGCTGGATAAGTTTATCGGCGATGGGATGGTGTGCTTTTTTGGCGAGCCGAACAGTCGAGGGCCACGCCAAGATGCGCTCGATTGTGTGGCAATGGCGATAGATATGCGCCGTGAAATGCGCACCTTGCGGCAAAAATGGCGGCTGCTCGGTTTCGAGGGTTTGTATATCCGTATCGGCATTACCACCGGCTACTGTCACGTCGGCAATTTTGGCAGTAACAACCGTTTGAGCTATACGCTGATTGGTAAAGAGGCCAACCTTGCTTCACGGCTTGAGGCAGTCGCGGGTAAAGGCCAGATATTTATTAGCGAAAGTACCCATGATTATATTTCGCATGATTATGACTGTGAATATGTCGGTGCTTTTCAGCTCAAAGGTTTTGATAATAAGGTAAGCGCGTGGCAAGTACGCGACCCCGATGAAAATAAAGGTCAGTTGTCAAAATGGGTGGATCATACGCTACCTGGTTTTAATTTGCATTTGAACTTTAAAGACATGCAAAATAATGACTATCAAGATATCAGAAATCGCTTGAATCTAGCCCTTGCCCGTATCGAACAAGAAGAGCAGGCGTCGCTGCTTGAGATAGTCGCAGCAAGTAAGCAGGAAAATATCAGTCATAATTAGGTACAGATTGATTGCGAATTGAAAGTATTTATAAAAAGAAAAATCCAGTTATGATACATAACTGGATTTTTTAGTTTCATTTCATGGTTCAGCTTTATTATTTAATGATTTTCTTTCGCATGGTTTAAGGTGTATTTAGGAATCTCAATCGTTAAATCGTCATCTTCAAGCATCACTTGGCACGATAGGCGTGAATCAGGCTCCAGACCCCACGCGCGGTCCAATAAATCCGCTTCGATATCGTCCATCTCATCTAAGGTGTTAAAGCCTTTACGCACCACGACATGACAAGTGGTACAGGCTTTCGACATCTCGCAAGCATGTTCAATCTTGATGCCCTTTTCAAGTAGCGCTTTACATAAGTTTGTGCCCGATTCTAGCTCGACTTCGGTGCCTTCTGGGCAGATTTCATGGTGAGGTAATATTGTAATTTTTGGCATAAGTTATTCGTCCGCTGCTAATCAATTAAAAATAAAAAAAGGGTCAATCTAGTATAGTTGTTAGTTTAGCTTCTTAAGCGCCTATCATATAATTGGTATAAATGCTATCTACTACCAATCTTGCGCACTGGTACCCGACATGCTTGCTTTGACGCTTTGATTCATAATACGCGCGGCAAAAGCATCACTGTGTGGCTTTAATTTGCCTTGCGCGCTTTCAATAACGGTTAAGTCGTCGGTGCTAAGCGCGGTTTGCAAGGCTTGCATGCTCACGGTCAACGACTGCTGCTCTTCAGGTGTGATTAACGCCGCAAACTCGTTAAGCGCCGACTGTAGCGCCAATAATTCACGTTCCGCTTCTACTTTGGTTTCAATTAGCGAGCGCGCATTTTTGTCTTCTTCCGCATACTTAAAGCCTGCGATTAATAATTGCTCTTTTTGCTCATCAGACAGACCATAAGATGGCACAATCTCAATTTTACTTTCAGTCTTGGTCGTTGTTTCTTGCGCATTGACGGTCAGCTGACCATTGGCATCAATACTAAAGGTCACTTCAATACGCGCAAAGCCCGCTTTCATCGGCGGAATACCATATAGCTCAAAGCGTCCAAGTGAGCGGCAATTATCCACTGTTTCACGCTCGCCTTGCACTACATGAATGACCATGCCGGTTTGACCATCTTGGTAAGTGGTAAAGACTTGGCGTTTTTTAACGGGAATAGGGGTGTTGCGCGGAATCAGCACTTCAACCAAGCCACCCATAGTCTCAAGACCGAGCGATAAAGGCGTCACATCGAGCAATAACAAGCTATTATCGCTGTCACCATTGACCAATTGATGCGCAGTTTGGGCAGCACCTAAAGCCACGACTTCATCGGGATTTAAGCGGCAAAGCGGTTCTTTCGCAAAGAAATCTGCCACCACCTGCTGGATAGCAGGCATACGCGTCGAGCCACCAACCAAAATGACTTCATCTAAGTCAGCGGCAGATAATTTGGCATCGCGCAGTACTTGCTCGCAGACACTTAACGTGCGGCGACTGACAGGCTCTGCAATTGTTATCAAATCGTCGCGGCGTAACACACCTCGAAAAGAGCGCTCATTGACAACAATGTCGATATCGACTTGCTCAGCATCGGTCAATGCTTGTTTATAGCTTTTTGCTTGCTGAGCAAGTATGGATTTGTCGTGCAGGCTCACGTCTTTAGGGTCAATATTTAACTGCTTAATCAGCCAATTGGTCAATAAGCGATCGATATCATCACCGCCAAGCGCACTATTGCCGCCCGTCGCTAATACTTCGAATACGCCATCGCTAAGCTTTAATATAGACACATCAAAGGTGCCACCGCCTAAATCATAGATGAGGTAGTAGTTTTCACTCTTGTCAGTGTTAGGCTGATCAAGACCGTAGGCAACGGCGGCCGCGGTTGGCTCATTTAATAAACGCAAAACGTTAATACCAGCAGCTTGTGCGGCATCTTTGGTGGCTTGACGCTGCGCTTCATCAAAATAGGCGGGCACAGTAATCACCGCACCTTGTATGCTGTCATCTGGCAAAGCGCTTGCGGCACGTTGCTCTAGCGCGGCTAAAATACGCGCTGACACTTCAACAGGAGAGACTTCACCTTGCGCCGTCACAAAAGCTGGCATGGCATCTTCGCTGCCACTTAACTCATAGGGATGGGAGAATTTAATATCGGCTTGACTACGGCCCATAAAGCGCTTAGCCGAGACGATGGTATTTTTTGGATCATCTGCTAAATGGGTAAGGGCATCATAGCCAACTAAAGGCTTGCCAGCACTTGGATAGTAGACCACCGACGGCAACAAAGTATCGGTCGTTGTATCGGCTTGCAAAACTTGCGCCTTGCCTGAGCGTACCACAGCGACCAATGAGCGCGTCGTACCAAGGTCAATTCCTAGGCCAAAACGATGCTGGTGAGGTTGGGCACTTTGATTGGGTTCGGCAATTTGCAATAAAGACATAAGAAAACTCAAAGATAAAATGAATTAAGAGAAATGGTACAAATACAATATATGGTTGACTAGTATTTAATGTTTACAATTATACGGCAGAGAAGTGGTTATTTTAACCTTAGCTACATATAGGCTTGTTACCCGCGAAGTTAAACAATTTAACTAAATTAGTATGACGTTAAACATATAAATCATCGTCATCTAAATGCTCAGCAGACGCGACTTCATCAAGCCCCGTAGTAACATCGGCATCTAATTTCACCAAAAATTTTAATTTTTGCGTGGCATCAATCGCCGTTTGCCAATCTTGGTTCTGATAAGCACTATCAAAACGCTCAGATTGTTTATTTAGACGCACGGTAATCTGCGGATTTAGTTGCTTTAGCACGGCAAGCTCTTTGCCTTCAATCGCATCGTCCAAATCCATACGCATTTGCATCGCATCTTCTAAGAAGTCCAAGTCGGCAATAGAATGCTCTAAGTTTTGCGCTTGCCCAGCGATATCTAACAAATAGCTGGCGCGACTGTCAGGGTCTCTTAACGTTTGATAAGCTTGGTTAATCAGCGCAGAAGCTTGCTCTGATTGCTGCTTAGCTTGTGCGCTATCCGCTGCGTTTTTTGTATCAGCAACAAGATTGTCCGGATGATAACGTTTTTGTAGCAGACGCAGCTGTTGATCAAGGCGCTCTTGATTGACCGCAAACTGTACAGGTTGTTCAAATAGGGCAAAGAAGTTATCAAACTGTGCGTCTGGCGTGATGTCTGTCATAGCGTCTACCTTTGTTTTTATTTATTCTTGTGAAGACTTGCTTTTACTTATGCACTGTTTTGTTTACTGTCTGTTTTAAATACTGGTCTTTTAAAGTTCAGTACTTACTCAGTATCTAAGCGCTAACTCAGGTTTTAGGTGCTAAGCGCTCGTATATCAATCGTTTAGCGCGCTTTGGTTTAGAGCTTTAGACGGTAAACGATTCACCGCAGCCACATTCACCTTTTTGATTGGGATTGGTGAATTTAAAGCCTTCATTGAGACCTTCTTTTTCATAATCCATCACTAAGCCATCTAAATAAACCAAGCTTTTAGGATCAATAAAAATATTGACGCCACGGCTTTCATAACGGGTGTCGTTTTCGTCAGGCGTGTCAACAAACTCTAGCACGTAAGCCAAGCCTGAGCAGCCCGCTGTACGAATGCCTACTCGAATGCCTTCACCTTTACCGCGATTGTCCAAAAAGTCTTGAACATGCTGAGCGGCGCGTTCTGTCATTTCAATCATGCCAACTCCCATTGACTATCAATAATTGAGATAATAATTGCGGCAAAAGCGTTTTTATCAACACCACTGCCAATAAAGCGTTAAAAATAAATAAAAGGTGACAATTACATGAGCGTTATTGTCACCTTAGGGGCGTTAGTAGCTTCTAACGTCGTATTACTCATGTTTGTTTTCAAATTCGCTACTTGCGCCTATTATATAAATAAGCGCAAGGCTTTATATAAATTTAGCTGGTTGCTTCTTCTGTTACTGCCGCAGCTGTACCATGCTTACCTTTATAGTCGCTAATGGCGGCTTTAATGGCGTCTTCTGCAAGGACTGAGCAATGCACTTTTACCGGTGGTAATGCCAATTCTTCAGCGATATCCATATTTTTGATCTCGCCAGCTTGGTCCAAGCTTTTGCCTTTTAGCCACTCGGTGACAAGCGAGCTTGAAGCAATCGCTGAACCGCAGCCATAGGTTTTAAAGCGTGCATCTTCGATGATACCGTTGTCATCGACTTGGATTTGTAGGCGCATTACATCGCCACAGGCTGGGGCGCCAACCATACCCGTACCAACGTTTTTGGCATTTTTGTCAAGATTGCCGACGTTGCGTGGGTTTTCGTAATGATCAATAACTTGGTCACTATAGGCCATGGGGTTTTCTCCTAGTTAGATGATGAGTAGCCACTTAAATGTTAAGTTATATAAGTAACTTTCCAAATAACTCACTTATTAAGTTTAAATGTCTGTCTACTCATCGATAATTGGGGTCAAACACATATTATAAAAATGCTATTTATAATTGTCTGATGAATTATTTGGTTTAATGCTTATACCTGATAACCATTAAACCTTTTTACTATTAAAATTTATGGATAAATATTAATGCTCAGACCATTCTACCGAGTCTAAATCAACGCCTTCTTGGTACATATCCCAAAGTGGCGATAGCGCGCGTAATTTGTCTACCGCTTCATGCATCTGTTTTACCACGGTATCGATATCTTCTTCGGTGGTATAACGACCAAAGCTAAAGCGGATTGAACTATGTGCCAACTCATCTGGGCGACCGATGGCGCGCAATACATACGATGGCTCAAGCGTCGCTGAAGTACAGGCTGAACCTGATGAAACCGCCAAGTCTTTTAGCGACATCATCAGTGACTCGCCTTCAACAAAATTAAAGCTGATATTAATGATGTTAGGCACGCTGTTTTCTAAATCGCCGTTTAGGTAAATCTCTTCGATATCTTGTAGACCGTCCCACAGTTTTTGGCGCAGCTTTGCCACGTGAGCATGGTCTTCTTCATAACGCTCATTGGCCAATGCAAATGCCGCACCTAGCCCAACAATTTGGTGCGTCGGCAAGGTACCTGAACGCATACCGCGCTCGTGGCCACCGCCATGCTGCTCAGCTTTTAGGCGAATACGAGGTTTACGGCGAACAAATAGCGCACCGATACCTTTAGGGCCATAGGCTTTATGACCTGAGAAACTCATCAAGTCAATTTTCATCTCTTCAAGATTAACAGGTATTTTACCAACAGACTGCGCACCATCGACATGGAATACAACGCCCGCTTTGCGAGTAATCTCACCAATCGCGGCAACATCGGTAATGGTACCAAGCTCATTATTAACCATCATCAGCGAGACTAAAATCGTATCATCGCGTAATGCTTCTTGTACTTGCTCTGGCAAAATCAAGCCCGTACCAGCTTGTGGCTCAAGGTAAGTAATCTCAAAACCTTCTTGCTCAAGCTCACGGCAAGTATCTAAAACCGCTTTGTGCTCAATTTTACTGGTAATGATGTGCTTGCCGCGCGACTGATAAAAATGTGCCGCGCCTTTAATAGCTAAGTTATCTGATTCTGTTGCGCCCGAGGTAAAGACGATTTCGCGTGGATCCGCATGAATCACTTCAGCGACTTGCTGACGAGCCGTTTCTACCGCTTCTTCTGCTTGCCAGCCATAGCCATGTGAGCGTGATGCTGGGTTACCAAAGATGCCGTCTACCGTCAGATATTCGCTCATTTTAGCAGCGACTGACTTAGCAACTGGCGTCGTGGCGGCATAATCTAAGTATATAAGGTTGTTATGTTGGCTCATGCTGGGTTTGCCTCGCTGGTCGATAGAGTAATAGTGTTGATGTCTTTTGTGGACATATCTTTTGTAGCAATGTCGTCTGGAAACGTGAGGTGCTGACGGTCTGAGACTGACTGCACATGTTCCATGTCTAATAATTGCGCTAATGTTATATTTTTCAAGTATTGTTCGACATGATTTGATAAAGCACACCATAAATCATGCGTTAGGCACATTGTACCACTTTGACAATCACCGCGTCCGCCGCACTGCATCGCATCGACAGATTCATCGACGGCAGAAATGATGCTCATCACATCAATCTGATCAAGCGGCTTGGCTAAATGATAACCGCCTGCTGCACCGCGTATACTGGTGACCAAACCGCGCTTACGGAGCTTGGAAAATAACTGTTCAAGATAAGAGATAGATATCGATTGCCGCTTAGCAATGTCAGATAAAGAGACGGCGCTGTCTTGTTGGCTGGTTTGCAAAGCCAAATCAAGTAAAGCGGTCACGGCGTATCTGCCTCGAGTAGTCAAACGCATGTGTTATCTCCAATCCTTTTTATAAAAAGTTTATTTAACAACGAACTTAGTCTTGTCGTATTCCAAAAGTGCATGGTTATCAATAGGTTCTTTATAGATTTATAATCGACTTATTGCTAAAGGCTAGTTAGTAGCTAGCCGTACTTGCACTTCTATTTAGGAAAATCATCTATCGACTAAATGGTGTCTTGTCGCTATTAAACAGCAGATGGTTTACCCGATGTGTGCAACGATAGGGTAATTATACTCAATCCCGAGTAATTTAGTCAAGATTAAAGTGTGGTTGAATGGTGAGTGCGACTTATTCCTATCATTGATAAAAACAATGATAGGAAATATTAAGGCTTAAAAGAGAATAAATACGCGAACGCGCAGGATATGAATTACAGAAGGGATGCAAGAGCGCTTAACAAGCCTACATCCTATTAAACGCGATACAAGGTTAGAAAAATAACTTTAAAAACACGTTATCACTGCAGTTAGTAAGGCATTAGGTCATGATAAATAAAGCAATAATGGCAGCGATAGCGATAACCGCAAAAATAATTGCGGTAATGATAAAGGTCTTCTGCTTACTTTGTAGTTCTTTGACCGTGGTTTCAAGTTCACGGTTTTTAATGGTCAAGGTGTTGATTTGAGTTTGCTGCTCCTTAATACGCAGCTTATAACTCTCCTTTTTTTCTGCCATTTCGGCTTCGGTAGGTTTGGTCTTACCTTTGCCGCCCTTAATCTTTTTAATCAGCCCTTGAATCAGACTACCAAAACCAAGCTGCATAATAAACTGCTTCACCAGCTGTACTTGCACCGCCTCACCGCGCATTTGCAGCTTTTCAGTCGACTCAGTATCATGGGTGATGATGGCGTTAATCACCTGAACGCTATAAGCGTTGATAATAACGTCAGGCTCACTACGGCCGATAGGCAATCTATCGTCTAATAACACCCCTTTAGTAGTAAAGGTAGCGAAAACCTCTACATGAGGCAAGTATAACCTAAGCGCGACGACCGTCTCTTGCTTGGCGAGTGGATAAGCGGCTTTACGGAGTTCTGGGTCTAAACGTAACAGCAGGGTCAGCGCCGACTCGATAAACACCAATATGATATTAAGAAAAGAGTGAGACAACGTAGAACGCTTCATGTAAATAATCCGTTTTTATTGTTTAAGTTAAAGATAAAAGGACAAACAAATATCAAAATCAACCCAAAATGTACAATGCAATCGCGCTTATAGTAACGCCTTTAGTATAAAAAGTAACGCACGTTTCTGTCAGTTGGTCAGTCACTACCTTATAATTTGCTCATCTATAAAGACACCAAAATTTATGACTGGTAATGCATTAGTTGGGCTTGGCAGCCGTTTTTCGATCCAAGTTTATGCTTTAGTTTTTAATTTTGCTTGTTAGTATAAAAACTGAGTTTAAGCACCTGCGTCAAATTTGAGTATTTAGGTTATCAAGGCAAAACTCATAAGAGAGCCAATATAAAGATAGGTGCTTTGATGATAGGTGCTTTATTTCGTTAAATCCTATAAGCTAAAGTAGCGATTTAATAGAAAATTTGCAGCAGTTTTAAGTAACATTGAGTGTCAAATACGTAGTAGAGTGCACAAAAATATGTAAAATCGCTTGCGCTCCTTATGCTGCCTTGATATAAAGGCGTTAACAAAGCGAAACCTGTTTATGCGTGAGGCCAGTGGTTTTTATTGCTTAAGTACTCTGAGAGCGATACAATACTTGGCGTGAGCGTTTTTTACCCCCTAAAACTTGAAGGAAATTTTATGAATAAGTCAGAATTAATTGATAGCATCGCCGAAAAAAGTGGTCTAAATAAAACTCAAGCTGGCGAAGCTTTGAATGCAGTAATGGAAAGTGTTGGTGAAGCGCTAGAAGCTGGCGACAGCATCTCATTGGTTGGTTTTGGTACTTTTAGCGTAAAAGACCGTAAAGCGCGTACTGGCCGTAACCCTAAGACTGGTGAAGAACTTAGCATTCCAGCAAGCAAAGTACCAAGCTTTAAAGCCGGTAAAAACCTAAAAGAGCGTTTAAACTAAGCCGCTTTGTTTAAGCTGTACTCTTTTTAGCTATTCTATAATGAGATAATCAAATGCTCGTTGACGACGTGATACACGAATAAAAACAGCGTTGGTTGGCAGTAAAATAATAGATAGCAACTCATGATTTAACGATTCATTAAGTCATGAGCGAATGAGCAAAAAAGCACCTAGAGTTTAGGTGCTTTTTTTAGTGCTGAAATTTGTAGTATTTAGTGGCAATAGTCGCCTGAATATTTTGAGTATATATCAAAAATCACGTATCATAGGGCGCGCGATAGCGGTGTTGTATAAACAAGTATTTTTATTAAATCTTGTTATAAACTTCGTCAATCAGCCTTATTTTACAGCGATAAAATGCACACGTTCTTCTTCTTACCATTGCCTGCTTATACAGCGTTGATATTATTAATAGTATTACAATGGTCTTTCATCAATATAGGTTAATAAAGCAGAGATAACTATGGATAAATTGCGCGATTTCTTAAAAAGCTGGCCGGGTCGCATTTTATTGATTTTGTGCCTATCGCCGCTCGCTCTATTGGGTGTCGAAAG
Source organism: Psychrobacter sp. YGAH215 (assembly GCF_007280595.1). Classification (NCBI taxonomy): domain Bacteria; kingdom Pseudomonadati; phylum Pseudomonadota; class Gammaproteobacteria; order Moraxellales; family Moraxellaceae; genus Psychrobacter; species Psychrobacter sp. YGAH215. The sequence continues at coordinate 64,040 of NZ_VKLR01000004.1, read as the reverse complement.
CTACTTTGGCGGCGGTGTCGATTCCAACCAAATCGCTCAAGTAGGTGACAAAAGCGTGGGACTGTCCGAGTATCAAACTGCTGTCAATAACCGACGTACTGAGCTTTTAGATCAAGTTGATGATGCCAGTTTGTTAAATGAAGATGTGCTGCACGAGCAAGTCCTAAAAGGACTGATTGATCGCACGTTACTAGAGCAGCAGGCCGGCAAGCTTGGCATGACGGTTTCTGATGACACCATCAATCGTTTACTGCGCCAAGAAGAAATCTTTAAAGATGCAGAGGGCAATTTTTCTAACGAGCAGTTTGCAAACTTTTTACGTCAGCGCAATATGACAAAAAACCAGCTGTTTGCTGAGTTTCGCAATCAGTTGAGCATAGATCAGCTCAATGCCAGCATCGTCGGTACCGCAGTTTATCCAATGCAAGCGGTCAGTCAGTTGATTGATTTGCAGCTAGAGTCGCGCAATATTTGGCTGCATCGTTTTAAATGGCAGGACTATGCTGAGCAAGTAAAGTTGAGCAAGGGTGATATTCAAGCCTATTATGATGCTAATAAAGACAAACTTAAAAGTGCGGCCATGGTCGACTTGGCTTACTTACAATTGACTCCGCAAGCGATTGAAGTTAATGAAGTCACCCAAGAAGATTTGCAGCAGCAATATGAAGCCTATAAGCAAAGTCTTGCTATCGTAGATGAGCGCAAAATCAGTCAAATCCTGCTAACGGGTAAAGATGCTAAGGCGCGAGCAGATAAAATTAAAGCCCGCCTTGCGAAAGGTGAATCATTTGCTAAAGTTGCGAAAGCCGAGTCAGATGATCCAACAGGCGAAACAGGCGGCGATATCGGACGTTTTAACCCAGCGGTATTTGGTAATGATGCACCAGCCGTGGAAGAAGCGCTTGCAGGCTTGAGCGTTGGTGATGTCAGTGCTCCTGTAAAGACCAGCTTTGGCTATCAGATATTTACCGTGACTGAGGACAATGGTAGCAAGATACCAAGTCTAGAGAGTATGCGTGCAGAGCTAACCGCTAAAGCGAAAGAATATAAACGCCAGGAAATGTATGCCGATAAAGTCACAGCGATTAATGACTTGGCAGCAGATGGCTTTAGTATTGAAGATATCGCTCAGCAAGAAAATGTGCCATTAAAACGAATTAAAGATTATCGTAAAGAAAACAACCAATCTGCTTTGGCGCAGCCGGCGGTGATTAAGCAAGCGTTTGATGAATTTACCATTCAAGACCAAGCGGTGACTGCGGGTATTGAGGTTGGTAATGGTACGGTATGGGTACAGCCAAGTAATTATCGTCCAACCAAGACGTTGTCTTTAACAGCGGCGACGCCAAGAATCACGCAGATATTGCGTCAACAAAAAGCAACGGCACTGGCATTAAAAGAAGCGAAGAAACTAGCGGCCACTATTAAAACGCCTGCTGATATTGCAAAACAGCCTGTTAAACTGCAAGCATTGGGCGAGATAAACCGTCAGACCACGCAATTGAGCGAAAAAGAGCGCGGCTTAGCCTTTAGTCAGCAAGCAGCAGCAAATGGCGTTGTGGCGGTAGCGAGTGAGACTGAAACGGGCGCGACGTTATTGGTCGGTGATCGCATCAAAACAGAGCAGCAATCGCCGCTATCTGATGCCCAAAGGGCACAAACTGCCGCCATTATTCGTGATAATTTGGGTCAAGATCAGCTGCAAGATTATCTAGATTATCTACGCATGGTCTATAAAGTTGAGATTAACGAAGCCAATATGGCCAATGCGCAAGGACGTTAAGCGATCTATAAGGCATTTGTTAAACCCTTTCTTTAACGAGTTTCATTAAGCCTTAAATATGAAAAAGCCACTATCAATAGTGGCTTTTTTTATGCGTTACAATTTTTATTTACTCTTAACGCTGTTGTCTTAATAGCATTATCTTAACCGCTGATTAATGGCGGAAGTGGCGCATACCAGTGAAGACCATGGCAATACCATGCTCATTGGCGGCAGCAATCGTTTCGTCATCACGCATAGAGCCGCCTGGTTGGATGATAGCAGCAATACCGACTTCAGCAGCGTTATCGATACCATCACGGAACGGGAAAAAGGCATCTGATGCCATTACCGCGCCTTCGGTAGCAAGACCGGCGTGCTCGGCTTTGATAGCGGCGATACGCGCTGAATTGACGCGGCTCATTTGACCCGCGCCGACACCGATAGTACGCTGACCTTTAGCGTAAACGATGGCGTTAGATTTGACATATTTAACAACGTTCCAGCTAAATAGTAAATCAGCAATCTGTGCTTCGGTTGGCTGGACGTCAGTAACGATTTTTAGATCATTGGCGGTAATCAAGCCCAAATCTTGCTCTTGCACCAACAAACCACCATTGACGCGTTTATAATCAAGCTGGCTGTCGCGCTGCTCAGGCGTTGGCAGCTCGCCACAGACTAAGACGCGGACGTTTTTCTTAGCAGCGGTCGCTTCCAAAACGCCATCTTCGATACTTGGGGCAATGATGACTTCGACAAATTGATTGTCAATAATGGCTTTGGCTGCAGCAAGCGTAAGCTCGCGGTTAAAGGCGATAATACCACCAAAAGATGACTCAGGGTCAGTACTAAAAGCGGTGCGGTAAGCGGCGACTTGATCGCTATCTACGGCCACACCGCAAGGATTGGCGTGTTTTACAATCACGCAAGCGGGCGCACTAAAGGCTTTAACACATTCAAGGGCGGCATCAGTATCAGCAATATTGTTATAAGAGAGCTCTTTACCTTGCAATTGCTGCGCGGTTGCAATAGAGGCTTGCTGGCTTTTTAGCGCATGGTTTTCGACATAAAAAACCGCTTTTTGATGCGGGTTTTCGCCGTAGCGCAGGTCTTGCACTTTTTCTAATTGGACGTTAAAGGTACGAGAAAAATTCTCTGCCTCTTGGTTTTCATTCACGCGGCTGCCCAAGAAATTGGCAATCATTCCGTCGTATTGCGCAGTATGTTCAAAGGCTTTGACCGCTAAATCGTAACGTAGGGCAGCGGTTAGAGTCGTTCCATCGCCTAAGGCGTCGAGTACGCGCGTATAATCAGCAGGGTCAGTCACAATACCGACGTGAGCGTGGTTTTTTGCGGCTGAGCGTACCATAGTAGGGCCGCCAATATCGATGTTTTCGATCGCGTCGTTCATGGTGACGTCGCTACGTGCAATCGTCTCTGCAAACGGATAAAGATTGACGACGACCAAATCAATGCGCTCAATAGCGTGCTCATTCATGACGCTGTCATCGGTACCGCGGCGTCCTAAAATACCGCCATGAATCTTTGGATGTAGCGTTTTAACGCGGCCGTCCATCATTTCAGGAAAACCGGTATAGTCTGAAACTTCAGTGACGGCGACGTTGTTTTCTGCCAGCAAGCGGTAAGTACCGCCAGTCGATAATAAACCAAAACCAGCTTTAAGCAAGCCTTGGGCGAATTCTACGATATTTGACTTATCGGAAACCGATAGTAGGGCAAGGGGAGTTGTACTCATAAGAAAATTTCCATAAAAAAAGCCTGACGTAAACGTCTGGCAAGGTAATAATGGCAAGCAGTGCAGAGCATATCGGGTTTGATAAGATCATAAACTATAAACGTGCCATACAATTGAATGTCGGTTAGCAGGGCTAATAAGGGCGGTGAGTGTAGTATTTGGTCGTCGTAAATAACAGCGACTGGCATAAAGCCATAGATTACATTAAGCCATAAGTTTTGAGCTTTTTGCGTAGCGTACCGCGATTGAGACCTAAGATTTGCGCACACTTGGTCTGATTGCCGCGGCACTTTTCGAGCACGACTGACAATAGTGGCTGCTCTATCTCTTTTAAAATAAGCTCATATAAGTCGGTTGGCATCTCATCATCGAGCATCGCAAAATACTGCCGCACCACGCGCTCTACATGCACACGTAACGGTTGGTGCGCATGAAGGCTATTGTCTAAGGAAGCTTCTACCTTATGGATAGAGCGATGATAGCCGTCTTTATAATCAGCAGAGCTCTCAATATCCTGGTCAAAATGAGTGGCATTATACGGTGCATGTGGTGGCATAAGATAATGTCCTTAAGCGTAAGCGTAAACCATAAGGCGTTTAAGCGCTATTATAACAAAGTCAACGCCTATCAGAACAATAGATTGGGTATTACCCTATTATTACTGTAGGCTTGACGCTATTGATTGTCATTTATGATGACAGATTTAAAACATTTAGGACAAATTTGATAAAAGAGCAAAACTTTTGAATAAATTTTATTGCTTATAAATGGCAGTTTTACCAAGCCGAATGTTAATAAATAGGCTCAGCGTTTACTTTGTCGATTTGAGCATTGGCAACTGGGATGGTAAATAACAGCTGCTTGCGACTTGTGGCGCCCAATTGGCTCTGTGTACTGAGTAGATAATCTTGCGGTGCTGCAATAAATTCGCCGATAAGTGCATCAGTACCATAAATACTGACTTTCACATGCGGCAGGAGTTGTGCTTGGGTGCTTTGGTTGTTTAAAGTGATGCTGATATCACTAAAGGTGTTGGCAGTCTTGATGTGGCTAGGTCGATGAGTGATATCGCTTGTACTCAAAGCCGCTAGATTGGCGCTAGGTAAGCTACAAGCGGCGATGGCACATACTTTTTGCAAGCGCTCAGCATGGGCAGGAATTTTCACCAAGTTATCTAAATTAAAAATGACATACTGCGCAAAAAGTAGCAGCGCTAATACTAAACATCCAAGTGTCCAGAGTAATGAAGCAAGCGAGCGCTTAGCAGGTGTTGGTGAAAACTTGACTTGTGCTTGCTGCCTTTTAAGGCGTGCGGCCTGCGTGTTGTCTTCGTCTTTGATAGAAACGCCCATGCTTGCGAGCAGCGCTGATAAATCTGTGTCTTTTCTTGGACTATGGCCGTCTTCGTTTTCATTTTGTTCTTTGAGCAATTTTTCAAGCCAAGACTCATCGCTATTATCATCGATACTGGCATGGATGTCATTAGCTGCCGCTGAGCTAAGGGCTACTTGGGCAGCTGATGCTGGCTCTTTTATAAGAGCGTTTGCTAAAGAGGGTTTTTCTATGGAACTAACAGAGGCGTGAGCGTTTTTATCTAGCTTTGTCGCTGGACTTTTCGGCGGCTTGTCACTATTGTTTGTAGTTGAGGTAGGGGTGCTATCTGCTGCTTGCGTTAGCCAAGCGTCCATACTGTCGAGCGAACCGTATTCTAAATCTTCCTCTTCAAAATCTGCAATATCCATATCATCGTGAATCAACTGATCATCTATCAAATCTTCTTCAGCCATATCATCATGGATAAGAATATCTGCATCTTCTGGTTCAGAGGTGACGTTTGGCTTGGTTGTGGCTTTTGCTTCTGGCGTAACGGTAGACGTTTGCTCAATAGAAGTATTGGCGGTAGTGGATGCATCAGATTGAGGTTCATACACTATAGCGTCAGCAGTCGGCTCTGTATCATTCGTGACAATAAGGTTGTTATTGACCAAAAAACTGTGTTGACAATGTTCACAGCAAACATTGGCTGTTTTTTGGTTTAACTGTGTTTTTTTAATATTAAAAATAGCATGACAATGAGGGCACTGGGTTTTGATTGGCGTAGTCATAAGGTCGAATCCAAAAAGGTATCAGTATTAATACCGCATAATCACTTACCAATCGCTACCAGTTTTTTATGTCGTTTTTTATATAGTAATCATCATAATTTTCAGGCAACGATAGAGCAGCGTTAAATACACAACATTATTTAACTGCTCCTCTATCGTAACAGATGTAATTAAATGTTGCTACCCTGTAAATGTACCAGATAAACGCTGCCAATGTTGATCTTCTTGCGCGGTAAAAGCATGCTTAGGATCGAGCGCAAAGTAAGGCTGATATGCTTCGCTGACTTGCTCAGTTTGCGATTCAATCAAACCTGCTAACACGATACGGCTTTTAGGTGCCATCAAGGTTGCAAAATAAGGTGCTAAACCAATAAGTGGCTTGGCTAAAATATTGGCAACCATGATTTCTACAGGTTTCATATCGTTTTGTTGCCAGTAATTATTGAAGTCTTCTGGCAAAAATGCTTGCAGGCGGTCATCAACGTGATTGCGCGCCGCATTTTGATTGGTTGCAAGTACGGCTTGTGGGTCAATGTCCACCGCATAAACTTGACGCGCGCCCAATAACAGCGCCGCAATCCCTAAAATACCAGAGCCGCAGCCATAATCGATCACAACTTTATCGGTCAGGTCTTGCTCGGTCAGCCAATCAAGACAGAGGCGAGTAGTGGCATGGTAGCCAGTACCAAAAGCCAAACCGGGATCCATAATAATATTGGTAGCCGCAGGGTTCGGCGGTGTTAGCCAATTAGGCACAATCCATAAGTTATTGGCGCACTCGATTGGCTTATAATTGGACATCCATTCGCGCTCCCAATCCTTATCATCGACAGCGCTGACCCACGTTCGGCTGGCTTGTACTTGCGCACCAATTTCATGGCTTAATTGCTCAAGTAATTGACGATTGCCAGCATCTGTATTGGCGTCAAACAAGCCTGTGAGTATGACCTCATCCCATAACGGTGATTCACCGGGAAGGGGTTCAAATAAAGGCTGATCGCCTGCGTCATCTAAAGCGATTGATAGCGCACCAGCTTCTAATAACAGTGCCTCAGCGAGATCGACATTGTCTTTTTCACATTGTAAATGCAGTTGTTGCCATGCCATAAAGGTAACCTTAGTTTAAAATAAAAGTGAAGAATTAAAGGAGTAAAAGAAAACAGTCATTAAACCCAATAAAAAACTGGATAAAAAAATTAACGACTAAATCTATAAGCCTATTTTAGCGCTTATAGATTCAGTCGTCATGGTAAATACGAGAGTGTGTGCTATTAGCGCAGCGCCTGTCTGGCCTCATTTATCACGCGAGCGTTACCCTGTGCTTGTCCTGATTGCAAGATGATTTGCCAAAGGTTGCGGCGGCGAGTGCTGTCTTGAGCGACGGTCAATCCTCGGCGTGCCATCGCTTCAGCCTTACGCGGTTGGTTCTTTTTAAGAGCGACTTGCGCCAAATAAAAATAGACGGCTGATGATTTGGGCGCGAGGCGCTGCGCACGCGTAAAGCTGCTCTCAGCGGCATTGAGATTGCCTGATTTTAATTGCTCTGTACCTGTTTGCATGAGGTTCCTAAAGGCTGGCAAGTTGCTGTTATTGGCGGTGCTTTGCTGACTGCGCTGCTGTGAGTTTTGCCGCGCCCGCTCCAATAGCTCATTATGCGAAGGAATCGATGGTTCGGATAGGATGTAATCTTCACGAGAAGGCGTAAGGATGATGGTATCTTGGCTATCAGGCTGTGTGATGATTGGACTTTGTGTTGCTGGCGTATAGACCTGTTCTGTTTCGGATGACTGCATTGGCGAAGTCGGTTGTGTAGGCACTGTATTAGGCACGGTAGAGTACTTATTATCATCGCCTTTAACAATGGGTGCTTGGGTTACCGTTACTGGCTGTTTTGCTGTAGGCTGCTGTTTTTGAGCTACTGACGTTTGCGCAGGAGACGTTTTTATTGCTATCGGTGCCGTTTGGCAAGCACTTAAACTTAATGCGCTAATAAGGGCGCTAGTAGCAAGAATCGTATTAATCAGCTTAGTTTGCCCTTTAGAAGGAGCAGTACTAGCCTGCTTAGCGGTGACAGTTTGCTGTATCAATAAAGCCATGTTAAAACCCTTTTTTAAGTCTTAAAAACCCTAGAACCATTCAACGGCGCGGTCGTACCAAGTATCGGCACGATTGCTCGACCCGCCCTCTTGCTCAGCATTATCAGCATCGCCATCGTTGTTATCCGTATCAACGGCTTCGCCATTAGGAATATCCAAACCTTCACGGCGGCGCTGCTGATTGATAGAGCCTTGCTCATTTTGCCATTGTATCTGCTCGCGGGCACGCTCTTGCTGATATAAGCTAATAGCACAACTGCTGGCTTCTTCGGGTAGATACGCTGACATCACGGGCAGATAGCGCGCATCAGCACAGCGTTCATTAGACAACTTGCCAGAGTTGTTCTCAAGCCATAACCACTCAATTCCTTCGGGCTCTGGCAGCGCAACAGGGGTCAGTTTGAGACGATTCATATAATCGACCCAAACTGGCAAAGCGCCACTACCACCGCTTAGACCGATGGGTTTATTGTCATCACGGCCGACCCAAACCACGCTAACATAATTGCCACTGTAGCCCGCAAACCAAGCATCACGGTAGTCGTTGGTCGTACCCGTTTTACCCGCAAGGTTTAAGTTGCTGCCAAGCGATTGTATGCGTTTGGCCGTGCCATTTTTAACCACGTCTTGCAAGGCATAGTTAATCAAAAAGTTGGTCTCAGGCGGAATACTACGCTGGGTATTTAAACCGGTACGCTGCAAAATATGTCCGCGATCATCAATAACACTACGAATACTATGAATAGGCGTGCGGAAACCACCGGTAGCAAATACTTGGTAAACGCCCAGCATATCCATTGGGCTAAGATTGACCGAGCCTAATAAAGCCGAAGGATAAGGCGGTATTTTCTCTTTTACGCCCATGCGCTGTAGCTGTTTGGCAAAGGTGTTAACGCCAAACTCCATACCCAAACGTACCGCGCTGTGATTATACGATTGCGACAAAGCGGTGGTAAATGGCACGTAACCATGGTCACGATTGTCATAGTTCTTTGGATTCCACTCAGTACCGTCACTCAAATTGACCGTAATCGGTGAATCATCGACCGAGCTTGCCAAATTATAGCGCCCGCTTTCAAGCGCCGTCATATAGATAATTGGCTTTAATAACGAGCCAACTTGACGCTTGGCATCGACAGCACGGTTAAAACCGGTAAATTCACTGCCACTACCGACCACTGCCACCAGCTCGCCGGTTTCAGGATTGGCACTGACCAATGCGCCTTGTAAGTCTTTGGTCTTGCTACCGCGACGACGTAGCTCACCAAGTTTTCTTTCAACCGCTTTGTCCGCTGCCAATTGGGCAATAGGATCTAAGGTACTGATGATAATCAGACCTTCGTTTTTTAGATCATCAGAATAATAGACTTTGTTCAATTCACGCTTGACGATATCTAAAAAATCAGGGAACTGGCTTTTGCCTTCGACGGGTTTGTCCGCCACATCGAGTGGTTTTTCTATCGCTTTTTCGTACTCTTCTTGGCTAATTTTACCGACCGCCAGCATATTATTCAGTACGGTATTACGGCGCGCTGTCGAATCGTTTGGATGACGGCGCGGATTATAAACGCTCGGGCCTTTTGCCATACCAACGAGCAGCGCCTGTTGGTCTAAACGCAGCTCTTTGAGGGGTTTATCAAAATAAAATTGTGAGGCAAGGCCAAAGCCATTGATAGAGCGATTGCCGTTTTGACCCAAGTAAATCTCGTTTAGATAGGTTTGCAGAATCTCATCTTTACTATAATGCAGCTCAAGTAACACCGCCATCAATGCTTCATTGGCTTTACGTTTCATCGTCCGATCGGAGTTCAGATAAAAGTTTTTAATCAGCTGCTGAGTGATGGTCGAGCCGCCCTGTCTAGGGCCACCGGTAAAGTTGTTTAATACCGCACGCGCGATACCGCGTATCGAGACGCCTTTGTGCTCATAAAACCCGCGGTCCTCGGTGGCGATAAGCGCGTCAATCAGCGGCTGCGGTACTTGATCGAGCGTCACCACCATGCGATCTTCGTTACTGTCTGGATAAATACCGCCGATGTTTACTGGCTCCAGACGAATAATGCCAGTTTTGGCAGGCTGGGTACTTTGTACCGACTCAATCTTATTGCCAGCAAAGGTCATTTTGATGACTTGCTCTTTATCGACGTCGTTGGCGCTATACGTAAAGCCGCGCGTGTGGATAAAGTAGGTATTGCCAGATTTATGGTAGGTACCGGTGCGATCATAAGCCTTGTTGCTTTGATAATTGAGCAGCTTAAGCCAAGTTTTCATGGTGTCTGTATCGACATTGGCACCCTGATACAGCTCTAGGGGCTGCGAGTAAACCTTAGCAGGAATGTCCCAGCGCTTGCCCTCAAACTTGTGGGTAATGGTGCGATCAAGTTTGACCAAATATAGCGCCAATAGCACCATAGCTGCGATAATGACGATTAATAAAATACCACTAAACACCACGCCGCGCTGCTGTGAGGGTAGCGTATTGATAGCAGGCTTAGACGACTGTGGTCGCTTAGAATTAGACTTTTGCACTGATGACACACCATTTTGGGATAAAAAACTGCCTCATAATGACGCAAATTGACAAATTTTTCAATCTATCATCATCAACGCCCGCATTCATTAAGCAGGCGTTAGACTTTCGTAGTAGGTGTTTTAGAGGTATTAATGTTTTGGGATAAAGGGCTAGGCTGCTTACGCCGCGCGCTTGTAGTATAATGTTTATATTAATAATTAGGTTGATACCAACAGTTTTATCGACCCCTTTTATTAATCGTTTTTACCGATTTTTTTGGTCTCATTTATGCCAATAACGTTGTGCCAATATCTATGTAAAGTAGCTGTGTTAAAGGCAGATAATTCAATCGCTTTTTTACATAGGGGTTGACTCTCGTTAATCAGAGCAAGTCTATTAAAAGCCGGTCGGCTGCAAGTAAACTTGTCGAAAGGAAATAGCGCGATTATGTCTAGTATTCCCTCATCTATGCCAGCAAATAACAACCGCCACTATCAAGACCACTCGATTACTGAGGGTCTGGTGTTGCCGCTTGCCGGTCATTGTTTTCATTGCGGTGATCCGGTGCCAGAGCCGCCTTTTCATACCGATATTTTAGGTCAGTCTCGCGAGATGTGCTGTATGGGCTGTCAGTTAGCGTCGCAAAGTATTGTCGAGGCAGGGCTTGAGCAATATTATCTTGACCGCTCGGAGATTAACCGTACGGCAAGTTTACCAACCCAGCTGACGCGCCTTGAAGCTTATGATCACGATGAAATAAAATCACAATTTGTCTATGCGCAAGATGGCATGTCGGTAGCAGAACTATCGGTCAATAATCTGCGCTGTGCTGCCTGTACGTGGCTGATTGAGTCGCGGCTAGATGAGTTAGATGGCATCAGCCAATGTCAGGTGAATTTAACCAATCAACGTATGCGGGTGATTTGGGACGAAGATAAGCTACCGATTAGTCGTATTTTGGGCGTTATCAATGAGATTGGCTACGAAGCCAAGCCTTATCGTCAAGATACCCATGAAGCCATGCTGGCACGTCATAACAGTCAGATGCTATTGCGGCTTGGTATCGCGGCGCTCGGCTCGATGCAGGCGATGATGTATGCGGTGGCGATTTATTTTGGTGAATATAGCGACATGCTGATATTTCAGCGTGATTTTCTACGTTGGGTGTCGCTATTTGTCAGTACGCCGGTGTTCTTTTATGCCGGTGTGCCGTTTTTTACCTCAGCATGGTCAGCGATTCGTGCCCGCCAAGTCAATATGGATGTACCGGTTAGTATCGCCTTAGTAGTGACCTTCTTTGCCAGCCTTTATGCCACTATCACAGGGCAAGGGGAAACGTACTTTGATTCGGTCAGTATGTTTATTTTCTTCTTATTGGCTGGGCGTTATATTGAGCATAATGCACGCTTAAAAGCCGCCACTATGGCCAATGACTTGGTGGTGGTCGAGCCCGTCTTGGTACAAAAAATTGCCGAAGATAAAGACGCGGCGGCGCGTATCTTGCAGCTCATAGAGCAAAATACGCTTAATAATACTGCCCTTGATAATGACGCTCTTTCTGATAATAATGCTGAACAGGTGCTTAACTCAAATAATAATTTAGCGACAAATGGCACAACCACTACCGCAAAAACGATGCCCAACTTTAAGCAAAGCATGGATGCCAATATTCAGCAATTGACGTCACGTATCGCTCAAGACTGGCAGCAGGTAAATCATAAACCATCAAATATAGCGCAGACAGAAGCCGTGCCAGAAAAAAGGCAGATGGTGACCGCTCACAGTTTGCAAGTGGGCGATATTATTATGGTGGAAGCCGGCTCTGAGATTATCAGCGATGGTATCTTGCTTAGCTCTACCGCGACCGTCTCGCAAAGCCTGCTAACTGGTGAGGGTGATTTAATCATCAAAACCCAAGGCGATTATATCGTTGGCGGCGCCCAAAACGACAGTCAGCCGTTTGAGATGTTAGTGACGGCATTGCCAGAAGACAGCCAGATAGGGTTGATTGATAGGCTGATGAATCGGGCGATGAGTGAGAAACCAAAACTCGCTCAGCAAGCGGATAAGCTGGCGCGTTGGTTTGTAGCGCGGATTTTAGTATTGTCAGCTTTGGTGTTCATTGGTTGGTATATCGTCGACCCAAGCCAAGCGATTTGGGCAACGGTGGCGGTATTGGTGGCGACCTGTCCGTGTGCGCTGTCTTTAGCGACACCGATTGCGCTGACGGTAGCAACCAATCGATTAGCAAGTTATGGTTTTTTAACCACACGAGGCCATACGCTGCAAACCCTTGCTGAGATTACCCATGTGGCGTTTGATAAAACAGGCACGCTCACTTATGGTAAGCCCAATTTATTAAATATCGAGCGATTGGCAACTAATGATACGACAGCTGCTAGCAATGAAGAAAAAGACAAGTTATTAGCGATTGCCGCCGCGCTAGAAGTGGGCAGCCGCCATCCGATTGCCCACGCTTTGCTCACCGCCGCTTATCAATTACATCTGCCAGCCACGCAAGCGCTGCAGTATTATCCTGCAGGCGGGGTAGAAGCGATGATTGATGGTGTCCTATATCGCATCGGTCATGTCGATTTTGCCTTAGATAGAACGGGCTATGCTGCTAATGTGGATAACAATTTAATCATTGATTTAGCCACTCATCGTGCCAGCTCGGCGGTGGTATTGTCTTGTCAAAATAGTCAGTCAAATGCATGGCAAGCGCTGGCAGGTTTTTACTTTAATGATAAGGTACGTGACAGTGCGCCGTCTATGCTCGCCGCACTCAAAAAATCAGGTATTGAGCCGGTCATGCTAACCGGTGACCCAAGTCCGCAAGCACTGGTAATGGCGGAAGAGTTAGGCATGAAAGCCGCTTATAACGGCCTGTCGCCAACCGATAAAGTCAATCATATTCAAGCGCTACAAGCAAAAGGCGCCGTCGTCCTTATGGTTGGTGACGGTATTAATGATGCGCCTGTTTTAGCAGCGGCAGATGTCTCAACCTCGATTGCGGGCGCAGCAGATTTGGCGCAAGTATCGAGTGACAGTATCATTCTAAATGGTCAAATCGAAGCTATCACGGCGGCGAAGCGTATCGCTGATAAGACCAAACGTATTATTAAGCAAAACTTACGTTGGGCGCTGATTTATAATAGTAGCGTCTTGATACCCGCAGCTTTAGGCTATGTGCCGCCTTGGCTTGCGGCGATTGGTATGTCGTTAAGCTCATTATTTGTGGTATTAAACGCACTGCGTCTAAAGCGTGCCTAATGTAAAGCAGCTTAAACTTATTTATATAAACCTTAAAAATTACCCACAAAAAACCGTCTTTATAAAGACGGTTTTTTGTGGGTAATTATTTTAAATAACGGCTAAACAGGGTTTAGTTTAGTCTTGTAGGTAGCTTAGTAAACGCATAAATTCGATATACATCCATACTAGCGTCGCAAGAATACCGATACTAAATAACCATTCGTAGTCTTCTGAGACGCCCATCGCCACACCGCGATCGATATTATCAAAGTCCAATAGCAGCGTAAAAGAAGCGATAACAATGACAAATAAGCTAAAGCCGATAGCGATAGCGCCACCTTCAAATAAGAAAGGTAAGCTCGAACCGAACGCTAAAGATAATACCCACTGCGCCACATAAACCAACATGATAGCAATCAATGCTGAGGTGACGATTGAGCGGAATTTCTCAGTGACTTTAACCAAACCTGAGCGATACAGCCCTAGCATGACCGCAGCGGTGACAAAGGTCGCACACATCGCAGTAACTGGCACGCTTGGGTACATGCGCATAAAGAATAGCGAGATACCACCTAAAAAGATACCTTCCAATAACGCATAAGGTACGGCAAAGGTTTTGGCTTTTTGCGGTTTAAAGGTGATAAAAATCGCCAGACCAAAGGCGGCAAACATACTACCAAAAGCGGCCATGGTGATAAAGCCTTGTGATAGGCCTGCCATCAATGCATAAAAGAAAAATCCAATACCCGTAATCGCCGATAGTCCAAGCAATAAACTGGTCTTTTGAATCACACCCTTTACCGTCATCGGCGCGCCGCCAACGGCAAGCTCTGCGCGACTGACAATAGGATTTGCCATAAAGTTGTCCTTTTTAAAATATAAATAACTAAGATACCAGCTACTTTAGCAAAACCGCCATTATTGTCAACTGTGTTTACGTGAGCGCATGCAAGGCATCACATGGCTATCGAGCCTTAATTAACTAGGGAATATCGACATATAAAGCGGTAATGAGTAGCAAAACAAATATGCCTAAAAGTGGCGTATGATAGAGGGTATATGGGGCCAATTACGACAGTTAACAACGAAACTTCATAAACATGCTAGTCTAAGCGCTGATTTCTCGTTATCATTGCACTGTATTTTATCGTTATGCCGAGTCGTTTTATGGAAAACTCAGCGCAGTCCGCCCGATTGCCGCACTTACATGAATCAGAGCTGTTTCATGCCATCAAAAACCCAGCGTTTAGGCGCATTGGTTTGATGGGCCGCGCCGGAAAACGCAGCGTGACCCAAAGTCTGGTACAGATTGCCAATACCATCAATGAGATGAATCTGACATTAATTATGGATGTGCAGACGGCCAATTTGCCTACTTTGAACCTCACTGAAATTGAAAAAGTTAAAATCGTCAAACGCAGCTTGATTGGTGAGATTTGCGATTTAGTCATCGTAGTAGGCGGCGATGGTTCGATATTGCATGCCGCCGAAGCATTGGCGCGCTATCGGGTGCCAGTTCTAGGAGTCAACCGTGGTCGTTTGGGGTTTTTGGCCGATGTGAAACCCAATGAAGCGGCCTTTAAACTACGCCAAGTATTGATGGGCGATTATCAATTAGATCACAGGTTTTTGCTGACCATGGAGATTCGTGAAGGGCGAAAAATCATTCATGAAGATATGGCGCTCAACGATGTAGTGCTGCATGCGGGTAAATCGGTGCACATGATTGATTTTCAGATGAAAATTGACGGGCACGATGTCTATCGTCAGCATAGCGATGGACTTATTGTGGCGACACCGACGGGTTCCACTGCTTATGCGCTCTCTGGCGGTGGTCCGATTATTCATCCGAGTATGGATGCCATTTGTTTGGTGCCGATGCATCCGCATACCTTGTCCAGTCGCCCGATTGTAGTGAGTGGCACCAGCGAGATTTGTATTCGTATTCATGAAGATAACCGCACCCAGCCACAAGTTAGCGCCGACGGCAAGCCGAGTATCGCGCTCGACCAAGAGCAGCGTCTGTATATTCGCAAACATCCTGATAAGCTGACCTTGCTTCATCCGCCAGGGTTTGATTTTTATGAAGCCTGCCGCACCAAATTACACTGGAACGTCCATGCCGAAGAATTCAGTATGGATATCGATGATGATATTATAGAAGAATGAATGCAGTGCTAGATTTCTCAAAACAGTACTGGATTATAAAATAGTCGTGGAGAGTAGGTACGATGGATAAACAAACGATATTAGCAAGTGTCACACCAGAAGTGGTAGAAAAGTTTCGCCAAGCCATTGAGCTGGGTAAATGGCCGGATGGTCGTAAGCTGACGCCTGAGCAGCGCGAAACTTGTATGCAAGCGGTGATGGTATGGGAGCATGAGCATCTGCCGCCAGCCGAGCGTACCGGTTATATTCATAAACCTGTGCGAGACGATGGCTCTGTCGTGGGCGCGGAATGTGATGTCGAGCACGAGCATCATTATCCCAACATGCCCAATCCTAAAGGGGCAGTACAACCTGTTAAATTTCATAATAAATAAGCAGCAGCTTTATCGCAGTTAATTGAGACAAGTAAGCGGCTAAGCAGCATTAAGTCAAAAGCACTAAATTGAAAGCAGTAAACAGAAAAAGCCACGCTAATTGTATAGCGTGGCTTTTTTAATACTTTTAAAATAGATAATTAGCAAAAATAGAAAACTACAGCGCGCTAGTATCAACACTTGGACGCGGCGTTAATGGATTTTTTTCCATCAAAAATCCTCGCCAGCCCCAATGTAAAAAATTGCGGATATTGGCATGGTCGGTACCCTTTGGCGTTGCTTGTACCTTGGTGTAATGCTCACCGAACAACTTTAGCGTGTCCAATTGATTTAGACCATGGTGCTTAGCAAAACCAAAAATCTTGGCGCTGCCTTCGTTTTCGCCCGCTGCATTGTGCAGCATACCATTAACAAAAGGCGCTGGCGCATAACGATAAAAATCATCAATAAAGCTGATGACATCATTGAATCCAATGGCTTTTTTATTCAAACCATTAAGTAGAGCCGATACATCTGATTGACGGATACTCATAAATACATGACCTCAGAGCAGATTAGAAAGCAAAAATAGGGTGCTTAATTTATGCCCAATAATTATTGATAGTTAGTTAACGAACAAGCGATCAACTTAGCGGTTAAAATAGTCTTCATCATCGAATGAAGGTGCAAAGCTGCCTTGCTCAAGATGTTGCATTTGCGATTGTACCGTGCGTTCATGCTGAATACGCTGATAAATCTCTTCACGGTGTACCGCTATATCTTTTGGCGCATTGACGCCGATTCGTACTTGATTGCCTTTAACGCCTAGGACAGTCACACTGACTTCATCGCCAATCATTAGCGTTTCGCCCACGCGGCGTGTCAAAATTAACATGCGTCACACTCCTTATGTCGCATCAACAGATTATTACTCATCAGATTGCGTCTCAATTACAGGACATTACTCTAGTACTAAATAGGCAGAGCAGTCATTATAAAAACTCTGCGTCACCTAGTACTCATAGCGGTAATGATAGATAAATTCATTTAGCCCAAATGAAAGCCCCATTATAGGGGGCATAACAGATACTGTCACGGATTTTCACAAAACTATTAGGTATATACTTACCTGAGCAATAGTAATAAAAGAAAATAGAGCCTAAAAAGACTCTATTTAATCGAAATTTTACTAAAAAATAATCGCTACTTAACCCATCATTATTAAACCAGAAGTATCTTACAGTGATTTAATATATAGCTTTTAAATATTATAACCCAGCGATTGTGCTGTCTCCGTCTTCGCGGTCAAGACCAAAGGCGGTATGCAATGATTTCACGGCTTTTTCTAAATGCTGCTCTTGAATAAGCACAGAGACTTTAATTTCACTGGTCGATATCATTTGGATATTGATGTTGTTTTCAGCCAAAGTCTGGAACATAAGGCTGGCAACACCTGCATGCGAGCGCATACCAACACCAACCAATGACACTTTTACCACTTCGTTGTTGGCCAATATTTCTTTGGCACCAATCTCATCTTTGACTTCGTTTTCTAGCACTTTCATGGTTTTATCCATGTCCGTACGGTTGACGGTAAAGGTAAAATCAGTGGTGCCATTGGTCGATAGGTTTTGCACGATCATATCGATTTCGATATTGGCGCGACCGATAGGGCTTAGGATGGCAGAGGCGATACCAGGATGATCGGGCACACCGCGCACGACTATTTTTGCTTCGTCGCGATTAAAAGCGATACCTGAGATGATTGCCTGTTCCATATTGTCTCCTTCGTCTATCGTAATTAGGGTGCCGACATTGTCTTGAAAGTCTTGGTCGAAGCTACCATCGTTGTTTTCATCAAAGCTGGATAATACGCGTAGAGGCACGCCGTATTTGCCAGCAAACTCTACTGAGCGAATCTGTAAAATCTTAGAGCCAAGGCTTGCCATTTCAAGCATTTCTTCAAAGGTAATCTTTTCAAGTTTTTTGGCTTTTGAGGTCACGCGTGGGTCAGTGGTATAAACGCCATCGACATCGGTATAGATTTGGCATTCATCAGCGCCCAAGGCTGCGGCAATGGCAACACCTGTGGTATCCGAGCCGCCGCGACCTAAGGTTGTGGCGTTACCTTCTTCATCGATACCTTGGAAACCTGCCACGATGACAATGTTGCCCGCATCTAGTTGCTCACGGATGTTTTTATCATCGATGCTTTCGATACGCGCTTTGGTGTGGGCACTATCGGTTTTAATGGCGACTTGGCGACCGGTGAATGAACGGGCGCCAATACCGAGCTCTTTAATCGCCATCGCCAGTAAAGAGATAGAAACCTGTTCGCCCGTTGAGACCATTTGGTCGTATTCGCGTGGATCAGGTTGGCTGCTGATTTGGCGTGCTAAATCAATCAAACGGTTGGTTTCACCGCTCATGGCAGACACAACTACGATCACTTGATGACCGTTGTCATGCCAACGTTTGACTCGTTTGGCGACATTTTTGATGCGGTCGATACTGCCCATCGAGGTGCCGCCGTATTTTTGTACTATTAACGCCATAAAAATCTACCTATTATTCACCAATGGCCATCTGTTACTTGTCGACATCAATCCATCATGGCGCGGTCTGCCATGACAGTGCAAGATTCATTTTAATAACGATAAAGCCGAATTATAAAAATTGCGCCCTTTATTTGCTCTGCTGTTTTACTGTTTATACTCATACACTTGATATGCTGACAGTCGTTAAGCGTGCTACTTTATACCACATTAGCCGTATAACTTTAAGTGCTAGCAAGAATTAGATATATGGCGATTGGTTATAACCGTTATAACCAATCCCCTATATTCCTACTATTTACGCCAGCTTTTCTGCAACCCAAGCGCTCAGTGCACTGATAACGGCATTGGTATTGGCAGATTTTGGCGCACCACCTTGGGCATAATCAGGCTTACCGCCGCCTTTACCACCAAGCTCGCTTGCCAAATGACGAATAATGTCGCCCGCTTTGACGCGATCGGTTAGCGATTTATCAACGCTTGCCGCCAGTGCCAGTTGCTCGTCTTTATCACCAATTAACACAATCACGCTGTACGGCAGTTTTGATTTTACATCGTCTATTAGGGTACGGATCGATTTGCCATCAACACCGCTTAAGGTGCTAATAAGTACCGATGTACCAGCGATTGTCTGCACGTCATCAAGCAAGTTTGCCGCTTGGGCGCTAGCAATTTTTTGCTCTAAGCGTTCTAGTTGTTTTTCCAAATCACGCTGCTTATCTGCCATGGTGCGCACACGCTGTGCAACTTCTGGACGTTTGACTTTTAGCTGAGCTGCAAGCTCGCTCAGTTGCTGCTCGCTTTGCTGCATGTTTTTAATGGCATTCATCCCAGTGACCGCTTCAATACGGCGAATACCCGCAGCAATACCTGATTCACTGGTGATTTTTAATACCCCAATATCGCCAGTACGCTGTACGTGAAGACCGCCACACAGCTCAATAGAAAACGGCTTACGCTGACCATCAACGATACTGTCGGTACCCATGGTCAAGACACGGACGTCATTACCATATTTTTCGCCGAATAACGCCATCGCACCTTGTTTCATCGCTTCATCGATAGACATATGCTCGATACGGGCAGGGGTGTTGGCTTGAATTTGCTCATTGACAAGACGTTCGATACGGCTGATTTCAGCAGCGCTAACCGGTTTGTCATAAGAAAAGTCAAAACGTAATACTTCGCTTGAGACTAATGAGCCTTTTTGTGTGACTGCATCGCCCAGTACTTCTCTTAATGCCGCATGCAATAAATGCGTCGCTGAGTGGTTTTTGGCACTCGCCGCACGAATGCTTGATAATACTTGTGCATCAGCCGTTTGCTGAGCGTTAATTTCGCCCATAGTGACCACACCATAATGGATAATGGCTTGGCCAGATTTTTTGGTATCTTGCACTTCAAAAACACCTGTCGCTGTGCGAATCTCACCCAGCTCGCCAACCTGACCACCGCCTTCAGCATAAAATGGGGTACGGTCAAGGACAATAACGCCTTCCATGCCTTCAGCCAAGCTCTCGGCTGGATTGCCGTCTTGATAAAGCGCATGAATGGTCACGCCATCTTCTTCAAGCTGTTCGTAGCCGACAAAGGTGGTTGGGTTGTCTACTTGAATGACACTACTATAATCAACGTCGAATTTGCCCGCATCACGCGCACGTTCACGCTGTGCTTGCATGTGCTCATCGAATTCTGCTTCATCAATCACAATACCGCGCTCACGGGTGATATCAGCGGTCAAATCAACGGGAAAACCATAAGTATCATAAAGTTTAAATGCTGCTTCGCCAGAGAGCGTATCACCGTCTTGTAAGCCTTCAAGCTCGCTGGCAAGCAAGCGTAACCCTTGTGCTAAGGTTTTGGCAAATTGGGCTTCTTCTTTTTGAATGGCGTTTTCAATCGCGCTTTGTTTGTCTTTTAGCTCGGGATAGGCGTCGCCCATCTCAGTAACCAAAGGCGCGACCATTTTATAAAAGAATTCACTGTCCGCGCCAAGTTTATTGCCATGACGTACGGCACGGCGAATGATACGGCGCAGTACATAACCACGCCCTTCGTTACTTGGGGTTACGCCATCAGCAATCAAAAAGGCCACGGCACGAATATGGTCGGCGATGACTTTTAATGAGGATTGTTGCTGGTTTTCAATACCTAAAATCTTAGCCGCCGCATCCATTAGATGGATAAATAAATCTATCTCATAGTTGCCATGGACGCCCTGCATGATGGCGCTAATACGCTCAAGCCCCATGCCAGTATCGACGCTCGGCGCAGGTAGCGGCAGCATGGTACCGTCTTTTTGACGGTTAAACTGCATAAAGACGCAGTTCCAAATCTCGATATAGCGGTCGCCGTCTTCTTCTGGTGTACCCGGCAATCCGCCTTCGATATCAGGGCCATGGTCATAAAAAACTTCGGTACAAGGACCGCAAGGACCGGTATCACCCATGGTCCAAAAGTTATCAGAGGCGTACGGTGCGCCTTTATTATCACCAATACGGATGATGCGCTCACTAGGCAAGCCAATGTCTTTATGCCAAATATCAAAGGCTTCATCATCAGTTTCATAAATGGTCACATACAAGCGATCTTTATCGATTGCCAACCATTCATCGGAAGTTAAAAATTCCCAAATATAAGCAATACCCGCTTGTTTAAAATAATCGCCAAACGAGAAGTTGCCGAGCATCTCAAAAAAAGTATGATGGCGCGCCGTATAACCGACATTATCCAAATCGTTGTGCTTACCGCCGGCACGGACGCATTTTTGTGAGCTCACCGCACGCGTATAGTCGCGCGGCTCCATACCCAAAAAGGTCTCTTTAAACTGATTCATACCGGCATTGGTAAATAGCAATGTCGGGTCATTGTAGGGAATCAAGCTCGATGAGGCGACGGGGGTGTGCTGCTTGCTTATAAAAAAATCGATAAAAGCTTGACGAATATCGGCTGTTTGATGTGGCTGGCTCACAGCGGCTCCTTACTGACGAATGGTTTTATTAAATAGAATAAGTAAAATAATTTTGCAAGCGATTTTAGCACAAACGTACCAAGCGTGTTGAAGATTCATCAGCAAACGCAGTGGAAATAAGGCTTAATTTTCTTTATTAAGCAAGCGCTTGTATTAAGTGACTAGGATAAATTAAACCGTCAAACACATCAGTTGGTTAAAACGGTCACATCGGTTTTATCGAGTTTATCTTGAATAAGTGGGTGTGATTCAATCACCTGCACGGGCATATAGCGTAGCTGTAGCTTAATGGGTAAATAGTCGGGAAAATGTTCCGCCATATTTTTGCTAATAATCGCCTCAATTTGGCGGACGTCATAAAAGGTAGGGGTGGTCTCGCCGCGAATCACCGCGCGCACGACTTGATGGGAAGTGTCTTTATCGAATTGGGTATTGGTCAGCACGTTACCCTTGTCGCTAAAGTAGCTATTAATCGTCTCTTTGACGCTACTTTCAAACCCTTGCTGCTTGGCGTTGGTTTGTAGGTTGATGGTTAAATAGGTCCCTAAAACGCCTAACAACAATAACGTCACCGCATTACGCCGTAAAAAGGTCCAATAAGTACTTGATTTATAATCATCATCGACCAAGCGGCGAAAACCTAGTAGCCATAATACCAAAGCGTTGGTAAATTGAATGGCGATAATATTGGTCAAGGCCAATAGCAGCGCGCCAAGTCCCATTTGCATCTCACCATTGGCAAATAATATCCCACTGGCGGCAAGCGGTGGCACCAATGCCGTAGCCACGGCGACCCCAACCACAGCGACCGACAAGTGCGGCGAAACCATGGCATAAGCACCTGCCGTACCACCAGCTAAGGCAATCATCAAATCCATCGAAGTTGGCTGGGTGCGCGATAATATCTCGACAGTAAGTGGTTGATCTTTATGTAGCCAACCAACGATGAAACCGACCAACACCACCAAAGAGATGCCAAGAAATACCGTAATAAGTGATTTTCGCAATAGCGGCATACGGTGGTCAATAATCGCCAACGCCACACCAGTGATAGGACCGAGCATCATTGCTACTAGCATCGCGCCGATAACCACCGCTGCCGAATTGGTCACCAAACCATAGCTTGCGATGATAGCCGAGAGGATATTCATCACAAAATACATTTTACTCGGCAGGGCGTTGGCCTCAATCCGGACCCGTACTTCTGGATAGTCTACTTTTTTATTACTGAATTGCTCGGCGACAAACTGCTTATAAGACTCAAGTTTGGCTTCTTTTTTCTCTTTGATCTCTTCATCTTCTAGATTATCTATATTTACGTGGTTGTCGCCTTCCAAAGCCTTATTAGCGGTTTGGCGTGTGTTTTCAGCCTTATTAACTTCCTGCTTATTTTGTTTGTTATTTTTTTTATCGTTGATGTTATCTATATCTAAGCTATTTAGGTTTTGTTTTACATTCTCTTGCCGTTTTTTTTCAACTACTAATTTTTGAGTTTCTGTGTCTTTTGCATGGTTTTGATTAGAGATAGTTTTATTTGCGGCGGCGTTGACCTCAGTTTTATCCTTCTCCTGAAAAAACGCTTCCGCTGTATCGGTAAATTCAATGTCTGAATTATTATTTGTAAATTCATCAACAGGTTGAGAGTCGTCAACGTCTTCCGGCGTTTCTAAGGAAGCAACCACCACATCGGGTGCCACCGTTTCCATTTTGATGGTTGCCTCAGGCACTTGCGCATCTTTTGACGCTGTTGCTCGTTCTTCCTCATTGTTATTTTCGCTATGCGTCTGTTCTTCGATAACAGCCTCGTTGTCGATATTGCCAACATTACGTTTATCTGCAAACTCAGCATCGTTTTTAGGGTGATTCATAGGTAATGAGTCTTTAGAAGTGTCAGCGTGAGAGGAGGTCATAGAAGAAAACTTTATTAAAAAATGAGGTTAGAAGATAAAAGTGGCAGTTCAGAGTATAGAGAACGACAAGAACTCTAAAACTAAAGAAAGCAGAAGGTCTACTATTGTAATGATAAATGTCCAATAGCGTGTAAATTTCTTGTGCCTATAGCGTGTAAATTTCTTGTGCCTAAATAGAGGGAGATAAAAGACAGATAAGCGGATAGTTTAGCTATATTTTCAAGAGAAAAATGCCAAGTACAAATCAATAATTATAATATGGCTTTTAATATGAATCACTTGCTATAAATGGGCTGTGGGTCTATAAGAAAAGGCTTACTATTTGTGTGGATTTGGTGTATAAAGGTGTTATACCCACACAATAAATGAGGAATACATCATGAACTGGCCACTATTTTCTGTCATCTATTCAATAGCCGCAACCGTGACCGTCGGTGTATTAATGATTGCCGCTTTGGTCACAGGATTTAACCAAATCCCGCACATCCAAATGGCGGTTGCCGCAGGGATCATTGTATCCATTCCTGCTGCCTTATTTTTTACCAAAAAAGTGGGAAGTATCACGGGTAAGGAAAGTCATAAAGCCTAGGGCTACAAAGCTACGACTTTAAAGCTGAGTTATTTCAAAAGCTGGCTATTTCAAAAGCTAGCAGTTTCAAAAGCCCGCCACCATAAAAATTAAAAATAAAGAAAGGCGGCTTAGCTTTAGACTTTATATAAAATAAAAAACAGCCCCTAAAAAGGAGCTGTTTTTTTATTGCTTACAATGTGTTGTTGTTCATTTTAATTAATAACAACTATTTTAGCTCAACGGTGGCACCATTTTCGATATTGGCATATACCTCTAACACATCCCAGTTGGTCAAACGGACGCAACCAGCGGATGCTTGGCGGCTGATACCTTCAGGTTTCGGTGAGCCATGTAGACCATAAGATGGCTTAGACAAGCCCATCCATACCACACCGACAGGGCTGTTTGGACCTGGTGGTAGCATATGTACTTGTTTGTCTGACCCTTTACCAACGGTCGCTTTATACCACGGCATTTTTACTTTATTAATGATTTTAAACGTGCCTTGCGGTGAAGGTGTCGCATCACTTCCGACTGTTGTTGGATAAGTGGCGACCAGTTTATCACCGTTATAAGCATAAAGGGTTTTGTCGGCTTTATTGGCAACGACGCGATTAATTCGCTGTTTGAGTGGATCGCGCGTATTTAAAACGGTGATGGTTTCGCCAGCTTTATACTGTTTGTTTTTATTTAACTTGTCTAAATAGCGCACATCCATATGGAAGCGCTCACCTAACATCTCTTTGATGTCCTGATAATACAAGCCTTTCATTTTCGATTTGGCTTCTGCATCAGCAGGCGTGGTAGCAAAGTTGGTTTTCACATCATCTTCGGTGATGGTATAAGTCACTAGCACTGGCTTATTGGCTGGGATGTTTTTATTCAAAGCGTCCCACGTTTTTTGATCCATTTTACCAGTCGCAGGCAAGCCTTTCATGGTTTGGAAGTTAATCAGTGCTTTTTTACTGTTCATACCCCAGCCGCCATCGATAGCGCCCGGTGAAGCGTGATTCCAATCCA
Organism: Psychrobacter sp. YGAH215; assembly: GCF_007280595.1. Classification (NCBI taxonomy): domain Bacteria; kingdom Pseudomonadati; phylum Pseudomonadota; class Gammaproteobacteria; order Moraxellales; family Moraxellaceae; genus Psychrobacter; species Psychrobacter sp. YGAH215. The sequence goes on along the minus strand of NZ_VKLR01000004.1, from coordinate 39,005 downwards.
ATAACGCTTGCATTTTGATGGTCATTGCGGAGTTGACCTTCATGTCCGGTGTCCAAGTGGCACCGTTGACTTGTTTGGCGTAATTAGACAGGTTTAGCGTGGTATATTTTTTACCATCGACATCTTCGATACTTTTGATAGAAGTATCGGCTGGGCGGTTATTTGCTACTGCTGCACTAGGAGCGGCAACAGCTTGGCCATCACTGATGTCATCGGTGCTATCAGACTGTACATCTTTACGCGCTAGCTCTTCGACGCTCATATTGTCGGCGCTGACGCTTTGTTGCTCATCTGCTCGTTGCGCGTCATTGTCGTCTTCGTCAGCTTCCTGTTTTTCTTCAATCAGCTGCGTCATACGATCAGGCGATTTAGGCTTTAAAGCAGGCGTGGCTACGACAGGCGCACGACTATCGAGTGAACTGCTGCGGTTTTCTTGCACGTTAAGACTGACTTTTTTCGCCATACTAGGCTGAGCAATAGTAGGCATTGAGTCAGCTTTACGTACTGGTAGAGTGCGCGTATTGTCGGCAGGGGCAGCAACAGCGCTGACACTGGCACTAACAATCGCAATAGATATAGCGGTGATAAGGGGCTTTATTTTCATCATATTGGCTTACTTATGGTTATAACTAATGCGGCTATTATGCGCATAATTTGGACGCTTCGCAAACTTTTGACACATCTTTTTTCGTTTAGGGCTTGCTAAACGTCAACAGTTGACGTATTCACTACAGTTGGGAAATAATTTAGTCATGCTAGTTATAAAAGAGCATTCACATTTGATTAGAGTCTTGTTTATTTGCTTTATCGTTAAATGCTAGAGTGGTAAGAGGTTAATGATACATTTACTTACCCATCATAAAAGTTGCCTTATTTATTTGCGGTAGTTTTTTGCGCTAAAAACACAGTCATTGGCGCCGCAGCAGGTTTACGTCTATAATGTATGACAAGTTTTAATTTAATAAATCGGCTGTTAAAAGTCAGCGATTTAACCCATCCGCATGTCGTCGATACGCATGCAATCAGTAAGGTGTGATATGTCAGAAGACCAAACCATGAGCGCAGAAGAGTTTCAAAATCAGTACTTCGCTGATGAGTCGCAAGGCTTAGATGATGAGATGACCTACGATTTAGAAACAGGGCTGCTTGGTAAAGACGATGAGTTTGATAATTTGCGTGCCGAGCTTGCAGAAGCGTGTGAGCAGCTGGTCAGCATCCGTGACTTTATTCGTTTTGCGGTCACGCAGCTGCGCAACTATGACGTGGTTGTCGCTCAAGGGACGACGGATGAATTTGCCGAAGCGTCGGCGATTGTGTTGCACACGCTGTCCTTAGATTGGGCAGCCAATGATCAGATTCTAGATTGCCGTTTAACCACTTCAGAGAAGCAGCAGGTACTGGGCTTATTAGAAGAGCGTATCGCTGAGCGTAAGCCGCTAAGTTATCTCATTAATTTATCGTATTTCTGCGACCTGCCTTTTTATGTCGATGAGCGCGTCCTAATTCCACGCTCACCAATCGCCGAGCTGATTCGTCAGCAGTTCCATCCGTACTTCGATGTTAATGAGTTGGCAAAGCCGCTTGGTATGAGCATGAACAATCAAGCTGCCGCCTTCTTTGACCATGGTTTAGAGATTAAGCAGTTGGCGCAGCCTGAGCGTATTTTGGATTTATGTACCGGTTCTGGTTGTATCGCTATTGCGCTTGCCACCCGCTTTGTTGATGCCTTAGTCGATGCGGTTGATATTGATAAAGGAGCGCTAGAAGTTGCGATGGTCAATGTCGATCATCATGACTTAGGACATCAAGTTAATGTGATTGAGTCTGACTTATTTGCCAAGATTCCTGCTGAGCATCAATATGAGCTAATCGTTACCAATCCTCCGTATGTCGATGCCGCGATTATGGCCGATTTGCCACCAGAGTTTTTATATGAGCCAGAACATGCGCTCGCTGCCGGTCAGGACGGACTGGATTTGGTACATCGTATCTTGTTTGAAGCGCCAGATTATCTGAGCCCTGAGGGCTTGCTGGTCTGTGAAGTCGGCGATAGTGAATGGGCGTTAAAGCAAGCGTATCCTGAAATCCAATTTGATTGGTTGAAATTCGCTCACGGTGGTCATGGTATTTTTGCTATTACCTATGACGAGCTTATGACTCATCGTCAATTATTCGCCGCTTATGTGCAATTATTAGATGGTAATCAATAAAGTAAAATTGACACTGACAATAAATTAAAAACAGCAATTAAAAAACGGCAATTAAAAATCGACTTCATTTGTTTAAGGGTAAATATGGCTGGCAATAGTATTGGACAGGTTTTCACCGTAACGACGTGCGGTGAGTCGCATGGCGCAGGCCTGATGGCTATCGTCGATGGCGTTCCGCCAGGTTTAGAATTATGCGAAGCAGATTTGCAGATAGATTTGGATCGCCGTAAACCTGGGACGTCTAAATACTCGACCCAGCGCCGTGAGTCTGATGAAGTCGAGATTATCTCTGGGGTATTTGAAGGTAAAACGACGGGCACATCGATTGGGCTTTTAATTCGTAACACCAATCAAAAATCAAAAGATTATAGTGAAATAAAAGACACTTTTCGCCCCGGTCATGCCGATTATACCTATAGTATGAAATACGGCTTTCGTGATTACCGCGGCGGCGGTCGTTCATCTGCGCGCGAAACGGCCATGCGGGTGGCGGCAGGTGCCATCGCTAAAAAATATTTGCATGAGCGCTTAGGCGTGCAAGTACGCGGTCATGTTACCCAAATTGGCTCGGAATACAGTCAAGTGCTAGATGCTAGTCAAATCGATTGGGATTTTGTCAATAGCAATCCGTTTTTTTGTGCAGACGCCGATGCAGTCAGCCGCTTTGAGGTTTTGATAGACAGCTTGCGCCGTGAAGGCACGAGCTGTGGTGCGAGGTTAGAGATTATCGCAAGCGGCGTGCCCGTCGGATTGGGCGAGCCAGTATTTGACCGTTTAGATGCGGATATTGCCCATGCAATGATGAGTATCAATGCCGTTAAAGGCGTAGAGGTCGGTGATGGTATGGCCGTAGCTGGGCAGTTTGGTCATCGCTCACGTGATGAGATGACCCCTGATGGTTTTACGGCCAATCATGCAGGTGGTATCTTGGGTGGTATCTCATCAGGCCAAGATATCCGCGTTAGTATTGCTCTGAAACCAACTTCTAGTATTACCACGGCTGGCAAGAGTATCAATACAGAGGGTGAAGCGATTGAGATGCTAACTAAAGGTCGTCATGACCCTTGCGTAGGTGTACGCGCGACCCCCATTGCTGAAGCGATGCTGGCGATTGTATTGCTTGATCACTATCTGCGTCATCGTGGTCAAAATGCCGATATTAAGCAACCAGTCCAATCGATTACTTAGATTTTCTGCCATACCTCTATTTGCCCTTTGTCGCATCTACTGCTGTTCTATTAGATACGTTAGAGGGTTTTTTTATGCATGCTTAAAAAGTTAAGTAGGTAAGTTATAAACTCTCATTTAAATACGGTATGTCTTGCTTAATCAAACAAACAAATCTGATTTTATTTATCAGTTAAAGGAACTTAAAAACATGAGTAACTATTTAGATGCTGTTATTGTTGAACACAATCCTAAAAACAAAGTGATTGACCGAGCCGTCATTTGGCTGCATGGCTTGGGTGCTAGCGGTCATGACTTTGAGCCAGTTGTTCCACAGTTAGGTCTTGCGGATGACATGGCCGTACGTTTTATCTTTCCGCATGCACCTAATCGTCCAGTGACGGTTAATGGTGGTATGGTCATGCCCGCATGGTATGACATCTTAGAGATGAGCCTTGAACGTAAAGTCGACATTGCTCAAATCGAAGAATCTTCTCAGCAAATTCATGACTTGATTGCTCGTGAAATCGAGCGCGGTGTTAAGCCTGAGCATATTGTCATTGCAGGATTTTCGCAGGGTGGGGCAGTGGCATATCATGTGGCACTTGGCTATCCACAGCGCTTGGCAGGGCTGATGGCGTTGTCTACGTATCTAGCGACCAATGACCATATCAGCTATAGCGCCGCTAACAAAGACATGCCGATATTGATTGAACACGGTACACATGACCCTGTGGTGCCTGTGGTTCTAGGCGAGCAAGCACAAAATTTGTTATCGGAGAAAGGCTATAGTGTCGTTTACCATACCTACCCGATGGCGCATCAAGTTTGTATGCCGCAGATTCAAAATATTGGCCAATGGATGAATAAAGTTTTAGCTTAGACAATTGAGCTGTAACTTAATGTAATACAGAAGGTTTTTAGGTTGAAAACTGATAGGCAGGTATCATATAATAGTCAGTCTTATTGGGGATGTTCTGGCTTCGACGCTGGTGATGAAACTCAATGATGCATGTCGAGAGTGTATGTCCTCTCGTTAATCAAACATATATTGTTATAGTCGCAAACGACGAAACTTACGCTCTAGCAGCTTAAACCCTGCTTACTTGGTTGCTGATCACCTACAGTTGGTCAACTAAGTTGAAGCGTCCGCATGTAGGCTCGCCACAAGTGATTGTCTCAATCGCTTGGGTTCAAAAGTAGAGAATCGTCCAATCCATCCTGACTGTCGGATCGGTGCGGATTAAAACTAAAGACAGAAACTAAACATGTAGATTCATGAGCGTAATGCTGGCGGACGCGGGTTCAACTCCCGCCATCTCCACCAAATATTAAAAATCCGATCACTTAATGTGGTCGGATTTTTTTTGATATACATTTATTACTAAGTTCGGAATGTAAAGTTTTAATGAGAGTAGAAGGTTGATTGATCTATTTGATAGAGTTCAAAGACAATAAAAGCACTGTTTTCTTAATGAGCTTATAAGAAAAAGGCCTCCAATTGCTTGGAGGCCTTTTAATATAATGGTACCCGGAGCCGGACTTGAACCGGCACGCTATTACTAGCGAGGGATTTTAAATCCCTTGTGTCTACCAATTTCACCACCCGGGCAAAACTTGTCTTATCTAAAAGTAAGCTTTCTACTTATTAGATAGTGGTCGCTATTATAAGCATTTCCATTAATAAAGCAAGCTAAAATTAACGTCATACTTATATATTTATAGCTAAATAATTGGAGGCTGAGGTCGGAATCGAACCGGCGTTAACGGAGTTGCAGTCCGCTGCATGACCACTCTGCCACCCAGCCAATCAAGGATGCCTATATTAGCAAAAATAATTTAAATTACAAGTCATTTTTTAACGAAACAGCGCTTATTTGCTAAGTTGCTGCTATTTAACCATAAATGAGGCATTATTTGAGCCTTAATAAGGTAAAAGGATAGCAAAATTGGTGCAAATGAAGTCATCGCCAAACCTAAATTCAGTGATGACTTGTTAAATATAACTATTCTAGTTTAACGCTTGCTAGACAATATCTTGATTATTACGTTTTGCTTTTTTGAAATCGCGATAAGTTGCGGTACAGATTAATGTCAGCACCCCAAGGGTAATCGCCGGCCAGACGAGGATATAAAATCCATAGATAAAGACGTTGTCCATGATGTCTCCTTATAGTGTTTATACAAATTTTTTGCTTACTAGACTTCAGTAAGAATGGCTAACCAAGCATTGGTTAACCATCAATGCCTAATAAGATTTTGCTTAAGTTTTTGGTAACGTTTTTGCTTGCGGCTGTTTATCGTAGTTGCCCACCCGCTGTTTAATGAGGTCAAAATCAAAATGCTCGTCACCCATAAGGCTGACAATCACGCAGACGATGGTACTGGCACCGTAAGCGGTCAAGGAAGCCAACAAGACCATATATTGGCGTAAAAAGCCGGTGGCAAAAATGAGCATCAGTACTAGCGTAATAGCGGCGGCGACCATACCGATTTTGCGTCCTAAAAAGCCAAAGACCATGAGTCCAATCACGACAGCAGCGCCAACACTGGCCAAAATCTCAAAGAATAGTGCGGTGAAGCCTTCAATGGGAATCAGCTCAAAGCGTGCGACGCAAAATAATAACAACCCGACGATGACGGCTGAGGTAAAGGCCACATTGGTCACGCGATTCCAGAACACACTGGCAATCACAGGGAATACAATGGTGCCCCATAATGCACCAACGAAGACCAGCATGACCAATATATCAAGCTTAAAGCTAGCGAAAATCAATCCAGCAGCGGTGGCAATAATCATGGTTGAGCGTCCAACCAGCATCATGGTTTTTGGTTTTACGCGCCCTTTAGCGATATTTTTGCCATAAACGTCCGCCATCATAATCGTTGATAGCGCCGATAAATCTGAGTCAGCGGTTGAGGATAACGAGCCAATGACCAAAATAAAGAACAAGGCAATAAATACCGGATGCAAATAAGTACTAACCATTTGCGGGATTAAGTTATTCATATTGCCATCGAGCGGTTCAATACCAATGGTCAAAGCCATCAAGCCAATCATACCAAGTCCAATGACGATGCCCGCGTAGCCGACCGTTGCAGTGACAAAAGTTGCTTTGATTTTGGTTTTATCAATGGCAAATAATCGCTGGGTAATGGTTTGGTTGCCGATAGCATAAGCCAATACCGCGACAAAATAAGGCGCCCCTTGCTGAAAAAAGGCTTCAGAAGAAAACAGGTTTTGCTGCTCTAAGGTTAAGTTTGATAAGCCGCTGACCATGACCGCAGGCCCGCCCATGGCAAATAGCACTGCAGGGATGATGATGACTCCAATCGCCATCAGAGCCACCAATTGAGCAAAATCGGTAAATACGGACGCTCGAAATCCAGAGGTCAACGTATAGCTGAGCACTCCGACACCTGCGATAATGACGCCGGTCTGAAACGATAACGGCGATAATACTGATACCAAAGCACCAGCAGCGGTAAAGTTGACCATCAAGCTAATTAAGCTGCCCATAAGGTTAGATATGGCTAAAATTAATTGGCTTGATGATCCGTGGCGCGCGTGGATAAGTTCACCTAAGGTGTGTCCATTAGGAGCAAGTTCGCGAAAGCGCATGCCAAAAGGGTAGATGAATAAAATCATCAAAGCGCCCCAAAAACCATAATGTAGCGGTCCTGAAACGCCGTATTTATAACCGGAGGTTGCAGCCGCATAAAACGAGGCTGCCCAAATCCAAGTTGCAGTCATACTCGCCGCGCCCATGCCGAAACCGACACCATGACCGGCGACCATAAATCCAGAAGTGGTTTCCTTATCTTTTTTAATCAATAAAGACAGCAGGTAAGTACCGCCATAAAATCCTAATAAAAGTAAAAGAATGGTGATTGATGAAAATTGGAACAATGACTCAGTTTTCAAATTCATACCTCGCAATTGTTTGAAGAATAAAGGTTTGCAATAAAAGTCATGCCACAAACTGTTAGGAATGTAATAGGGGATAGTAGTCCCATTCGCTGCCTACCGTGCAATGATATAAACAGTAATGCAAGCCAAACGCTCACGTTGAATGTGATGCCGCTTTTTTATTTAGCACAGTCCGTTAGACAAATATTTGCAAAAAAATAGACTAAAAATTTGTCTTAGAAATAACGGCGGCAACTCTCAATAGGCGTCTGTTAATGGATTGACCATTACGCTGTCAAGTGAGGCTTACTCGATAGTAACGAGACGCTAAAAGACGCTTATTGGTTAAGCGTCTCTAGCAAAAATACGGATAAGCACTGAGCCTAAACTGCTTGGGCGGTGCTAGATGGAGCTGTGTATAGTAGCTGCGTTAAGCAATAGTTAGGATAGATTTTCATCCCTTTATTGCTTGTGAGCGAACATCCGCTGTCGTGATAATAAGTAAATTTTTATGGCAGTTATTGCCAGTATTTACTCGTCATTGATAAATAAAACTACAGCGACGTTAAATTCTCGTAACATGTTTGTGCGGTAAGAGTAACCTATTCTGTCTGCTATCTCAAATTTTACCGCAGACTTTTTAGTCAGCCAGCATTAAGATAGACTAATAGGTCGTCATTAAAATGATCCTAATAAGCAGAAGAGGTTAGGATAAAACAAGAGACTTAATCGAATTTAATCGTATCCCTAGCAAAGGAAGAATAAAGGCTAGGAAAGGGGTTGACATACTCCCGCCACTTTCGACAAGCTCAAGCGGGGGATTCTAAAAGCAAAAGCTCTTAGGCGACTTTCTCACGACCGTCGCAAGTTTTCTGCTTCAACGGGCGACCTTTACTGCATCTTCCCTCGACAGACAAAACGGCATGTCCTGCCGCAAGAATATTACGAGCTGCATTAACATCTGCATTCGCAATATAACCACATTCAACGCACTCAAATTTTGCTTGGGTACGTCTATTTTCTTTTGCAACATGCTTGCATTCAAAGCAGGTTTGGCTCGTGTAGCGTGGATTTACTTTGATAAGTAATCCGCCGTGCCATTGCTGCTTGTACTCAAGCATATTGACCATCATGCCCCAGCCTTGATCTAGGATGGATTTGTTTAATCCTGACTTAGCTTTAACCTGACGACCTTTGTTCTCCACCGTACCACTGGCTGATTTCGACATATTGGCGACTTTTAAATCCTCACAAGCGATCATGGCGTGGCTTTTGCTGATGCTGGTGGTGACTTTATGCAAGTAGTCATGGCGAATGTTAGCGATATGATGGTGTAGCTTTTGAATCTTGCGGTTTTGCTTTTTCCAGTTTTCACTGAACTTTACTTTTTTTGCCAGTCCTCGTTGCAGCTTGGCAAGTTTAAGTTGATTGGCTTTAAAGCTGTTTTTGGGTTTAATGTACTGACCGTCTGAGGTACTGATGAGCTTGGTGACGCCTAAATCAATACCAATGGCGCTCGTAGAGGGATGAGTCGGGTTTTCAGTTAACTCCCTTTCAGTGCCAAACGACACGTACCAATGACCGGATTTCTTGCTGATGGTGACGTTTTTAATTATCCCAAGAATGTCTTGAGATTTTCTAAACTTTACAAAACCTACACCATTCGGTAGTTTGACACGATTGCCTTCAACACGGCAATATTTATCAAACTGTACCAAGCGTATTGAATCACACCCATCTGATTTGCGCTTGAAGCGCGGCATAAGCGGGCGTAATTGGATTTCTGTGCCATCAGCAAGCTTGAAGAACTTAGGCTTTTTAGGTTTTTTCTTATTCTCTTTCAATCGTGCATGAACTTTAGAGTCAAAAAAGCGTGACCAAGCAGAAGCGAGATCACGAATTTTTTGTTGTAAAGACACCGCGTTAGAGCTTGTTTTTAAGAAGGCAAACTCAGGATTTGCTTTAATATCCATGATTTTATTAACCAAGTTGGTTGCATTAATAAACTCATTTTTAGCAAACATCTCAAACGATACCGCAAGCACTTGATTCCAAACAAAACGCGCAGAGCCAACAAGATTATTTAAAATAACCTGTTGCTCTACATTAGGCTCAAGCCTAAATTTATACGCTTTGTTGATCTTCATGCGATACTCGTTGTGAGTTAAAAGTATTACAATAATTAATTATTATACCAAAATAAAGTACACATTGTATGAATAAGCATTAAGAATAATGCGAAATTCACCTCCACCCTAATGTCGGATGGAGTCCTCTTTCGCGGTTTTGATAGACAAACAAGCGACAGAAAGTGCGTTACAGCAAATTGTTAATGAAACCGAACGGGTCGCGGCTGTTATCAGTAATATTCGGCACTGGGCAGGGCGCTCGCAGCCGAACAACGTTCAATTGGACATCGCCACCACCTATGAGCAGTGTATATTGCTACTTGGTGAAAAAGCCTTAAGTACTGGCTTTTGGTTAGCGAGTGACTACCAGTCTTTGCAATTGCCAAGCTTGGTTTTAGACCAGTTATTGATGAATAGTATGCTCAATGCCGAGCAGCAGGGGGCGACACAGATAATGTTACGTTGTCAGGCAAAAGATTATAATGGCAAATCGTATCTAGTATTGCATGTAACCGGTGATGCAGGCGGTTTTGATGAGGCGCAGTTGCTTGACTATAAACCATTAGCTGGTAATCAGCAGTTAGTTGAGGGTCAATCACAACAGAGTCTGACTAATAAATACGCCACCAAATCGACTAAAGAAAATGGTTTAGGCTTGGGGCTGATGATATGTCAGCGTCTATGCAAGTCGCTTGGCGGTATGATGTAGCTTAGCAATATCGAAGTGCAGCAGGAGCTTAATACTATACAAGCGTTAGACGGTTATCAGCAGCGCTTAAAGCGGTCATTAAATGGTAAAGTGCGCTTGATAAAAACGGAAAACACTCATCCATTAACAAACAGGGTAGGTGCGCAAGTGTCTTTTTATCTGCCGCTGCATTTGGCAGATGATGTTAAGAGATAAGATAATAAAAACAGAGCTATGTAAATCCAAGTATTTATAAAATCTACAAATAAACTTAATCATAAGGTTGCGTATGAATGCTCAGCATAATTCAGTTAAGCACTCAGAATGGCAAACGCCAATTAATAGCAATAATGAACTTCTACTGGTTCATATCATCGACGATGAAGAAAGAGTGCGTAATTCCTGTAATTTTTTAATTAGCAGCTTAGGATTGCCGACCCAAGTGTGGTCAAGTGCCCTGACTTTTTTGCAGCAAGTTGATATCTATTATCCCGCAGTGATCGTCAGTGATTTAATGATGCCAGCAATGAGCGGTCAAGCACTACAAGCGCAGCTTAATCAACATGAAAGCCCCATTGCGCTTATTGCATTAACTGGTCAAGGTGAGATTGCTGATGCGGTTAACATGCTCAAACTAGGCGCCGCCGATTATTTAGAGAAACCGATTAATAGTCACCGTCTCCAAGAAGCGCTTGAGCGTGCGCAAGTATTAACACTCAAGCGTGCTCAGCTTTATGGGATCAAAAAACTCTATGTGCAGCTAACAGAGAAAGAAAAACAGGTCGCTCATGAGCTGATGCAAGGCAATCTAAATAAAAATATCGCCGACCATTTAGATATCTCGGTACGAACAGTAGAGGTACATCGCTCACAGGTGATGAAGAAAATGCAAGCGCAGCATGTCAGTGAGCTGATTCAAAAGTTGGTCATGCTTGATTCTCAATAACTAAAACAGCCATAAAAAACGCCTAATGAGAAGGCGTTTTATTTTTAAATTCAAAATATTTTGCGAAATGAGCTAGCTTAATATCAAACTGTCATCTTCGACCTTTTCACCGCGTGTCTGCTCAAACATATCCAGTAAATCATGCACGTTCATGCCTTTACGGATATCGCCAGATACGTCTAATACCACCTGACCTTGATGAAGCATCACAGTACGCGTACCATGAGCTAGAGCCTGCTGCATCGAATGCGTGACCATCATCGTTGTCAGCTGATTGTCGGTAACGATTTTATCAGTCAACTCTAAAACAAACGCCGCCGTTTTAGGGTCAAGGGCCGCCGTATGCTCATCAAGTAGTAGAATCTTAGACGGCTGCAATGAGGCCATCAGCAGACTAACCGCTTGACGTTGACCACCAGATAACAGTCCCATACGGTCGGTCAGACGATTTTCTAGACCCAACTTTAATACTGATAATTTCTCACGAAATAAGTCACGGTTATTTTGATTAAGCGCAAAGTTCAAACCACGTTTGCCGCCGCGCTTATAGGCAAGCGCCATGTTTTCTTCGATGGTTAGCGCCTCACAAGTTCCCGCCATCGGGTCTTGGAATACGCGAGCGACCCAATGAGCGCGTTGGTGCGCGGTTTTTTTGGTGACATCGATACCATTTAACAAGATTGAACCGCTATCGACGCGCGTGGTGCCACTGACCGCATTTAAAAAGGTCGATTTGCCTGCGCCATTGGTACCGATGACGGTGACAAATTCACCATCGGCGATATTCAGATTGATACCGCGTAGGGCAGGGTTTTCAATGGGCGTTCCAGGATTAAAGGTCAACCGCAAATCTGTAGCTTGCATCATAATTATAATTCCTTATGGTTGCACATTGACATTAAGCCCGAACTTTACGACTTAAAAATTTATTTTTAGCTTTTGGTAATACTAAGGCCAAGACCACGAGTAGCGCGGTAATCAAGTTTAAATCTTGTGGACCAAATCCGATACTACGTAGCGTATTGCTTGATAGAGCCACTTGAATAAAGAGCTTATAAAGCACCGCACCAACGACCACCGCAAAGGTAATCAGCCAAATACGCTTAGCTGGAATAATGGTCTCGCCGATGATGACCGCTGCCAAACCAATGACAATCGTCCCGATACCGATCGAGATATCAGCGCCACCTTGCGTCTGCACAAATAATGCGCCCGCTAACGCAATTAAACCGTTAGAAATCGCCATACCAATGATGGTCATCCATGAGGTGTTGATACCTTGCGCTTGTGCCATACGTAGGTTTGAGCCAGTTGCCCGCATCGATAAACCCGTTTCGGTACTATAAAACCAGTTTAAAAACAACATGGCCAGTAGCACAACGACACCAATAATAAGGCAGCGCATCCAGTAACCATTGCCATCACTGACCAAGGTGCTAAATACTGTCGTTTCACCTAATAATGGTAAGTTTGGCGCACCCATAATCCGTAGGTTGACAGAGTATAAAGCAACCATCACAAGGATACTGGCAAGCAGCTGTAAAATACCCAGTTTAACGTGTAGCCATGCGGTGACGATACCCGCAACTGACCCCGCTAGCATACCAAAGGCACAAGCCAGCCAAGGATTCACACCAGCGATGATAGAAATACCCGCGACAGCGCCGCCCAACGGAAAACTACCGTCAGCGGTCAAATCCGGAAAGTCGAGGGTACGAAATGAGATAAGGACGCCAAGCGCCACTAGGCCATAAATCAGACCACTTTCAAGCGCACCAAAAAAAGCAATTAAAGACATAAGAGATCAGTAAGTCATAACCCAGCGTTTAATAAATGATGGCGAGATAATTAAGATAGGCGACATATCGCGCTATCAATCAGCCAACTTTGCTTAAACGACTAAGCGGTGAATTTAACAGATAGGGGTATCTGCAGTTAGGGTCAAGCAAAACTTATAATTACTATTAATAACCCTAAGTCTTGCTTATTTAAAGCCTTGAAAAAACAAGCCCAGCCTACTGACTGAGAGCTGGGTTTGTCTGCGCTACCTATATAGCCATATCAAAATAGCCATATCCAATTAACCTAGACGATAATTGATAAAAACTACCGTTTAAATTAGAGTTAAAAGCGGCAGTTATTCTAACACTACTTTTGCTTTATCGATAACGGCTTGTGGTAGCGTGATGCCTTCGGCTTGCGCATTCTTTGGACTGACATGTAAATCAAGCGATTGCGGCGTATAAACAGGGATTTCGCCTGCTTTTTCACCGTTTAAGATACGCGTAACGATTTTACCAGTCTCGCGGCCCAAATCGTAATAGTTTACCCCTAAGGCTGCAACGGCACCGCGCTCAACCGAACTGGTATCAGAGGCAATTAGTGGAATCTTACTTTCTTTAGCGATTTGGTACAGTGATTCGTATGCTGAAACCACGTTATTATCCGTTGAGGTATAAATCATATCGACTTTACCTTCAAGGCTACGAGCGGCCATCGCAATATCGTTACTACGCTGCGCAGGCGCTTCGTGAACGTTAATACCAAGCGGGGTCAGATTCTCTTTTAGCGCTTTTAAAACGATGGTTGAGTTCACCTCACCTGGGCTATAGACATAACCGACGTTTTTTAGACTTGGGATAATTTGACGCATCAAATCGATTTGCGGCGCATAAGGAAGAGCATCAGAGGCGCCAGTAACGTTGGTGCCAGATCCATCAAGTTTCGGTACCAGTTTTGCTGCGACAGGGTCGGTGACCGCTGAGAACACCATAGGAATGCTGCTGGTAGAAGCGGCTACAGACTGAGCCGATGGTGTTGCAATCGCTACGATGACATCTGGTGCATCAGCGACGAATTGCTTGGCAATCTGACCGGCAGTGGCGGTATTACCTTGGGCGCTTTGGAAGTTGATGGTTAAGTTTTCGCCTTCTTTAAAGCCGGCGTCACTTAACTCGTCGATAACGCCTTTACGCACATCATCGAGTGCTGGATGTTCAACGATGGCGGTAATAGCGACCGTTTTCATGGCAGCTTTGCTATCGCCGCCCGTTGTAGCGCCGTCAGTGGTGTTGGCATCTTGTGCTGGCTGGTTACAGCCGGTCAAGATAGCGGTGCAAACACCGCCCCATAATAAAGCTTTGGCAAAACGATTTTGATACAACATGGGTCTGACTCCTGAAAATAATAATGTGTCCGTACATTATATAAAAGATAAGAAAGGGTAGCGCTGCCAGCCATTATCCTAGCTGATTGTGTAATCCGTTGTATAGCTGACTATTAATTACCATTCATTTATTCTTTACTATTGAGACGCAACTATTTATTAGTGACTATTTACTGGCCTTTTGTGCTTCTTTGTCGACATTGATGGCGTTTTTAAGTAAGTCTGCCGATAGGCTAGTACCTTGTTCAGCGGCGTGTTTTGGGCTGACGTATAGCGTTAAGGTATTCATCACTTGCGGTGCGATATCTTTGGTCGCTTCACCGTTTAATACCCGGTACACCATTTTGCCTGTAGTACGGCCAAAGTCATAATCATTGACACCAAGTGCCGCCGTCGCACCGCGTCTGACGCTAAATTCATCTGAGGCAATAACTGGGATATCAAGTTCATTAGCCGCATTTGCCATTGCTTCAAAGGCCGAAACCACGTTGTTATCCAATGAGGTATAAATAACCTCTACCTTGCCTGCCAGACTACGAGTCGCCATTGCAACGTCGGTAGGGCGATTGGCAGTAACGCCCAATATCTTAAGCCCGCGTGCTGGTGCTGCTTTTTCCAGTTGTTTAAGAACCACTACTGAATTGGCTTCGCCTGGGCTATAAACATAACCAATGGTTTTCACATTAGGGACAATTTTTTGAATATTGTCTAACTGCGGTTCAATAGGTAATTCGCTCGACAAACCAGTCACATTGGTTTGGATAGGCACGTCATTTTCGTCAATTAGCTTGGCTGCCACAGGGTCTGAAATGGCGGTATAAATAACGGGAACAGTTTTTGTCGAAGCAACTACAGATTGCGCAGAAGGTGTTGAGATGGCAACGATAGCATCTGGATTGTCACCGGCGAACTGTTTGGCAATTTGCCCAGCCGTTGCGGTATTCCCTTGCGCACTTTGAAAATTAACGGTTAGGTTTTGCCCTTCTGCGTAGCCGTTGTCCGCCAGCTCATCAATAATACCGCGGCGCATCTCATCTAAAGAAGGATGCTCGACAATTTGCGTGATGGCCAAGGTTTTGGCAGGCTTGTCGTTATTCGCGCTATCATCAGCGTTGACGGCAGGGTCGGTCGCATTATTAGAGCAAGCGGTTAAACCAAGCGCCGCGCTAATAGCAGCGCCGCACAGGCTAAGGCGTAAAGTAGTGGCAAAGGTCATTTTATTTTGGCTCATAGGTTAAAGAGTGCAGGTTACCCGAGTCAATGTTATGTGCATGCTGAGATAACGGGCGAACATTAAGGTAATCAATCCATTGATCATTACGTCCATATTATGACAGTAATGTAACTTATGGCAATAAGAAAATAAAACGCGTTTGTCATTCATTTTATAAAGGTTAGTAAAGATGGATTTTTGTCTATATTTTTATTTTTTGCCCATGCTCTTTTTATTTTGTCACCAATGAATTTTGGGCAAAAAAAGATGCCACGAAAGCATCTTTTTTATTCTATAAGTTCAATCGCAGTTAAGCCAACACATCACCAATAACGCAGTTGTCCGGTAAAGTAACCACCGTTAACTGAGTTTTTGGATTGCCCGTTGATAGCACCATCCCTTCTGAGATGCCAAATTTCATCTTACGCGGCGCAAGATTGGTGACGCAAATCACCTTTTTATCGAGTAATTGCTCAGGTTCATAAAACTTACGGATACCGCTAAAGACATTACGCGGTTTGTCTTCGCCAACGTCCAAGGTAAATTGTAAAAGCTTATCCGCACCTTCGACATAATTACAGGCTAAGACGTGCGCCACTTTCATCTCAACTTTGGCAAAGTCTTCAATACCGATATAGTCAGCTTGTTCAGCATTTGTATCAGTATCAGCCTTTTCTGCTGGCTGAGTGTTTACTGCCGCTGTTTTATTATCTGAATTATTATCGCTGCTAGTAGTAGGGGCTTCTGCTTGCGCCAATGAGGCCTTTGAGTCTTCAACCATTGCCGCAACGTCTTTTTCTTCGATACGCTGCATCAAAGGTTTAAACTTATTGATTTTATGACCAAGTAACCATTGATTTCGGCTAGCAAAGCTTAAATCGTCAATATTTAAGAATTCTTTGGCATTAGCAGTCAGCTCAGGTAATACTGGCGCCAAATAAACCATCAATTGGCGGAAGATATTAATCGCCACCGAGCAGACGTCTTGCACTTCTTGCTCAGTGCCCTCGATCTTGGCAAGCGACCAAGGTTTTTTCTCGTCGATATATTCATTGGCCTTATCGGCACACTGCATGATTAAGCGCATCGCACGCGAGAATTCACGGTTTTCATAAGCGGCCGCAATCTCATCACCGGTTTTGGTGATATTTTCTAGTAATTCTGATTCTACGCAAATCTCCGATAGCATACCGTCGTATTTCTTCACGATAAAACCGGCACTACGGCTGGCGATATTGACCACTTTACCGACCAAGTCAGAGTTGACCTTTTGCATAAAGTCTTCTAAATCAAGGTTGATATCCTCAACTTTGTCAGACAGTTTGCTGGCGAAATAATAACGTAAGTATTCAGGATGTAAGTGTTCCGCGTAAGTTTCGGCCTTAATAAAGGTGCCGCGTGACTTACTCATTTTTTCGCCATTGACCATCAAGAAACCGTGGGCAAAGACACCCGTTGGCGTACGGAATTCACTGCCGGCTAGCATGGCAGGCCAAAATAGCGCATGGAAATAGACGATGTCTTTACCGATAAAATGATACACCTCGGTTTTATGCTCGTTTTCTTGCATCCAATAACGGTCAAAATCAAGCGCTTGATCGCTTCCTTCGCGCTTATCACATAGGTTTTTAAAGCTTGCCATATATCCGACTGGCGCATCTAGCCAGACATAAAAGTATTTTTCTGGCTCATCGCTTGGGGTATCTGGAATTTGAAAACCAAAATACGGCGCATCACGCGAGATATCCCAGCTGGTCAGACCCGCGTCAAACCATTCTTGCAGTTTATTGGCGACGGAGACTTGCAAGCGATTTTCGCTGCGCGTCCAATCTTTTAAGAATTGCTCAAACTCAGGCAAATCAAAGAAATAATGCTTAGAAGTTTTAAGCACGGGCGTCGCATTAGATAGCGTTGAATGCGGATTGATAAGGTCGGTCGCATCATAAGTGGTACCGCACGCTTCACAGTTATCGCCATATTGGTCAAGCGCGCCGCATTCAGGACACTCTCCTTTGACAAAACGATCGGCTAAAAACAGCTGCTTTTCAGGGTCAAAAAGCTGTTTGACGTCCTTTGTACTGATATGTCCGGCGCTATTAAGGCGACGATAAATCAGCTCAGAGAAATGCTTGTTTTCTTCTGAATGGGTGCTGTGATAATTATCAAAGTCAATCAAAAATTTGGCAAAATCGGCTTCATGTGAGGCTTTTACCGAGGCAATTTGCTCTTCTGGGGTGACGCCATTGGCTTCTGCTTTGAGCATAATCGCCGTACCGTGTGCATCATCAGCGCAGACATAGGTGACCTGATGGCCTTGTGCTTTCATCGCACGTACCCAAATGTCGGTCTGAATATATTCTACAAGATGCCCCAAATGGATATAGCCATTGGCATAAGGAAGAGCACTGGTTACTAGAATCTCACGCACTTTTGTCACCTATATTTTTATATAAACGGGTTGATTTTCAAACGTCTCGAGCACTTTATGAGGAGTCAGCACCGTATTATCAATGCTAAATTATTAACACTTAAAACGTCCAATAACTCTAAAAAAGAGAAGAATTAAAAAAGTGCGCCTATGATACCGTAATTCGGCCGATTTTGTGATATTACCTTGGTAATTAAATCGATGCTTAATCACGCAGGCAGCTACGCAGTTACTCAAGGATTTAGCATATAAGTATTTTAAGATTATTATCTGGTCGCTAGGATAATAATATGCTAGGTTAGCAAAGAGAGTGTAATTTAGTTATATCGATACATAATGTATTGTCTTATATAAACGATGAGACATTACCTATATAAAAAATAATGTGACTTGCAAGGAGATGAGCATGAGTCAATCAAAAGTATACAGCAGCGCTGCAGAAGCGTTAAAAGGTATCGTCAGTGACGGGCAAACTCTCGCTATTGGAGGGTTTGGACTGTGCGGTATTCCTGAAGCGCTGATTGAAGCATTACGTGATAGTGGGGTCAAGGATTTAACCTGTATCAGTAATAACGCCGGTGTCGATGATTTTGGTTTAGGCTTACTATTACAAACGCGCCAAATCAAAAAAATGATTTCATCGTATGTCGGTGAAAATAAAGAGTTTGAGCGCCAATATCTGTCAGGCGAGCTAGAGGTTGAGCTAACGCCGCAGGGAACGTTAGCGGAAAAACTGCGTTCAGGCGGCGCTGGTATTCCAGCGTTTTATACCGCAACTGGCGTTGGCACACAAGTAGCTGAAGGCAAGGAAACGCGCGAGTTTGATGGTCGCACCTATGTACTTGAGCATACTTTGCGGGCAGATGTGGCACTAATTAAAGCACAAAAGGCTGACAAAGCCGGCAACTTAATCTTTAATAAAACGGCGCGTAATTTTAATCCAGATTGCGCGATGGCGGGTAAAGTTACAGTTGTGGAAGTCGAAGAAATCGTAGAGATAGGGCAGCTAAACCCCGATGAGATTCATCTACCGGGTATTTTTGTCCAGCGTATTGTCTTAAATGATAATCCCGAAAAACGTATTGAAAAAACTACTACCAAAGCAGCCACTACAAGCGCTTAAATGAAAGATTATTTAATGGTTTTAATGAAAAAATAACAATAGGCTTTGTAAACAATAAGGAAATTATCATGGCATGGACAAGAGAGCAGATGGCACAGCGCGCCGCGCAAGAGTTAAAAGATGGCTATTATGTTAATTTAGGAATCGGATTGCCGACCTTAGTAGCCAACTATATCCCTGAAGGCGTCGATGTTTGGCTTCAGTCTGAAAACGGTTTACTCGGTATCGGTGAGTTTCCAACGGCAGAAAATGTCGATGCGGATTTGATTAATGCGGGCAAGCAAACCGTCACCACCGAACCGGGTGCCAGCTATTTTAGTAGCTCAGAGTCGTTTGCGATGATTCGTGGCGGTCATGTCAATCTGGCGATATTGGGCGCGATGGAAGTGTCAGAAAACGGCGATTTGGCTAACTGGATGATTCCGAAAAAAATGGTCAAAGGCATGGGCGGCGCGATGGATTTGGTGGCTGGCGTGCAGCGAGTGATTGTGCTGATGGAACAGGTCAATAAACATGGCGAGCCAAAAATCCTTGCCGACTGTGAGCTGCCACTAACGGGTAAAGGGGTGGTCGATCGTATTATCACCGAGCTTGCCGTATTAGACGTCACTGACAACGGTCTAAAATTGGTTGAGCTGGCAGAAGGAGTGAGTTTTGAGGAGTTACAAGAAAAAACGCCGGTGAGCATTATGCAATGAGTGCGTCAAAAGCGATTAGTAAATGAATATCCGACTTTGTGAGGTGTTTGCTTGGTTTAAGCATCATTCGCTTGCTAATAAAACACCAATCCTTTAGCATTTGATTTTATGTTAATTTGAGCCAATAATATTGGCTCTTTTTTATGAGCGTCTGTTGCCCCATTTTGCGCTGCACGGAGTAAAAGCGATGAATAATAAAGACTTGGCGTTGACCTATGCCGAAAAAATAAGCCGTGCTATTGAGCAGCAGCAGTATGAGCAAGCGATTGAAGAGATTCAAGATCTGCGTCCTATCGATATAGCCGATTTATTGGCATTAATTGAACCCAAACTCGCTTGGCAGCTCCTTGCGCATTTACCCAATCGCTCGACGATATTTGCTTATTTGGATCCTGATAGTCAAGTGGCACTCGCTTATGTCTTTCCGCGCGCTATTTTAGCCAAGATAGTCGGCGAGATGCCATCTGATGAACGAACTGATTTGTATAAGCGCCTGAGTCAAGACCAACGCGACGTGCTATTACCTGCCTTAGCGCAGGCAAAGCGTGAGGATATTCGTCGTCTATCCGCTTATGAAGAAGGCACGGCTGGTGCCTTGATGAGCTCCGATTATGCGACGTTAGGGGCTGAGATGACTGTCGCCGAAGCCTTGGATGCGCTACGTTTAGAAGCGCCTGATGCCGAAACTATTTATCACGCTTATGTGATTGATGACGCGCGTAAGCTATTGGGCGTGGTGTCATTAAGGGTGCTTATTTTATCATCGCCTGAGCAGCTGATTAAAGACATCATGGTCAGCTCGGTCATCTCTTCTGATGTCAACGATGACCAAGAAGACGTTGCGAAAACTGTTGCCCGTTATGACTTAATTTCCCTACCCATTACCGATGCCAGTGGGGCGTTGGTTGGTATCGTCACCCATGATGATGCGATGGACGTGGCAAGCGATGAAGCCACCGATGACTTTCATAAGTCAGGCGGTGTCTCAACCATGGTCGGGCGCTTAAAAGACGTCAGTATTACCGTTCTCTATCGTAAGCGGGTTTTTTGGCTGGTGTTTTTAGTATTTGGCAACTTACTGTCGGGGCTAAGTATCGCTAACTTCGAAGACGTCATTGCGGCAAACTTAGTATTGGTATTTTTCTTGCCTCTACTGGTTGATAGTGGCGGTAACGCCGGCTCGCAATCAGCGACTTTAATGGTACGTGCTTTAGCAACGGGTGATGTGGTGATGCGTGATTGGTTTTCGCTACTTGGCCGCGAAGCCTTAGTTGCACTGCTACTCGGTGCGACGATGGCCGTTGCCATTGCCCTTATTGGCTATGTGCGTGGTGACGCGACCGTCTCTTTGGTTCTGGCACTAAGTATGCTGTGTGTCGTTATGATTGGTAGTGTCATTGGTATGAGTCTGCCTTTTATACTCAATAAACTCGGTTTTGACCCTGCAACCGCCAGTGCGCCTTTGATTACTTCAATCAGTGATGCGTCGGGCGTGCTGATTTATTTATTCATCGCTTCTAGGTTTTTACCAATTGGTTAGTTTGTTTAATAAACGGTCATGTACATAAGACCGCTTAAATAAAAAAATAACACCAATTTTGACCCTCATACCTACTGACAGTGTGGTTTTTTTATAGCGCCCATTAAGCTACACTGTATCTATATAAAAGCATTTGGCAAAATTTTTATGGGCTAAAGTTTTAGCTAAGAGTTTTTTTAAACAATTTCAAACAGCTATTGTTTAAAAAGATTCATCGTTTTTGCCAAATTTAACCATCGATATAGGTAGTAGAGGTAGCTATGTTTAATTTTATAAAAAAAAGAGCATCTTCGAAATCCGAATCTCCGCAGCAACAAGCGGCTCGTGATAGCGCCGTTGATCAGGTTTTACTCAATTACCATTTAAGTAATAGCAGTCTTGCGACTATGGTCACAGGTCTAGAGCGCGATGGCGATGAGCTGACTTTGGATTTGCGTCTGCCGCAAGATAGCGATCCTGAGACCATTCAGCAAGAGCTTGGCAACCTACTGCATCCGCATGGCATCAGAGTGATTCATATGAATGTGCGCCTGCCAGCACCTGCAAAAGGCGCGGGGTCAAGCCTACCAAAAGCCATGCCAAAAACCACCAACGCGATGGAAAAGCAGGCCAAACCTTCTGCAAATACAAATAGTAGCAATCAGTCCGAACCGCCGATTACGAAAGCAGCGCCGACACAAGCATCCTTAACGGCGCATCCACGTATCCGCCATATTATCGTCGTCGCTTCGGGTAAAGGCGGCGTTGGTAAATCAACCACTACCGTTAATATCGCCTTAGCATTACAGAAGTCAGGCAATCGGGTTGGCGTGCTAGACGCTGATATTTACGGACCAAGTATGCCGACGATGCTGGGCGTAGATAAAGTCAAACCCGAGCTAGAAAATGAGCAGTTTGTACCTATTGAAGCGCATGGTTTGGCAATGCTATCGATTGGTAGTTTGCTCGATAGCGACAATACACCTGTGGCGTGGCGCGGACCAAAAGCCACTGGCGCCTTAATGCAGCTCTATAATCAAACCAATTGGCCGCAGCTCGATTACTTAGTCATCGATATGCCGCCTGGTACTGGCGATATTCAGCTGACATTGGCGCAGCGCATTCCGGTAACGGGCGCGGTGATTGTGACGACGCCGCAGCATATTGCCTTACTTGATGCGCAAAAGGGCATCGAGATGTTTAATAAAACCAATATTCCAGTACTTGGCGTGGTTGAAAATATGGCGCTGCATACCTGTAGCAACTGTAACCATACCGAAGCGATTTTTGGTACGGGTGGCGGCGAAAAAATCGCTGAGCAATACCATGTGCCACTCTTGGGTCAGTTGCCACTTGCTAGTGGTATTCGCGCCCAAGTGGATAAAGGTGAGCCGAGCGTGTTGGCCGATGATGAATTTGCGCCGTATTATCTAAGTATTGCGAAAAATATCGAAGCCAATATCAATAAATTTGCCAAACCTGTCGATGATAAGCGGATTTTCTAATAGTTTTTAATGGCTTCTAAAGTTAGTAAAATAGCCTAAGCATATAAAACATTAAAATCTAAGTGACTTTAAATTTTGAAAAGGAAGTATCGTGAGCTTATCGACTTATCAACGTCATTTAGACAATATCCCCAAGCAATATCGGCTCCTAAAGCTATTTCGTCCGCCGATATACGTGATTGAGCTGTCGAATAATCAAGTAAGCGCTGTTTGCTACTATAAAGATGGCAGTAGCAAACGCCATCAGGTTAATGCGGCTTTTAGCAATCGCCGCATGGTGATTGCTGATTTTTTATCCGCAGTACAAGCAATTACTGATTTATTGCTTAAATTTCCTAAGCATCCGTTTGGAATAAGTTCTTTTGCAGTAGTCAATGTGACAGAAGAGCTTATAGATGGTTTGACGATGATAGAGATTAAAGCTATTAGTGAAGCCGTTTGGGCTGCCTCAGGACAAGCAAAAAGAAGAATAGTTAGCAGTACAGTCAACTACCAAGGACAGGTAGTCTCGTAATGAATTTTGGCTAGGATGCCTTAACCATGAAGCAAAATAATAATCATCAACCTATCGCTAATCACTTGAGAGTAGTTAAGATTGACCAGCTTATTCAAAACGCTCAACCTAACTTTGGCGTTTTTGCTAACGTTAAGCACATCAACTATCTTGACTATCATAGCCATCTTATCTCGCAAAAAGCGCTGCCCAACTGGCGTAAAGCGCTTAAAGCCAACCAATTTTGTTTTATCCAAATTATCGAGGCGCCTTATCGAGTTTGCCTAGCACTGGCGACGATTAAGCTTGCGACCAGCGCCTTCGTGTATCTCTATAATGATGAAACTAGTGAGCTAGAAGTTTGCGAAGCCTTGCAACCTTTGACTTGGCAGACCTTATTAGGAGGCGATTGTTATCAGGGTCAAATGGCATTTACTCATGACAAGCTGACCGTAACATTGGATTTTACGCCTTCCCAGATTAACGTTGTGCTAGATAGTCAAAACCTTGCACTCAATACAACCTTAGTAAGACAATCACAGCCACTAGCTATCTGTACACCGACAGGTAGGCGAGGTTGGACCTTTACCCAAAAAGAGCCGCTGACAGCAATATCTGGACATCTACTTATTAAAGATAATTCAAAATTTAATACTAAAGCTCTGGATACTCAGTCCAAAAAAATCGATTTTAGCGCCACCACTATAGCCAACCTAGATTGGACGCTTGGCTATATGCGCCACAAGACCAATTGGTTTTGGACTTGTATTAATAGCTACTTGCCCGATGGCCGTCATTTCACCTTAAACTTATCGATGGGCGTCAATGAAACCGGCGCCAGTGAAAATGCTTGCTGGCTTGATGGGCAGATAGTGTATCTGCCGCCTGTGATGTTTATACGTCAAGATTTGGATGCAGCTGCGCAGCATACTTGGCGTATTTATCATCAGAACCTCGGCTGGAGTAAGGTTGATATTGATTTAACCTTTACGCCGATTACTGTTTATAAAAAGACCGATAACTTCGGTGTGCTTGCCAGTATTTTTGAGCAATGGCTGGGTTTTTATAGTGGTGAGATACGGCTAGCAGATGAGGTGATTGAGCTTGATAAGGTAATGGGGTTGGCGGAAGATCATTTTGCTAAATGGTAACTGATGAGCGCCTATTATGCATTTATAAATAGCAGGTTTAATTTTAAAGTCGTTGCCGCTCTATAAATTGCGCCGTCAATTCCGTATAATCGTCGCTATCAAAAATCTATTATCGCAATGGCTATTAAAAATTGGCTATTGAAAATTTTTTAAGGAACAACAATGTCTATCAAGTCTGACCGCTGGATTCGTAAAATGGCCGAAGAACATGGCATGATTGAACCATACGAGCCAGGTCAAGTACGTTTTAATGATGCCGGCGAGCGTTTGGTCAGTTATGGTACCTCAAGTTACGGCTATGACGTACGCTGTGCGCCTGAGTTCAAAGTCTTTACCAACGTGCATTCAGTAATTGTAGACCCAAAAAACTTCGATGAAAAAAGTTTTATTGATGTCATCGGTGACGAATGCATCATTCCGCCAAATTCGTTTGCTTTGGCGCGCACAATGGAGTATTTTCGTATTCCGCGTGATGTGCTGACAATTTGTCTTGGTAAATCGACCTATGCACGCTGCGGTATTATCGTCAACGTCACACCACTTGAGCCTGAGTGGGAAGGGCATGTGACGTTAGAGTTTAGTAATACCACCAACTTGCCTGCGCGTATTTATGCGGGCGAGGGCGTGGCACAAATGCTATTTTTTCAAAGTGATGCCGATGACGTTTGTGAGACCAGTTATAAAGACCGTGGCGGTAAATACCAAGGTCAGCGCGGTGTGACGCTGCCAAGAACCTAATCATCAAGCACTTAAACGCCAAGAGATTAAGTGTTTTTTAGTCTGTTAGTATTTTGGACTGACCATAAAAAAAGCCAGTATATTGAATATGACTGGCTTTTTTATGGCTAACTCTTTTGGCTGTTTCAAAGTCGATTTTTTAACGCAATTATTTTAAAACTTTTAACCCGGCTTTATTATCGCGCTTAGGTTTCGGGGCAGCGGCACTTTTCTTAAAGGTAGTCGCTGCATCTTCTTCAGGGACATAATCATCATATTCATTGGGATCAAAAAACATCCCTTGCGAATTTTCTTTGGCATAAATCCCCATTACCGCCGTCAATGGTACCCAAATCTCTTGCGAGACACCGCCGAAGCGCGCACTAAAATGAATATAATCATTTTCCATGCTCATATTACCGGTTGCGCGGCTAGCAATGTTGAGCACGATACGTCCGTCTTGGACATGCTCTTTAGGGACTTGTACATTGTCAGCAGTAGCATCTACCATCAGGTATGGGGTGAGCGCATTGTCCTCTATCCATTGATATAGCGCGCGCACCATATAGGGACGTGTTGGGGTAATAGAGGTGGTTTCTTCGCTCATTTTTCGGTTTCCTTATGCATTATTATTAAATACTATCTCGTTTGCGATAAAGTCGTGGTTATAGAAAAATCATTCACTATATCGCTATTCTATATCAGAGTCTATTTTAGGGGAGTCATCAGCGGTTGTCTAATTAACGTATGCTTTTTTGAAAGCTGTCACGTTCAAAGACCCGTTTTTGATAGTCAAATAGGGGGCGGCTGATAGCGCGCGGTAACTCAATATCCATCTCTTCCAATCGCCATAATAACGGCGCTAATAGCACGTCGCACCAACCAAATTCATCTGCCATAAAATAAGGTTTATGAGCAAACAAGGGCGACAAAGTAATCAAGGAGTCGCTTAGCTGCTTTTTCGCCAAGGCTGCTTGCGCTTTGTTAAAACTGTCCGGATGCAACAGCAATCGTTTGCCGAGCACCAACCAATCATGTTGTATACGCCAAGCCAATTGGCGAAACTGGGCGCGCTCTTGCGGCGTGTCTGGCAGTAGTTTATTAGCATGATAACGCTCCTCAAGGTATTCGAAGATAACGTTAATCTCATATAGCGCAATCTCACGCTGTTGCAAAACAGGCAAAGTGTGATAAGGATTGAGCTCGGTCAAGTCTTCCGGACGCTCAGAATGTAGCCGCGATAAATAATAGGCAAGCTTTTTTTCTTCAAGCAATAGGCGGACCACATGGCTGTTGTAGCCATCGTCAGCGTATAAAATCAGCTGACTACTTGGAATGTCATTCGCATCAATCATGGAAGCCTAATGTGTGAGTAAAGCCTATTATCGTAAACAATGTCGCCGCGTTTATCAAGGTAGTGTACGTAAACATTGCCCATGAGGCGATCGTTAACAGAAGGTTTTATAGTTAACCATTTATGCAGCTATAAAAAAGCACTACCGAAGTAGTGCTTATTTTTTAGATTAACTTTGGATCTTTATTGCTTTATTATTTTACGTCTTTCCAGAACTCTTTGTTCAATAAGTAAACTGGAATGAGCAGTACTAATAAGAATAAAATCACAAAGAAACCGATTACTTGGCGGTCATGACGTACCGGCTCTGCCATCCACGCCATAAAGTTAACCAAGTCACCAACTTCAGATTCAAACTCTTCTTCACTCAAGGTTTCTTGCATATTATGCAACACGTGCGGCATAGCAGCGTTTGCAAGTACTAAGTTGTTAGCGCCCCAAGGACGGCTTGGATCTTCATAGAACGATAGCAAATACGTATAAACCCAGTCATCACCGCGTAGTCTTGTTTCAAGTGACAAGTCCGGAGGTGCAGCACCAAACCATGATGCTTGTACTTCAGGATCGATTTCAGCATTGATATGATCACCGATTTGATCGGTGGTGACCATCAAATACTTTTCAACCAGCTCAGGCGGTATCTCTAAATCTTTAGCAATGCGCGAATGACGAACATACTTTGCTGAGTGACACCCAGCGCAGTAGTTCATAAATATTTTCGCACCGTTTTGTAGCGAGCCTTTATTGGTAAAGTCAATGGGGGCTTCACTACAAGCCAAATGTTCTACCACGCCGTCGGCATTGGTAAAAGTACCACATCCGCCGCCGCCTGCTGCCAGCGCACTACCAGCAGTCAAACTCAATGCCGCGCCTAAGCCTAGACCAGCTAGGGATTTGATTAGCGTGCTCATTAGTGACCTCCGGTAACGCGTTCTGGTGGCTGTTTACACTTCTCAATAGCTGTGTAGAACGGCATCAATAAGAAAAACAAGAAATACAGGATAGTAAAGATACGTGCCAAAATCGTCGCTGTTGGGGTTGCAGGTGTCGCACCTAAGTAGCCTAATACGACAAAGCTGATAGCAAAGACAGTAAGCGCAATCTTTGACAGAATACCTTTGTAGCGTATTGAGCGTACAGGTGATCTGTCGAGCCATGGTATCAAGAATAGTACGGCAATCGCACCACCCATCGCAATCACACCACCCAACTTGTCAGGAACCGCACGTAAAATGGCATAGAATGGCGTGTAATACCATACTGGTGCAATGTGTGCTGGTGTTTTTAGCGAATTCGCTGCTTCAAAGTTTGGTGGCTCAAGGAAGAAACCGCCGCCTTCTGGGAAGAAGAATACGACTGCAAAGAAACAGATAAAGAAGACAACAATACCAACCATATCGTGCACAGTGTAGTACGGATGGAATTCGATACCGTCTAATGGTACGCCATTTTTGTCTTTTAGCTTTTTAATATCGATGCCATCAGGATTGTTTGAACCAACGTGATGCAGCGCCACTAAATGCATAAACACTAAGCCGACAAGGACGAGTGGAATAGCAACCACATGCAAGGCAAAGAAGCGGTTTAAGGTGATACCTGAGATGATATAGTCACCACGTACCCATTCAGCAAGACCGTCACCAATGACAGGTAGAGCCGCAGGTAAGTTTAGAATAACCTGAGCACCCCAGAATGACATGTTGCCCCAAGGGAGTAGGTAACCGAAGAAACCTTCTGCCATTAATGCTAGGTAAATACCCATACCGATGAGCCAAATAAGCTCGCGTGGTTTTTGGTATGAACCGTATAGCAAGGCGCGGAACATATGCAAATATACGACAACGAAGAACGCAGATGCGCCCGTCGAGTGCATATAACGGATGAGCCAACCACCTTTGACATCACGCATGATATATTCAATAGACGCAAATGCCCCTTCGGCACTTGGGTTGTACATCATCGTTAGCCAAATACCAGTCACCAATTGGTTGACCAATACCACCATTGATAACACACCAAAGAAGTACCAAAAGTTAAAGTTCTTTGGTGCATAGTACTTTGACATATGATATTCATAGGTTTCAGTCGCAGGAAAGCGCGCGTCCACCCAATGCATTAACTTTTTACCCATGCTCATATTAAGCCTCCCCAATCGTCAAGATAGTACCATCCATGCTGTACTCTGGGATTGGTAAGTTAAGCGGTGCAGGGACACCACTATAAACACGACCCGATAAATCGTATTTAGAGCCATGACATGGGCAGAAAAATCCACCGTACCAGTCATTACCGCCTAAATCAGCTGCGCCCACATCAGGACGGTAGTTTGGTGCACAGCCTAAATGTGTACAGACGCCTTCTACCACTAGAACTTCTGGTGATAAAGAGCGCTCAGGGTTTTTACAATATTCTGGTTGTAGCGACTTATCTGAATCAGGGTCTGACAGTAATGACTTGACTGATTCTAAGGTGGTCAGCATCTCTTCAGTGCGCTTGACCACAAAGATAGGTTTGCCCCGATATTTGACGACAATCATCTGTCCTGCTTCGATAGAACCAATATCTTGGGTCACTGCAGCGCCTGCAGCCTCGGCTTTTGCGCTCGGCGTCCAAGAACGGACAAAAGGTGTCGCCACAGCAGCTACCCCAGCTGCACCAATGACGGCAGTCGAGGCAATAAGAACTCTACGACGTTGTACGTTAACGCCTTCGGCATGGCTCATTAATACTTCCTCCAGGTGAATGAAATGGGATTATCCCACACTGGGTTTGTGGCTTAGAAAATGACAATTATCAAGCCACGTTAGCTGTGCCTAATTTTGCTAATTGTTGCTATTCTAAGCTATTTCGGTCATAAAATAAATTATTGTGTTAAAAATAAAGCAGCCTTGAGAAAGCGTACTTCAGTGTTAAACAAGATAATTAGTCTAAAACTGCTTAATTATCAATATTTAACCTACCTTAAAGTACGCTTTTTTATCAACAAGACTATTATGAATAATGACCTTATAATTAATAAGGGTATTCAGCAATAGGGAATGATACTTGAAATCAAGACAATGTTCACTAACTTTCCGCACATTACGCGGTTGTAAGTGGTCGTAAGCTATTTATAACCCTTAACCACTTTCGATATAAGGTTATGCGGTGATAAATAGCGCTAGACAATATCAACTCTCAAGCGTGTGCCAGCGCTCAAGCTTAGTCATCATTTCATCTTCGATGACTAATAAGCGCTCACTGGCAGCCGTAGCGGCTTCCATATCTTTCGTAAACCAAGAACCATCAGCCAGCTTTTCTTCCAGCTCCGTTTGCTCAGCTTCTAATGCAGCGATTTCTTTTGGCAAATTATCGAGTTCGCGCTGTTCATTGTAGTTGAGCTTTTTGGCAGCGGTATTAGACTTTGCCGTGACCGTAGTTTTATTGTTAGCTTTGCTACTAGCAGCATTATCGTTAGACGATTTAGCATTCTTAGCTTTCGCTTCTTCTTCACGGTTTTTTTGTATCAAGTATTCTTGATAGCCACCGACATATTCTTTGACGATGCCATTACCATTTTCATCCGTGTCAAATACCCAAGTAGAGGTAACGACGTTGTCCATAAATGAGCGGTCATGGCTAATCAGCAAGATAGTACCGTTGAAGCTGGCGACCGATTCTTCTAAAAGCTCCAGGGTGGCCATATCCAAGTCATTGGTTGGCTCATCGAGTACCAAAATATTGGCAGGCTTTAATAATTGCTTGGCAAGTAGTACGCGATTACGCTCACCACCTGATAATGCTTTAACAGGCGTACGCGCACGCTCTGGAGCAAATAAGAAATCTTGCAGATAGCTCATGATGTGCGTTTTGCGCCCGCCAACTTCGACGAAGTCAGAACCTTCAGAGACGTTTTGCGCCACGCTGGCTTCTAGATCTAACTGGTCACGCAGCTGATCGAAAAAGGCAATTTGTAAATTAGTGCCAAGCTCGACCGTGCCTGTTTTGGTGACTTCATCATCAGACATATCGAGTAGGGCTTTAATTAGCGTGGTTTTACCCGCGCCGTTGGGACCGACGATACCGATTTTGTCACCGCGCATAATCATGGTGCTAAAGTTGTCGACTAAGACGTTGCCATCATATTCCAGATGCAGGTTCTTAACTTTACAAACCAGCTTGCCGCTTTTCTCGCCTTCACCCATGGTGATATTGACGTTACCGACTTGCTCGCGGCGGCCTTTACGCTCTTCGCGCAGAGCTTTTAGCTCGCGTACGCGGCCTTCGTTACGGGTACGACGGGCTTTGATGCCTTGACGAATCCACACTTCTTCTTGCGCCAGTTTTTTATCAAAATTAGCATTGTTTTTTTCTTCAGCAAGTAGCTGTTGCTCTTTTAATTCTTGATAACGCGCATACCCTTTAGCGCCTTGGGTGACGTCATAGCTGGTCAATTGACCGCGATCAAGCTCAACGATACGGGTAGCAAGCTTATTAACAAATGCTCTATCGTGCGTCACGAACAATAACGTCAGACCTTGCCAGTCGAGTAAAAAGCGCTCCAACCATTCGATGCTTTCAACGTCTAAATGGTTGGTTGGCTCATCGAGTAATAGCACATCAGGCTTAGTGACTAGTGCACGAGCCAGTAACACACGGCGTTTACGACCACCAGACAATGAAGACAGGTCGGCTTCAGGGTCGAGTCCCATAGTCGTAATCAGACGGGTCGCATCACGCTCTAAATCCCAACCATGTACCGCATCGATATCGTGTTGCAAGGTTGCCATATGCTCGCAAGCGTCCATATCGCCATTGGCACACATATCGACTTGCTTATTATAGTTAATGAGCAAATCAGCGGTACGGCGGCTACCGCCCATCACGATGTCCAGGATACGACCGCTGGTTTCTGGGACGTCTTGCTCTAGCATCGCAACACGCATGCTGCTATTGGTGATAATCTCACCGCTGTCAGGCTGCAATGAGCCATTAATCAGTTTGAATAAGGTAGATTTGCCTTCGCCATTACGGCCAATCAAACAAACGCGCTCGCCTACATTGATTGAAAAATCGATGCCATCGAGAATAGGAGCCACGCCAAAGGCCAAGTGAATATCTTTTAAATGTATCAATGCCATAGAATATCTTAAGCTTATATAATAGTGAGGTAAGGGTTGTTGCAAAATTCCTAGCAGTATAACATGCTGCCACCTAACTGTAGTATGCGTAAATGCCTTTATAAACACTATTTTATAAAGTCTATTTTAAATGGTTAGGTCTGAGATTTAATAAAGAAAATAACCATACTATCTATTATTGAGAACTACTATTGAGAAAAATATGAATCAACCAAATTCGATAGAAAAAAACGCTCCTAATCAACAAGCTCAGCTGGCAGATAGCCAAGCGGATTTACAGGCTCAAGTGATTGAGTTGCAGATGAACTTATCTCATCTTGAAGTTACCGTGGAGCGGCTTGATGAGGTGATTACGCGCCAAGATAGAGATATTCAAACCTTACAGCGCCAACTACAGTTTATCTATAAGCAAGTGCAAAACCAAGATGGGGAGGGCGGTGTAGCGCCTTTTGATGTTATGGCAGATAGACCACCACATTATTAACAATAAGATATTCTCAATATAGACAATAAATAATGGCATAGTATTTATTGAATATTTATATGCAATTTTTGGCATAAATATACGGTTCGCTGACTATCCAGTCATATTGCAGAGATAATGTATTTTTCGGTTGTTTTCATGTAAAAAAACACATTAGTATCCTTCACCTTAGATACTGTCTACCTAACAAAGTTCGGTGTAGCGGTAAAACAATGTGGATGTTTGGAGATACACAATGGGCGCAAATTTCAATCTAAAGACTCTAACGGTAGCTTTGGCTGCTCTTTCTGCAGCTAGTATCGCTAGTGCGGCAGGTCTTGATCGTTCAGGTCAAGATATCACCGCGTTTTTGCAAGATGGTACCTATGCCGAAACCGTTTATACCTATATCGATGCTGATGTTAGTGGTAAAGACTCTTCAGGTAATAAAATTGATGACATCGCAGAAGACTATGACTTCTTCCGTTATGGTGTAAAAACGGATATCAACGACACCTTTAGCGTTGGTATCTTATATGATGAAGCATTTGGTGCTGCAGCTGACTATACTGGTAAAAACGATTTCATCACTAACACTGATGCAGATGCCATTATTCAAGACTTTACAAAAAATCCTAATCTGACCGAAGCGTATGTAGATTCTGTCTTAATACCGCAATTGCAAGGCGCTCTTGCTCCAGGTAATCCAGGTGGCTTGTCAGCTGAAGAACTCAAAGCTGCACAAGGTCAGTTAATTGGTTTAGAAGCTGCAAAAGGATTGGCAGCAGTTGCAGGCGAAGCGACACAAGTTGAAGTACGCATAGAAAGTATTACCGGTATTCTTGGTGCTAAGTTTGGTACTAATAAAGAATTTCAAGTGTACGGCGGTCCAGTTGCTCAACGTGTAAGAGCAGACGTGAAATTGCGTGGCGATGCATACAGCTCAGCGAAAGGCTACACTACCCATTTTAGTAAAGACCAAGACTATGGCTGGCTTGCTGGCATGGCTTATAGTAAGCCAGAAATCGCCTTAAAAGCTGCTTTGACTTATCGTTCGGAAATTAAGCATAACACAAAAGCTTTTGAGACTTTTCCTTTAGCTACCGCTGCAGGCGCTACCGTAGGTTTACCTCTATCGACTACCAGATATTCTGATATCGAAATCAATACGCCAGAGTCAGTGAACTTCGACTTTCAAACAGGTATTAATCCAACGACTTTAGCAACTGCCAAAGTTCGCTGGGTACCTTGGAGCGATTTTGCTATCGTACCTTCGTTATATAATGATGTAAGTAAGGTTTCAACAAAAGATGATAAAGGTCTTGCATTGGTAAGCTACGATAAGGATCAATGGCAAGTAGAGTTAGGCCTTGCAAAACGTCTAGCACCGAAGTTTGCGGTAAGCGGTACTGTTGGTTGGGATAGTGGCGCAGGCAACCCTGTTACTTCACTCGGTCCAATCGAAGGCTACTATAGCGTTGGTTTAGGTGGTAAATATGATATCACTGAAAACTGGGCAGTATCTGCTGGCGGTAAGTATTTATGGTTCGGTGATGCAGATGGCCAAATTCCAACCAAACAAGTAGTCAGTAAGTTTGAAGATAATGACGGTTTTGCTCTTGG
This sequence comes from Psychrobacter sp. YGAH215, assembly GCF_007280595.1. Taxonomy (NCBI): domain Bacteria; kingdom Pseudomonadati; phylum Pseudomonadota; class Gammaproteobacteria; order Moraxellales; family Moraxellaceae; genus Psychrobacter; species Psychrobacter sp. YGAH215. Next base: position 5,382 of record NZ_VKLR01000004.1, on the reverse strand, counting down.
TGCCAAACTTTCTTATCAGTCTAAATAAAACAGAAATTTATTAAGATTTGTATAAGTGGTACTTTATATAAAACGACCTTAATAGGTCGTTTTTTTTATTCTTATAATAAAGAGAATGTGAGAATAAAGTCCTTTTCGTAGAAGAGTAAGAACTTGTAAATCCAGATATAAGTCTGCTTATAATATTGAATATAAATTAATAATTTTTTATAAAGTAAACTATTGTTTATAAAGGAAATTTAGCATTTTGTACTAATCAGTCATTAAAGAAAAATAAAGCGTTTTAAGTGTTGTTTTAGCGTTAAAAAGTCATTACTATCATTTTCAGGACATCGTTTACATAATCTTATATTTTGCGTAACAATGCTAAATTGGAATTATTACAACGATTAAACAACGAGGATGTTTGGAGATATATAATGCGCGCTACTTTTCATTTAAAAACTCTTGCCGTAGCGATAGCTACTTTTTCTGTCGCGAGCATATCTAACGCGGCCGGTCTTGATCGTTCAGGTCAAGATATCACAGCATTCTTACAAGACGGTACTTATGCCGAAGCTGTCTATACTTACATCGATGCTGATGTTAGTGGCTATGATAATCAACGTGTCGCCACTGATGATGCTAATTATGTACAAGGTAGGGATACAGGTGAAGTTGCTGAATCTTATGACTTTTTCCGTTATGGTGTGAAAACCGATATCAATGATACCTTTAGTGTAGGTGTTTTATACGATGAGCCTTTTGGGGCAGCAGCGGCTTATAATGGCGATAGTAACTTTGTCGGTGCACCGACTGCTGCTATTGATGGCCTTATAACATCACAATTAGCTGGGAAATTACCGGGAGTCACTACTGCTCAAGGTTTGGATACATATGTTAAAGGCGCCCAACAGACACTTGCTGCTGGAAGAGAGCAAGTAAAACAAGCTGAGGCAGCCATTGCAGCAAATCCGGCACTTGAATCTACTTTACGTCCACAAATCGTAGCTGGAAAGGCACAAATTGCAGCTGGCGAAGCACAATTGGCCCCTCTGCAAGGTCTAAATGGCTATGCAGCTAGTCAGCTTGCTAACACCGAAGGTACAAAAGTTGAGGTGCGCTCTGAGAATATTAGTGCCATATTGGGTATGAAGGTGGGTGCAAATAAAAACTTTCAAATATATGGCGGTCCAGTTGCTCAGCGTGTGCAAGCTGATGTGAAACTCCGTGGTAGTGCGTATGGACCTGCGACAGGTTATACTTCACATATTAGCCCTGACCAAGACTACGGTTGGTTAGCCGGTGTAGCTTATAGTAAACCTGAGATTGCTTTAAAAGCTGCTTTGACGTATCGCTCAGAGATTGACCATAGCATGGATATAACTGAAACATATCCACTAGCAGGTCTTTTAGCGGGTAATCCAGCGGCAGCAACTCAAACCAATAATATGGAAATCACCACGCCAAAATCAGTTAACTTTGATTTCCAGACAGGCATTAACCCAACAACTCTAGCTACAGCAAAAGTACGCTGGGTACCTTGGGGTGATTTTTCTATCGTACCACCATTATATAATGCTGTAAGTAAGAACAACCCTGCATACGGTCCAGATGGTTTAGCACTAGTAGAATATGCTGATGACCAGTGGCAAGTAGAGCTTGGTCTTGCCAAACGTATCATGCCAGCTTTAGCAGTGAGCGGTACCGTAGGCTGGGATAGTGGGTCAGGCGATCCAACTACCTCACTAGGTCCGATTGATGGCTATTATAGCGTGGGTCTAGGTGCTAAATATAACGTCACACCTGAGTGGGCTGTATCAGCCGGCGGTAAGTACTTATGGTTCGGTGATGCTAAAGGTCAGTTGCCAACACAACAAATTGTTGGCGATTTCCAAGACAATGATGGGTATATTGTTGGCGTGAAACTTTCTTACCAAGGTAATTAATGATATTGCTCTATTGGTAATATGAAAAATGAATGTTTATTAAAATAAAGCAGCCCTAGAGGCTGCTTTTTTATAACTAATTTTCCGTAAAAAATTCACTAATGAAGCGACGTTAGTGTTGTAAAAATATCGAATATAACTTTAAGGTATACTCTGTAAACTTTAGCTTATTCTTAAATAATCTTAAAAGAGTATTGCTATCGCACTAAACTTTAATTATGATACTTAAGTCGGTTACCTTAACTTACATAGCAGTAATGTCTGATAATAAGGAAATGTAAAATCGAGTAAGCGGTTGTCACATTCACTCATTTATTTTTTTAGTCGTTTGGCAAAGGATTGCAAAGCATAAGCTTTAATTACTTACATAAGTTGCCTAAGTAATTCAGCTCTTTGCCAGTTATTTTATTCATGGAGGATGTTAAGTGTCTCAAAAATTCCCTATCTCTAAGCTTGCTTTAGCTCTGTTTGCCTTATCTGCTGCCTCGCTTACGCAAGCGGCCGGTCTTGATCGTTCAGGTCAAGATATCAAAGGTTTCTTTAATCCTGGCACCTATGCAGAAGTCGATTTTGCCTATATCGATACCGATGTATCTGCTCATGATAATGCGGGTGCTATTGTCACTCCAACTGGAGAGATTCGTAATGGTATTACCTCAACTGAAGCAGCATACGAAAAAGGCGCCTCCACCGGCAATGCTACTCCAGATTCCTACAGCTTTATGCGTTACGGTGTTAAAACTGATATCAACGATAATATCAGTATCGGTGTATTCTATGACGAACCTTTTGGTGCAGAGGTAGAATACTCAGGAGATAGTACGTTTGTATCTAAAGCAGGCAAACAAACAATCGCTGATTCTTCTACAGGTACTTCTGTTCCCAATGAACTTATTAATCCTTCAGTTTTAGATCCTGACTATAACAAAAACACCAATGTGAGCGTTAAAACAGAGACTTGGACTGGTTTATTAGGCTTTAAGTCTAATGGTTTCCAAGTATATGGTGGCCCGGTTATGCAAAAAGTAGAAGCAGATGTGCATCTACGTGGTCAAGCCTATGGTCCTCTCACAGGATATGATGCGAACGTCAACGCAGATACGGACTATGGTTGGGTCGCAGGCCTTGCTTATAGTAAACCTGAAATAGCATTAAAAGCCGCTTTAACTTATCGCTCTGAGATTGAACATAAGACTGATATAGGCGAAAGAGTGCCATTATTAGGGTCACCTTTAAAAGGTGTCGCATTAGGTAAACTTGGAATTGATCCAAACTCTGAGCTTGGTAGATCTATTGGTGAGTATGCGAACACTGAAGCTACTGTCACTACGCCTGAATCAGTGAACCTAAATATTGAAACGGGTCTTAGTGCAAAGTATCAGCTATTAGGTACCTTAGATGTACGCTGGGTACCTTGGAGTGATTTTACTATTGTACCGCCACTTTATAATGCCTACTCTAAAGCTGCAGCGCCAGAAGGGCTTCCGTTATTATCTTACGAAAAAGACCAATGGAAAGTTGATGTTGGTTTAGCCAAACGTTTTAATGAGAAACTAGCAGGTTCGGTTGTTGTCGGTTATGATTCTGGTGCAGGTGACCCTGTGAGCTCACTGGGTACTATCGAAGGTTTCTATAGTATCGGCGGCGGTATCAAATATAACGTAACACCTGAATGGGCAGTATCGGTTGGTGGCAAATACCTTAAGTTTGGTGACGCCACAGGACAATTACCTAATGGGAGTATCGTTAGTAAAGCTGAAGATAATGACGGCTATATCGCTGGTGTAAAGCTTTCTTATCAGAGTCAATAACTTACCATAATAAATATCATATTGGATAGAATTAGAAAGCTTATCTAATAAACGGGATAAGCTTTTTAAAAGTTGAAATCTAAAAGTTAAAAGTAATTAGTAAAATTAATTTTCTACTGCTACGTAAAGAAATATCATTTAAATATTCATGGAGGAATAAAAATGTTTCCTAATAATCATTCAAGTATTAATAGTTCGTCGTCAAAGCCTTTAAGTACTACCCTAAAAGCTAGCGTGGTACTGATGACCGCTATTATGTTATCTGCCTGTGGAAATGATAACAATAATTCATATAATCTTGGCGATATATTTGATGGCAGTCCTACTACGCCTACGCCAACGCCTACGCCTACGCCTACGCCTACGCCTACGCCTACGCCTACGCCTACGCCTACGCCTACGCCTACGCCTACGCCTACGCCTACGCCAACGCCTGGTTCTGATTCAGATGTAAACAAAACAGGTGTACAGACACTAAATATCGATGCTAAAGCGTTAATAGGCCAAACATTCGTAACAACTACTCGTGATTTTGACATTAATTCAAACAGTTTGGTTGCAAGGGCTGACTCTGCGTCTTCAGGCTTACTACCTAAAGTAACAGTCACTACTTCCAGTACTAGTGACTCTAATGCTACAAATGGCTTTAAGAGCCATAATGATAATGTAGGTATACCTACATCTTTCGGGGAGCTTCCATTATCTTATAAATCAGTATATAAAGATTTTGGTACTCAGATGCGAATTGGTCACATTGATGGCTCAGCGGCTTTAGGTGAGACTAAGCTTCCTGTAAACGGTGTAGCTGTATACGGCAATAAAACACTGACTTTACCTACAGAAGGAACCGTAGCGTATAGTGGCGATGCGACCTATCGATTAATTGGCTTAGACAATAATATCCAGTATGGTAGTGCTGAGTTTAAAGCAGACTTTGCTGCAAAGAAGGTTGATGGGAACTTGAAGTTCAGTCAAGCTGGTAACATTGGGATATCTGGGGATATTGTAGGTAACGAGTTTTCAGGTAAAAAGGGAGTTTACAGTACTGAAGGTGGTTTTTATGGTGACGATGCTAAGTATTTAGGTGGAGTCTACTCAGGTAGAGGAGCACAAGGTACTTATGGAGCTGAAAAGAAATAAATTAACATAACTATATGAGACAAATGAAAAAGCACCCTAGGGTGCTTTTTTGCTTTTTAAAATCTTATCATTATTTTCTAAGAAAAGAATACTCTTAATCAAATACTGTTAGGTATGTTGCAAGCATTCTTGTATTTATACATTAGATAGTAACAAAATAATACATCCAACAATATTTCGTTAATAATAGTTGACTTTATGTAGGTTTTTTGATTATATATAGCAGTACTAGATTTTAATCGGTACTCAACGGAATATCATAAATTCTTCATGGAGGAAGACGAATGTCACCTAACATTCATTCAGTTTCAGCTGTATCAACAGCAAAAAAGTTAAAGACTCCCCTCAAAGCTAGTATTGTTCTTTTAACATCAATGATTTTAGCATCTTGTGCCATTGACGGTGATACCGGTGCTACCGGTGCTACCGGTGCTACCGGTGCCACAGGCATGCCTGGTGTAGCTGGTCCTGCTGGTCAAGATGGAGTAGACGGCGATAAAGGC
>NZ_VKLR01000038.1:0-13243 GCF_007280595.1 Psychrobacter sp. YGAH215 | reverse complement strand
CCCGAACTCAGAAGTGAAACATCATCGCGCCAATGGTAGTGTGGCCCCGGCCATGTGAGAGTAGGTCATCGTCAGCTCTCTATTCCTGAATCGCCCCTCAACTTAATTGTTGAGGGGCTTTTCTTTGTCTAGCGGTTGAGGTTAGAAAACTATTTTACATATCCTTAATACATAACTTAACAGCTAGGTATTGTTGAGATGACTTATTAAAGCTATGATTATTACAGTTCATGTTATCGATGCAGGATTACTAGAGAAACATGGGCTTTTATAAATGAACTTAATATCATAAAAATTAATAATCACAAGGATGAAATGATTATGACTATTGCAAAGAATATTGAAGTAAGCAGCACCTCAGAAACAAGTTTTGAAGACGCTATTCAAAAAGGCGTGGCGCGTATCGCCAAAACCGTTAACAATGTTCAAGGTGCTTGGGTAAAAGAGCAGAAAGTTGGTATTACCGATGGTAAGATTAATAAGTATCATGTCATTATGATTGTGAGCTTTGTCATTAATGAAGATACTGACCTTAGTTAATCATTATTAATAATATAGAATTACTTATAGACCTGATTTATTAAAAAATAAAAAGCCTGTGTATGCAGGCTTTTTTTATGTCTTTTAATCCGTCATAAAACAAAGGTTTACTCATAGAAATTTCTTAACATTATAGATTGAGGTAGATGTAGTAAACTGGTCGTTTGATATTTTTAACATAATTTTTTTAACAAAGTTTTTATAAATAGAGAAAGCTATGGCAGTTGATTTTACCAATACCTTGATCGTTGCGATATCAGCAACCGCTTTATTTGATTTATCAGAGTCTGAAAATCATCTGATAGCATTATTACAGCAGCGACCCAGCGAGGCGATTAAAGAGTTCCGTGACTATATGGCTGAACGCGAGAATGATTCGCTCAGCATTGGAGCCGGCTATCCGCTTATTAAAGCATTGTTAAATTTGAATAATTATTGCCATGATTGCGAGGCGCAGGACGCAGGTATCGAGACGCCATTGGTAGAAGTGGTTATCGTCTCAAAAAGTAGCCCTGATACAGGTATTCAGGTGCTTAATGCAATTCGTGAACATGGTTTAACTATTTCTCGCTCGGCATTTATATCCGGAAGCCCTATAGCGCCTTATATTAAAGATTTTAATGTGGATTTGTTTTTGACCACCAATCGTGATGACGCTCAGCAAGTTGCCGATGCCAATATTTGTGCCTGTGCGATATTAGATGCCACACCAGTAAATACTTATGAGCTCGATACTAAGCAGCTGCGTATCGCATTTGATGGTGATGCGGTATTGTTTGATGACTCAGGTGAGCTGCTTTATAAACAAAAAGGGTTGCGGGCTTTTCATGAGCGTGAAGCCGAAATGCAGGATTTGCCGATAGAAAAAGGACCTTATGCAGAGCTGTTGATTAAGCTGTCAAAAATGCAAGAGCGATTGCCTGCAAGCTTGCATACTTCTCCCATGAAGATAGCGTTAGTCACTGCCCGTAATGCCCCTGCGGACTTACGGGCGATTAAAACGCTACGTGATTGGGGTGTTGATCTCGACATGGCATTTTTTTTGGGCGGACTTGAAAAGACGGCAGTATTAAAAACCTTTGCGCCACATATCTTCTTTGATGATTCGGTTAAACATATTGATGCCGCGCGTAATTTTATGCCAACGGCGTTGGTTCCTTATCATTCGACCTCTTTGCTGCATGCCAAGAGTGTATTAACGGCAGAAGAAGACACCTCATCATTGTCATTTAAGCCTGTAAAAAGCACATTGTCTTCTGTGAGCGAGCAATAGGGTTTTAATTACATTCAAAGGTTTAAAAGATAAGGTTTGTTATGAAGTGGCAGCAATTATTTAGCTTAATAACGCGCAGAATTAAGCAAGTTTTTGGCTTATATGCGTTTGTTCTTATACCGATGTGGGGCATGTTTTTTCTCAATGAAACGCTGCTTTTCGGGCTATGGAATATCTTTGGGATTGTGCCACGGGCGTTAGACTTAGGTAGTATGATTGGGGTGTTTGCGTCATGGACGATGCATGGCAATTTTTCTCACTTACTTGGCAATACGTTGACGTTATTACAAATTTTATTTTTGTTCGGACTATTTGAAAATAATGCTTATCGTACGGTAATTAAATTGATCGTGGCGTCAGGATTGGCGACTTGGATTATCGGTTCGCCATTGTCGATTCATATCGGCGCGTCGGGGCTATGTTTTGCGATGCTGGGTTATATGATAGGCGGAGCGTTATTTGCGCGGCGCTGGGGTTATCTGCTTGCTTGCATCGTCATGGGAACTGGTTACTGGTTGATCATCAAACAAGGTTTGATGCCGCAGCAAGGTATCTCATTGGCGGCGCATTTTGGCGGACTATGCGCCGGCTTATTATTGGGGGCAAACTCAAAGCATGCTTATACCAGTAACAATATGCGTTATTAATTCTTATTGATACAAACGTTGATATATAACGGATCATTTTTTTCTAATGGCCGCCACTTAGTGGTTTGATTCACATGCTCATCAATGCTCAGCTTACTATCCTTTTCTTGCAATACATAATCGGCGCGAGCGGGGGCAGCACAGTCAATAACTTGCGGTACTTGCTGCACACTTCGACGTCGCTCAAACAAATATAAATTCACCAAATAAACATCTGGATTATCAGCATTAGCGCGCGCGTGCCCACTGTCTGCGGCCATAAAACGAAAGGTTTGTGGTTTGATATATGACCAAGGACGAAACCATGTGCTCTGTTCAACTTTTTTCACCACATGCACGCCGTTAGGTAGTTGCGCAGTTTGCTGCTCGAACCAGCTATATTCTTGGCTGATTTGAAAGCCAAAAATACCAATCGCCCCAAATAATGGAATCAGCCATCTTGGGGCTTTTTTTCCTGCCAGTTTGCTGAGATGAGTTATGATTAGTGCTATCCCAGCCATACCAAATCCAGCAGCTATGGTGGCGATAAACTCAAAAAGCATAAGATTTTTCCTTAACGCCATCAGCGCATTTAAAACCAATTCATAAAAAGATAAAAAAATCACTCACAAGCAGTTGCTGCCGGTGAGTGATTATCTTACAAAGAATAGCACATAATATCGTCTAGATTAGTGATCGATTGCGCCGCCAGCTCCACGTGGAGAACGAACACTTTCAACCAATTCTTGGATATGTGCTGGTGGTGGCGTCGTTGCATAAGAAACAATAAATGCCACGATAAAGTTCAGTAATGCACCAACCGCACCAAATGATAGTGGCGAGATACCGAACAACCAATACTCTTCTGTATCAGGGAAGCTTGCTGTACCACTGATAAAGAACCAGCCTTTAAAGATAAAGATATACACCAAGATACTAATCAAGCCCGTCAACATACCAGCGATAGCGCCCAAGTTGTTAACACGTTTTGAGAAAATACCCATCATCAGCGCAGGGAACAGTGACGCACCTGCAATACCAAAGGCTAGTGCCACAACCTGTGCGGCAAATCCTGGCGGGTTAATACCAAGCCAAGTCGCAACCACAATCGCAATTGCCATCGTGATACGGGCAACTTTTAGCTCGCCTGCATCAGTAATGTTTGGATTTAAGTTACGTTTAATCAAGTCATGACTGATTGCTGATGAGATAGCAAGTAGTAGACCCGCTGCCGTTGAAAGCGCTGCTGCCAAACCACCGGCGGCGATAAGACCAATAACCCAACCTGGTAGCTGTGCAATTTCCGGATTGGCCAATACCAAGATATCAGCGTTGACATCAAGCTCGTTACCTTCCCAGCCTCTATCGACAAAGATACCATCACGCTCTAAAGCATGTTCAGCTTTTGCTTCTTCAACCGCCGCCGTCGTTGCCGCAACATCACCGCCGTCAGCTGTTGCGGCAGCCAATGCTAGCTCTGCTGCACCAAGTCCGCTATCGCTATATAACTGAATACGACCATCGTTATTTAGATCGTTATATTTAATAAGACCGGTATCTTCCCATGTTCTCATCCAATCTGGACGTTGATCATATTCGATCGCAGGGGCATCAACACCTTGTGGATAAATGGTATCGATTAGGTTTAAACGTGCCATCGCACCTACTGCCGGAGCAGTAAAATAGAGTAGCGAGATGAAAACTAACGTCCAACCAGCTGTCCAACGGGCGTCAGCAACTTTAGGAACGGTGAAAAAGCGAATGATAACGTGCGGTAAACCCGCGGTACCAATCATCAGTGATAAAGTAAACAGCACCATATTTAGCTTGTTTGGCACGTCAGCGGTATAAGCAGTAAAGCCTAAGTCGACGACGATTTGATCAAGCTTAGCTAAGATAGGAATACCGGCTTCCACATGGTTCGAGAACAAACCAAGACCCGGAATCGGATTGCCTGTTAATTCAAGTGAGATAAACACCGCAGGAATGGTATAAGCAATCATCAGAACAATATACTGCGCAACCTGCGTGTAGGTAATCCCTTTCATACCACCAAGTACGGCGTAGAAGAAAACAACGACCGCGGCAATAATCAGACCCGTGGTATTATCCACTTCTAAGAAGCGTGAGAATGCCACCCCAGCGCCGGTCATCTGACCGATGACATAAGTGGTTGAGGCAATAATCAAACAAACCACGGCAATCATCGCTGCGGTCTTAGAATAAAAACGGTCGCCAATAAAATCTGGAACCGTGAACTTACCAAATTTACGTAGGTAAGGCGCAAGCAGCATGGCCAGTAGAACGTAACCACCCGTCCAACCCATCAAATAAGTTGAGGCCGCATAGCCGCCAGTAGCAATAATACCTGCCATCGAGATAAATGACGCGGCACTCATCCAATCAGCAGCCGTTGCCATACCGTTTACTACAGGATGGACGCCGCCGCCAGCAACATAAAACTCACTGGTTGAACCTGCACGTGCCCACCATGCAATACCGAAGTATAAAGCGAAAGATAGACCTACAAAAATAATATTAATCGTAAATTGACTCATAGGGCTATTCCTCGTCTACACCATATTGTTTATCTAACTTATTCATACGCCACGCGTAGAAGAAAATTAAAATGATAAATACGCCAATGGAACCTTGCTGAGCGAACCAAAATCCTAGGTCAGTACCGCCTATTCGAATCCCTGTTAATAATGGTCGAAATAAAATACCGAAACCGTATGAACAGAGGGCCCAAATAATGAGGCAACCTATAATGAGACGGATATTGGCACGCCAATAACCAGATGGATCGTTGTGGTTTTCCATAGGACAACTCCTTTTGTCTTGCCTAAAAACATAATATTTGATTTGAGCTTAATAAGTTATTCTTGTCTATCGCTTTAAGCGAAATTGTGTCTATAAAAAAACCATCCTATAGATGATTCATACAAAATGACTCAACAGCTTAGCTGAAAAAATGCGCACAAATGAAAAATAATAAAAACCAAATACTAAAACGTGAACCAGTCATAAAGCGATTTAATAGTCATTTATTTAACATTCAGCTGACTTAATCAAATAAACAACATCATAAATGCTAGGGTTTTTAAGAGTGTCTTGCAGAAAAAAAGGGGATTTATCGAGGAAAAACGATGAAGGTCAACAATCCGCTGTCTTTTTACGATCCCGTCTTCCTGACAAGAGTCTTAAAGTTGTTAATACGTTAGTCATTCATACCAATAAATCAATATCAACCGAATGCTAATATCTATAAAATCCACTCTATCATAGTTAAAAAACGTGGTCGGTAATAAAGTAGACTTCTATAAGTGTTTAGAACATTTAATATTACTGAAATCGTACAATAAATGTCTAACCAATGCTACTGATTTGTTACATTCTCCATTCTATAGGACTTCAATAGTAAGTGACATTTATTTCGGAAATAGTTTTTTTAAATTAATAAAAAAATTTGATAGTAGTAGGCGTCTTAATCTCTATAGAATGCACACGGCATCTTATTAGTAGAGATGCTTAGCAGAATTATGAGCGTTATAATCAGTTAAATGTGTTTCTATATAAAAATAAGTAACATTTATAAACGTAAGTGAGGAGTAGGTATGAGTGACGGCATAGCAGGCTGGTTTAATAACATCGTGAATTACGGCGTTAGTATTATCTGGGGTAATAACGATTGGTTAATCGCCAGCAATCCTTGGTATGGATTGTTGATGTTTGTGTTGATTGGGGCTGGTCTATATTTCACCGTTGCTACGCGTTTTATTCAGTTTCGTCACTTTGGTCATATGTGGCAATTATTACGGGTGTCAAACCAAGGCCGTAAAGATGGTGGTATCAGCTCGTTTGAGGCGCTGATGACGTCTTTAGCGGCGCGTGTCGGTACCGGTAATCTGGCAGGGGTAGCGATCGCTATCTATCTTGGTGGACCGGGCGCAGTATTTTGGATGTGGATGACGGCGCTCGTCGGTATGTCGACCAGTTTTATCGAGTCAACCTTAGCCCAAGCCTATAAAGTGCCGCATAATGACAATGTTTACCGCGGTGGACCGGCTTACTATATCGAAAAAGGTTTGGGCAAGCGCTGGCTGGCGATATTTTTCTCGCTTTGTTTGCTGGTTGCGTTTGGTTTGGCGTTTAATGGCGTGCAGTCGAATACGATTGCGCAGGCGACCAATGAAGCGTTTGGTGTTCCAACATGGATGACAGGGTTAATACTGGTCGCGCTCGTCGCCCCAGTGGTATTTGGCGGACTACGCTCGGTTGCACGTATTGCAGGTAAAATCGTGCCAGTCATGGCGATTCTTTATATCTTGTTGGCGCTTTATATTATTATCACCAACTTTAGCGAATTCCCAGCAGCCGTTGCCTTGATCGTAAAATCAGCCTTTGGCTTTGAGCAAGCGGCGGGCGGTGTGATTGGTTATGGTATTGCGCAGGCGATGATTAATGGTATCAAGCGTGGTTTGTTTTCGAACGAAGCGGGTATGGGTTCAGCGCCCAATGCCGCAGCGACGGCAAAAAGCCATCCTGACCATCCAGCGGTGCAAGGCTTTATGCAAATGCTCGGTGTCTTTATGGATACGCTGGTTATCTGTACGGCAACCGCGGCGATTATTATACTTTCAGGTGTCGTCGATCCAAATGTCGAACAAGAAGGTATTCAATTAACCCAGTTGGCACTGTCGCAGTATGTGGGCGATATGGGCGTAGTTTTTGTCGCGATTGCAATTTTCTTCTTTTCGTTTACCTCTATCATTGCCAACTACAGCTATGGCGAGTCCAATCTTGAATTTATCTCTGGTGAAAAAAATGCCAAAGTCATGATTATGATTTTCCGTTTTATGGTTTTAGGCATGGTATTTGTTGGTGCTATTGCTAGCTTACCTGCTATTTGGAACTTCGCTGACTTATCAATGGGTCTCATGGCACTCGTCAACTTGATAGCGATTTTAATCTTGTCGCCAGTGGCGCTTAGAATTTTGCGTGATTATGAAAGACAAATCAAAGAAGGCAAAACCGGCGAGCAAATCAAATTCGACCCCGATGACTTTGTAAAATTAAGAGATGAAGCCAATCGTGATGCGTGGACTGATTAGTATTTTTTAGTAAGCTAAAAAGTTATGCTGTCGAAGCTATAAATATAAAAAAACCGCCCTTATATTAAGAGCGGTTTTTTATTAAGCCATAATTATCTCAAACATGATTTACATGTTTGGATAGTTAGGACCGCCGCCGCCTTCTGGCGTTACCCAAGTAATGTTCTGTGACGGGTCTTTGATATCACAGGTCTTACAATGCACACAGTTTTGCGCATTGATAACAAACTTAGCACCTTCGGCATCTTTCACCACTTCATAAACGCCAGCAGGGCAGTACAGACGCGCAGGCTCAGCATACAGCGGTAAGTTAATTGAAACAGGCACCGTAGGATCGGTGAGTTTCAGATGCGTCGGTTGGTCTTCAGCGTGGTTGGTGTTGGAGATAAAGACTGATGACAGCTTATCAAATATCAGCTTACCATCTGGCTTAGGATAGGTTGGCTGATAAGCATGCGCCGCACGCTCTAGCTGATCATAATCTCTCTTATTATCATGAATGGTCAAAGGCATTTTACCGCCAAGCAAATTTTGCTCGATAAAGGTAAAGGCGCCGCCCATCCATTGACCCATACGGTGCATGGCTGGGGCAAAGTTACGCGCTTCGTAGTTGTCTTGATACAGCCATGATTCTTTATACATGGTGCTATAGGCAACCACGTCGTCATACTCACGGCCTGCTTGTAACGCTTCAAAAATCGCTTCAGCCGCCAACATACCTGACTTCATTGAGGTGTGCGTACCTTTGATTTTGGCAGGGTTTAAGAAGCCTGCATCATCACCGACCAACACGCCACCTGGGAAGGTGAATTTTGGTAAGGAGTTTAAGCCGCCTTTGGTCAACGCACGCGCGCCGTATGACAGGCGTTTGCCGCCTTCTAAGACGTTGCGAATGACTGGATGAAGTTTTAGGCGCTGCATCTCATCAAACGGTGACATATAAGGGTTTGAGTACGATAGGTCGATGACCATACCAAAGCTGACTTGGTTGTTTTCATCGAAGTACAACCACCAACCGCCAGATGAGCCGGTATCCGTTAATGGCCAACCTGAACCATGCATGACCACGCCTTGCTCGTGCTTCTCTGGGCTGACTTCCCATAGCTCTTTTAGACCGATACCATAATGCTGAGGGTCTGAGTCTTTATCAAGCGCGAAACGGCTGATGAGGCGCTTGCCCAAATGTCCACGGCAACCTTCGGCAAAGATGGTATATTTACCTAGCAGCTCGTAACCTGGCTCAAAGCTCGGCTTGGCTTCACCATTGGCAGCCACGCCCATGTCGCCTGTCAAAACCCCTCTTACCGAACCGTCATCATTATATAAAATCTCATCGGCAGCAAAGCCTGGGAACATCATGACTTCAAGCTCTTCTGCTTGCTCAGCTAACCAGCGAACGACGTTGCCCAATGAGACAATGTAGTTACCTTCATTGTGCATGCTGGCGGGTACGATAGAATCAGGGAGCTTGGTTGCTTTGGTCGCAGAACCGAGCATATAAACGCGGTCTTCAATGGCAGGTACGTTTAGTGGCGCGCCTTTTTCTTTCCAATCTGGTATCAGCTCGTTTAAGGCGCGCGGCTCAATAACCGCACCAGATAAGGTGTGCGCACCAAACTCTGAGCCTTTTTCGACCACACAAACCATGAGCTCATCATTGCCCGCTGCAAGAGCAAGCTGACGCAGACGAATGGCCGCTGATAAACCCGCTGGGCCGCCGCCGACGATGATGACATCAAATTCCATTGATTCACGTTCGATTTCAGGCTCAGTAGTTTCTGGTTCTACGGCTGGCTCGGGCGTTGCTTCTGTTGCAGTAGTGGATTCTACTGGCTCAGCGGCAACTCCTGTCGCCTCAGTTGCAGCGCTTTCTTCAGTAGTGGCGACTTCTTCTACGGCTACATCAGTATGTGCGATGTCGCTATTTACAGTGTCGTTACTGACAATGTCATTATTAACAACGTCGTTGCTAACAGTGTCATTATCAACAACAGGCTTTTGATTGTCTTGCTCTTGCATACCTACTCCTAAACTTTTAGTGGCTTATCTCAGGGCATCATTAGCTTAACAATTGAATAATAAAGCTTGCGGCGCTAACGTTACTCAGACATATGGCTGCCCGATAAGAACTGTCTTTGCGGCATCAATTGACGACGTTAAGCGTACAAAGATTGACGTAAAATCTAGCACCCATAACGTAAAATGTGTTGTTAATTCAACACCCACTGAACCATTGCAAATAAATAATCGTTACTCATTATAAAAGAAAAGTCCTACAAACACGATACGCATTTCTGGGTATCAATGTTAAGGTAAGAGGGAAATAATGGGGGTACAATGACGATAGGCTTTCATCATACCCGAAACAAAAATTTATAGTAATAATAGATGCGCCAAACTTTGATTACTACATAAAGGATTTTATGATGAATGACGATAATAAAAACGACAATTCTAATGATAAAGATAGCCTCAAAGTCACGAATGACAAGGCATCTGCGCCAAATGGTATGGATGCTTTGAGTCAGTATTTTAAGTCAGCGCCAAGTATACGCGAAGGGCGCGCTATACCGCCGCTTGAGAACTGGCATCCTGAGCAAGTAACGGACATGGATCTAACCATCAAAGCCAACGGCGAGTGGTGGCACGAAGGCGGGCACATGACCCGTCAGTCATTAGTCAGTTTGTTTGCCACTATTTTGTGGAAAGAAGAAAATAATGGCGCGGTTGAGTATTTTTTAAAGACGCCGGTACAAAAACTGCGTATCCACGTAGAAGATGCGCCGTTACTGATTAACGATGTTGGTATCGTTGAAGAACAAGGTGAAAGCTGGCTAGAATTTACGACCACCACCGGTGATGTAGTGCGTTTAGATGATGAACATCCGATTAGTTTGCGTGCTTATACAATGAAAGACTCTGATGACAATAGCCATTCTGACAAAAGTAAGAATAGAGAAGACAATGAAAGTACAGAAAGCTCTACGCAAATTCGTCCTTATATGATGGTACGAAACGGCTTGGAAGCATTGATTGGACGTAACGCTTTTTATCATTTAACAGAAATTGGTGAATTGACAGAGCGTGAAGGTGAGACGATACTAACGCTGCAAAGTGGTGATAACGCTTATACGTTATCAATGCCATCAGATTCATAATAGACTATATTTAATACTTATATAAGAACGGCGGTAAGAAAGCAATGAAGGTTGCCGTAAAAGCAGTGCCTGATAATACAAGCCTTGATATTATTGATAGCCTTGAGACGCACAAAACCACATTTATTAATGATAGTTTTAAAACGCTTAAAGCAGATGATAGCGTGATAAATAACGCGCTTAAAAAGGAACGCAGTGCGCCAATCGGCTTGTTCGATTCGGGCGTCGGCGGCTTGTCGGTCTATCTACATCTGTCTCAGCAATTACCGCATGAGCGTTACGTTTATTATGCCGATACCTTGCATGTACCGTATGGCAATCGTGATAGTGAAGACATTAAAGCCTTAACGCTCGCTGCAGTGGCATGGCTATACCAACAAGGCTGCAAGCTTATCGTCATCGCCTGTAATAGTGCTTCGGCGTATGCGTTAGAGACTGCCAGACGCTATTATCCGCAGCTGCTTATTGTTGGTCTGGTGCCTGCTTTAAAACCTGCGGTATTGGCCAGCAAAACTCATCACGTAGCCGTATTGGCAACGAAAGCGACGTTAAACGGTGCGCTACTAAATGACGTCATTACCAATGTTGCCATTCCTCATGCCACCAGAGTCTCCAAATACTTTGACCCAAACTTAGTCCCTTGGGTTGAGTCAGGTATGCCTAAAGACAGCAAAACGGCTCAGGATTTACGCCTGCAATTGCAGCAATTTTCGCAAGATGGCGTCGATCAGTTGGTATTAGGCTGTACCCATTATCCATTTTTTAAAGCGTTTTTACGCCAAGAAATTACTCAGCAGCAGTTAGCGCTACATATTGTCGATTCGGGGCATGCAATCGCTGAGCGCGTTAAGCAGCTATTGATAGCAGAACAGTTGTTAGCATTACCCGTTAAGGTATCAGCTAATGAAGCGTTAAATGGCCTAGCGACCGCTATAGATATACCGCCGGCTTTGACTTTTTATGCGACTAAGTATGATAAACAGCTCGGCGCTGTAGTGCGACGTTTATTGGGTAAACAGTCTCGTATACAGTATATTCTTTCGCCTTAAGCCCTTTTGTTTTAGTCTAATAGGGTTTTTTGCCTGTGCAATAGTGAAGTAGCTGTTATAATCCCGCAATATATTAGTGGAATTAGCAATAAATTAAACGTATTTGCGTAATATAATGCTAGGCTAGTATTTGCCAAACAGAATATTAGACAGGCTCTGATGCTATGGCTTTTCGATAACAATCGAGATAACTTTCATTTATATGACTAATAAGTTTAGAGGTGATTGTGTCAAACCGTCGCTATCATATTCACGTCATATGCGCTGACAACGACCAACTGTTGGTTTTAGACAGTGTGGCGATGTTTTTCCAAGGCCGCGCATTTTTAACCTATGACGTTTCTAGCAAATTACCCAAAGCGGCGTTATATGGTCGCCAGTGTATCGATGCTTGCGATTATGCGCTGATGATAATCGGTGATAGCTATGGCACGGCGCAAAATACTGGTGTCAGTCAAATGCATTTGAGCTATCTCAATGCCAAAGCCAACCTCAAACCCTTGTTAATATTGGTCAAAAGTCATCATAACGAGGTCAATATCAGTCGGCAGCTGCAAGAATTCACCAACATGGTGACCAAAAAAGCCGATAAGATTTATTACTATGAAACAGAAAATGATATCGAGCAGCTACTCATTCAGGCCTTCTATAAAATGGTCGCCAATCATGAAGTAGGGGACGGCTGGGTAAGAGTGAGCGACGAGCTGATGAAAGCCAATAAATCGGCACTGGCCGAAGAAACGGCCACGAGCTTTTCTACCAAGAAAGCCGAACTTACCCAATCTCGCCCTGCTGTTACCGATCATTTAGCAGCCGATAGTGTCAGCAAGCCACTGGTGCTGACAGACACTTTTGAGATTCAGTACAAAGCCCAAGCCTATGAAGGCGGTAATTTAACCGACGTCACCCGCCCTATGACTTTATCGTGGCAAGAAGTGCTCATCGCCTTAATAAAAATACCGGCTACCTTTTCAAGCTATGGTTTACAGAGCGCCATTAATCGCTTAATCGCAGTCAAAGCTGAAACAGATATCAAAAATGACATGCCAAATGTTCACGCGGTGGCACGTTGTCAGATTTATCAAGATGACTTAAACCAATTACAGCGGCAGTTGGTGGCGGCTAACTGGATTCAACTCACCACCTATGGCACGCACGTGTCACAAGAGCTTTGGAAACTCACCTTTTATGCGAAGAGCTTATTGACAGGCACTGACGCCAACACTCCTAGTGCGCCAACTTTACCGCTTAGCTAGGGCAAATGCTCTCTGCTCTATTTATAATTTTATGGATAAAAAATCCATTTATAAAGCCGGCGCTTACCCTTTGTAATACAAAGCATACGTCTCTGTAGTTGTGAAGCTGAGCAATACCCGTAATAATAAGCGTATAAATACATAATAATGACCCCACTCTCAACTTCGAAAGTGATTGAAAAAAGAAGAGCACCTCACTAATCTATTGTTTTCGACCAAGAATACAA
>NZ_VKLR01000037.1:0-15628 GCF_007280595.1 Psychrobacter sp. YGAH215 | reverse complement strand
GTTGCACTTGGTGTGTTAATCTAAGATAGATAATAGGCATCTAAAACAGCAATTAATAAATGTGTATTAAATTACAGAATTAACGCCCGGTTTTAAGCTTATCCCAATACTGCTGATAAACTTGCAACGCTTCATCGCCAACATCTTCTTGAAACTCCGCTTTTGCCAATACTTCTTTGCTTGGATAAATGGTTGGATTGTTGCGCACCTCTTCTGGCATCAGCTCACGCGCGGCCATATTCGGCGAGGCGTAACCAATCTCTTCACTGACGATTTTAGAGTTCTCAGGACGCAGTAAATAATCAATAAATTTGTGCGCCGCGTCGACTTGTTTGGCGTTTTTTGGAATAACAAAGTTATCCATCCAAAGAATAGCCCCTTCAGTTGGATATTTATACACCAAGCTAGTCAAGCCTTCGTTATTGGCGATGATGGCTTCACCATTCCAGCTCATACCAACCGTGGTTTCGCCTTCCATATAGGGCATGCGCGAGGCGTCCGAGTTGAAGGTTTTTACATTTGGCATCAAGGTCGTTAGCTTCTCGTAAGCGGCTTTGATTTCCTCAGGATTTTTACTATTACCTGAATAGCCAAGGGTCAATAGCGCCATGCCAAACACTTCGCGCATGTCATTCATTAGCATCACTTGACCTTTATACTCAGGACGCCATAAGTCATTCCAGCTATTTACGGTGGCAGGATCGACCGCTTCGCCATTGATGGCAAGGCCGGTGCTGCCCCACATATAAGGAATCGAGTATTTATTTTCTGGGTCAACCTTAGTATTGGTAAAGGAGGTATCAAGATTTTTAAAGTTGCTTAATTTGGATTTATCAAGCTCTTGTAGCAGTCCTTCTTTGGCCATTTTTTCCACATAATACGTCGATGGAATCGCTAAATCGTATTGGCTGGAATCATCAAGCAATTTAAGCTTAGCGTACATCGCTTCGTTCGAGTCAAAAGTGGTGTAATTGACCCGAATGCCGGTCTCTTTGGTAAAACCATCGAGGATTTCTTGCGGCATATATTCCGACCAGTTATACAGGTTTAACGTTTCTGCACTGGGCGCAGCGCCATCGGTAGCGGCATTATCTGATTTACTACAGCTCACAAGTACGAGCCCAACTGCCACGGCTAATAAGGCTTTTGGAAGCATGTGAGCGCTACGAGCGGCAGCACGCGACGATGATAAATGAGTCAAAATATCTCTCCTAAAATAAGAATGGTGCAAAGCAAGAAAACCCGTAAAACAGGCACGATGCTAAATTTACAGCTATGTAAACCATTATGGCTATGATTGCGCATAATTTAAAGGGCAATCGTACTTAGCGTTTTACTAGTATCGTTACAGCTCAGGCGATTAAAAATGATATGCCAAATGATCATAAGTGATGACAAATGCTGATTTTTATCATGCTTGATTTAACAATAGTCTTTTATAGAATAAACAGATTTACCATAGCATCGTAGTCGAAAAGGCGACATGATAGGCCGGTTTTATGCCACTATAGTTGCCGTATAAGACTTTAAACAATAAAAATAAGACAATTTTACCCAATTTGAGTGAATTAAAAGAGGAAGACAATGAATAATCGTGTACGCGCTGGGATACTGATGGCTTTGATTGGCATCATAGGTTTTATGATGGTATTTAATTTGGGCTCGCCAACCCCAATCGTGAATTGGCCAGTTGAAACCTATCTGGGTTTGGCATTTACCATTGGCTGGTTAAGCCACGTACCAAATTGGCTGGCTTATGTGCTCGCAGCGTTGGTAATTATTTTAATCATCGTCGGATTTTATAAAGTCGGTAGCTGGTTTTATGGTTTAATGGCTAAGCGTCGTTAAATAGCGTCGTTAAATTTTGCTAGGACGTGCTCTTCTTTTAAAAATGAGGACACGCCTTAGATAAATAGCGGTTTTTATAAACTATTTATCAAGACGCTATATGAAATTGCTCGAGTACCGACTGGATGCCGCGCTCTTCAATCGTACCCGTGACAAAATCCGCGCGCTCAATCAACGCAGGCTGGGCATCGCCCATCGCTACTGCATAGCCGACCAAATCAAACATCTCTAAGTCATTCATGCCATCGCCAAACGCCATGCATTCGGTTGCATCTACGCCATAATAGCGACAGACGTCTTTGATACCGCGCGCTTTAGAGGCGTTTGCGGGCAGGATGTCTGCGCCAATATGATGCCAATGTACCAGTTTTAAATCGTCCTGTGCAAAGTCGATATCTTGCATTTTATCGAATTGATTGTTAAAAAACACTGAGCATTGATAAACAGGGTTTGATTGATAATAGAGTGGATCCACGATAGAGTTGGGCGTTTTGGCATTAAAATCACGCAAACGCTCATTTTCGTCTGACCAAGCAATGTGCGTCGCCGAGTCAAACTTATGAATCAGCTGACTGGTTTGGCATAACTGCACGATTTTGTCCGCTTGCTCAGCAGACAACGGATAATGGCTAATCAAGCCTTTATTATCAAAACTATATTGTCCATTCATACAAATAATGGCATCTAAGACATCCGCTTCGAGCAAGGCTAAAATATCCGCTGGCAATATCGCTTTAGAGCGTCCGGTCGAAATCACCAGTTTAATATCAGTTTTGGCCAGCGCCTCAAGCGTCGCTTGGTTGTGCGTAGCGATGATGCCATTACGGCTGAGCGTGTCATCAATGTCAAAAAATATCACTTTCGGTACAGGCAATGTATGATTGATACTGGCTGGCGCCGCCTTATCTACAATAAACATGAGTATCCTTTATATTTAAAAAACGACTATTTAGGTATTTAAAGCTAGTATAAAAAGTCGTTGAGATTTGCTGAATAATTTTAAATGTAGGGTGTGCTCAGTGCGCCATTTCCATACTTTATTAATCATATCGGTGCGTGGAACGCACCCTACGCAAACTTTAGTCTTAATTTTCTTCAACCCATATTTATATATTAAGCGTTAACCCTAATAAGACTTTTATCAGTGCTAAAATTAACATACTTTGGGTCAATGGCTAAAATCTTTTGCTCAATTTCGTGTTCTGTAAGATGGTCTAAGACTGGATTGTTAAGGGTTTGGCACTTTAATTGCTCAATAACATTAGATAAACCAACCCAATCTTCACTAACCTCATTCTCATTAGCTAATTTAATAATAGTTGTGCGAACGATATCAATAAAAGCAGGAAAGTTGAATTTTCTAACTAGCATATGGCTGTCTTCAATCTTGCATTCGAACTTCACTAGCTTTTTTAATAACCCTGATAGCTTTGCACGTCCATAAGTACGTGTATCAAAATCTGGTTTAACATTATTAATATAGTTACCTATTACTGCTAAGCTAGCCCAACCTTCATCGTCAGAGTTATCTTTGATAGCTTTATAAATCAAATTTAGAGTAGAGATATCAATTTCAGCATTTCTATCATCGATTGACGCTGATTGTGAGATTATTGCTTTTTTATCAACCCTAACTATTGTTATGGAAGCCTTATTTTCAGGCTCAGGTAATAAGTTTTCTATATAAATAAACTTATCACAGGCATTTACAAATGATTTAACCGTACTTTTTTTCCCAAACCCATAAACAAGTAATCCGCTTTCACGAATGCGAGATGCTAGTGGCGTGAAATCACTATCACTAGAGACAATACAAAAACCATCGACGTCTCCTGCATATAGTATATCCATAGCGTCAATAACTAATTTCATATCTGTAGCATCTTTTTGAGTTACATAAGCAAATTGCTGTACAGGTGTAATAGCATTCGGCAATAGTTTATCTCGCCATGATTGAAGCGCTTCTACACTCCAATCACCATAAATGCGTTTGACACTAGCAATACCATATTTTGCAATCTCTTCTAGAATAGGCTCTATACTGCGGTGTGATGAATTATCAGCATCAATTAATACAGCAAATTTTTTCATAACCCAATCTCAACACTCGTCACATTCTGAAAGCCTCTTGGCAACTGACCGCCGCGATTACCACGAGTGCCCGTATAATTGGCCAAATCATTAGGCTTTAGCGTCACGTGGCGTTTGCCAGCAGTGATGATTAAGCTGTCTTGCTGACTGAGTGGCGTGATGGCAAGTACTTCTTCACCGTCTTTTAATTTGATCAGCTTATTACCCTTACCACGTGCCTGTTCAGGCAAATCATCAAGAGCAAATATCAATAGATAGCCCGCATTGGTCACGACAGCAAGATGGTCAGGTGTGGCTGTTACCGCTTCACTATTATCGCCATTAGCTTCTGCATTAGCATCGATCCGCGCAACAGGTAGCAAGCGGCTATCAGTTGCTAGGTTGATGATGTTTTTACCCGCTTTTTGATTGCTCTCGAGATTGCCAACGGTGTTGATAAAACCGTAACCTGCTGAACTTGCGAGGATGATACGTTGGTTATTATCGCCCGTTAATAACTGCTCAAAGCTGGCGCCTGCTGGCGGTTTGAGTACGCTGGTCAGCGGATCGCCTTGACCACGAGCAGAGGCGAGGCTATGCGCGTCGATACTGTAGCTGCGTCCAGTGCTGTCGAGTACGTAAATTCTCTCATTGGATTTAGCACGTACATGCGCTTGATAGCTATCACCTGAGCGATAAGTCATGCCAGCAGCATCGACGTCGTGACCTTTGGCAGCGCGAATCCAGCCCGCTTTCGATAGGATGGCAGTGACAGGCTCGCTTGGTACGAGGTCAGACTCTTTTAACGCTTGCGCTTCTTCGCGTTCTGCCAATTGCGATACGCGCTCGTTGCCGTGTTCCTTCATGTCGGCGCTAAGCTCATCAATCATCAGATTGGTCAGGCTGTCTGGATTGTCCAAGTATTCTTGAATGATGGCACGTTCGGCAGCCAGTTCATCTTGCTCGCGGCGCAGCTCAATCTCTTCTAGTCTTGCCAGCTGGCGCAGACGAATATCTAAGATAGCATTGGCTTGGATTTCAGTCAGATCATAGCCTTGCATCAATGATAATTTTGGGTCGTCTTCTTCACGAATGATACGAATGACTTCATCGATATTCAGATAAGCAATCAGCAAGCCTGCGAGGATATGTAAGCGTTTATCAATTTTATCGAGGCGATATTGCAGACGGCGGGTGACCACGGAGCGGCGACAGACAAGCCATTCTTCAAGGATTTCTTTGAGGTTTTTGACCTGCGGCTTACCATTTAAGCCAATCATATTCATGTTGACGCGGTAATTACTCTCAAGGTCAGTACTGGCAAATAAATGACTCATGACGCGCTCGACATCGACGCGCGATGAACGTAGCTCAAGCACGATACGGCAAGCGTTTTCGTGGTCTGATTCGTCATGGATATCCGTTACCCATGGCAACTTTTTATCCATCATGAGTTTAGCGATTTGCTCTTGAATCTTATTG
This sequence comes from Psychrobacter sp. YGAH215, assembly GCF_007280595.1. NCBI lineage: Bacteria > Pseudomonadati > Pseudomonadota > Gammaproteobacteria > Moraxellales > Moraxellaceae > Psychrobacter > Psychrobacter sp. YGAH215. The sequence continues at coordinate 10,228 of NZ_VKLR01000037.1, read as the reverse complement.
CCTGACACTTGATAAGGAAGCGCGTCGATGATAACGAGGTTTTTTTCTTTTGGGTCGATATGGAAAGTGGCGCGCATTTTATAACTGCCACGACCGCTTTCATACATCGCCTGCAAGTCTTTTTTACTGGTAATGATTTCAGCAGGGGTTGGCAAATCCGGTGCGGGTATCGATTGGGTCAATTGCTTCACGGATAAATCAGGGTTTTTTAGCAAGCGAATTGCCGCCCGTACCACTTCATTAAGGTTATGCGGCGGAATATCGGTCGCCATACCGACGGCGATACCCGTTGTACCATTCAATAAAATATTGGGTAGGCGCGCGGGCAGGGTGACCGGCTCTTGCATGGTGCCATCAAAGTTATCTTGCCAATCGACCGTGCCTTGACCAAGCTCGGCAAGCAAGGTATTGGCATAAGCCGACATCTTGGCTTCGGTATAACGCATGGCAGCAAACGATTTGGGATCATCGGGACTACCCCAGTTACCTTGACCTGTAATCAGCGGATAGCGATAACTAAACGGCTGTGCCATCAGTACCATCGCCTCATAACAGGCGATATCGCCATGCGGATGATATTTACCCAGTACGTCACCGACCGTACGTGCGGATTTTTTGGCTTTGGCAGACGATTTTAGCCCAAGCTCGCTCATTGCATAAACGATACGGCGCTGCACAGGTTTTAGACCGTCAGCGATATTGGGCAATGCCCGATCCATGATGACGTACATGGCGTAGTTGAGATAGGCTTGTTCGGTGAACTCCGCCACGGAGCGGGTATCCATCGGTTCATTAGGAATAATAGGGTCAATGGTATCAATAACATCGGACATAAAATAGGGTTCGCTTTTGATTCTTAAAAGAGGTTTTTAATCAATCTATATAGGCAGTCCACTATAAAATAAGCACAGAGCTACTGGTATTAATTTTGCGCAGCCTCTGTCTGCGTAGGCACAGCAAGCAAGGAAAATGAATACCAGTAGCGCGTTATAATACTTGTACTAAGTTGATTTAGGACTGACTGTATCGATAAAATAGGGAAAAATAAGATAGTGCTATCGTAAAGGATATTGGCAAAATTAAAAAGGGATAAGTCAGAATAGACGACAGGACGTGACGCGCTTGATATAACAGCTTTAATATCAAATATTGAGAATGAAGTATTGAGCAAAATAGAAATTTGACGGTTTCATAATTTTAGAAATGGTGGAAAATAGTGAAAAAACTGATAAATTTTTTAATAACAAATAAAAGTTTATTATATAAATAGTCGTAATTATAGCCAATTTTAGTATTTAAGTCACTGATATTAATAAAGATAGATATCGTCAAGTAAGTTTAAGAACTCAAGTTTCAATCTTTTGTATTGAGTAGTTTGTATAAAGTGTGTATGTTAATCAACAAAGGGCTATTTACCGTTATATTGTTGATCCTTCACCATATTCCATATCATTAGCCGCCAACCATTACTTACGTTATATCAATGGTTGGTTGTACGGCGATGTTAGATATGTTTGACCTTTTCGATTATGGATGGATTGATACCAGCACACTATTATTAGGAGCAGTAAGATTATGGAAAATCAAGGTAACGTAATTCGTCGCGATGACAAACCGTGGGTAAAAACTTACGAAAAACTTGGCATCCAATACGATATTGATATGCCGCCCGCCAACACTTCTTTGATCGATATCCTCGAACAGAATTTCGTTACCCATGCAGGTCGTACCGCTTTTGTGTGCATGGATGTGACACTTTCTTATGAAGATTTAGACCGTTATAGCAAACAAATTGCCGCGTATCTACAGTCGCTTGGTTTACAAAAAGGCGATAAAGTAGCGGTTATGATGCCCAATATCTTGCAGCTACCGGTTGCTGTATTAGGGGTGTTACGCGCTGGCATGACCTTGGTCAATGTCAATCCACTTTATACCGCCAAAGAGCTTGAGCATCAGTTAAAAGACTCTGATACCAAAGTGCTATTCATCCTAGAAAACTTTGCCAAAACCTATCAAGACATCGGTAAAGACTTGGTTGATCACGTCGTCATTACCTCGATGGGCGATTTGATGAGCCCGTTAAAAGGCTTTATCGTGAATGCAGTCGTGCGCCATGTCAAAAAACTGGTGCCTGATTATAAGGTTAACGGTAGCGTAAACTTTAAAAAAGCACTCAATAAATTGTCTGTCAAAAACTATAAACGCCCAACCAATATCGGTCTTGATGACGTGGCGGTCCTACAATATACAGGTGGAACCACAGGTGTTGCCAAGGGCGCGATGCTGACGCACGGCAACTTGGTCGCCAACCTTATTCAATGTGATACTTATCTTGGCGATGCGTTTGATAAGTTCCAAGAGCGTAACGAGCAGCCGGTTATTATGACCGCCTTGCCGCTGTATCATATTTTCTCATTTACCGTTTGCGGTATGTACGGTTTATATAAAGGTTGTATCGGCTTATTGGTACCAAATCCACGTGATGGCGCAAGCTTAATCAAGGCTTATAAGGACTATCCACCGGCGTTTTTCCCAGCGGTCAACACGCTGTTTAACGCGCTTGCCAACAGCGAAGCCTTTCAAGCATTGGACCATAGCAAGCTTGAGATGTCGATGGGCGGCGGCATGGCAGTATTAAAAGACACCGCGGCTAAGTGGGAAAAAATAACCGGCAATATTATCGTCCAAGGTTATGGCTTATCAGAGACATCTCCTGTCGCGTCGGCAAACCCGCAAGGTACCGGCGAGTTCTCAGGAAATATCGGTCTACCGATGCCAGCGACTGACATGGCCATTTTGGACGAAGAAGGTAATGAGTTGCCAATTGGTGAGCGCGGCGAAATCTGTGTTCGTGGTCCGCAGGTTATGAAGGGCTACTGGAAACGCGAAGACGCGACGGCTGAGGTCATGACGGCGGATGGCTATTTCCGTACCGGCGATATCGGCGTGATGAATGAAGAAGGTTACTTTAAGATTGTCGATCGCAAAAAGAATATGATTTTGGTCTCAGGCTTTAACGTTTATCCAAACGAAGTAGAAGATGTGATATCTGGTCATCCAAAGATTTTGGAATGCGGCGTTATCGGTATCGACGATGAAAAAAGCGGCGAAGTGCCGAAGATTTTTGTTGTGCGTAGTGATAGTAGCCTGACCGAAGAGGAAGTGCTTGCTTATGCCAAAGAAAACCTCACCGGTTATAAGCGTCCTCGTTATGTTGAATTTATCGACGAGCTGCCAAAGTCTAACGTCGGTAAGATTTTACATAAAGACTTACGCGCCCTAGAAGAAAAGAAACACGCTTAAACCGTCTCATATCATAAATAGCCTAATACCAAATTTAGCGGGCTTTTTATAGCGCTTTATCAATACTGAGCATTGATAAAAATATCTTGATATTTGATAGGCGAATGGTGAAAGATGATAAGGTCTTATGCAAATGACCTTATCATTTTTTTTGTTTTTCTATAAGGGTTTGCTAGTATTCATAGAGAACTGGGCGCAAAACTGCTATAGTTCTTGCCCATAAATACTCTATTTAACAGGTGTATTTGACGATAAATGTAGAATATTATCGTCATAAATACCCTTAGACAGGCTCTATATGTCTCGAGATTTTTAACTTAAAAGTTTGTGAATGACAAATTCTCTTGAATAAGCAGTTTCTTATGTCATAAGACTTCTTATTCACAAGTTTTTGCTTTTATAACTCAGTGATTGTAAACCACGGTGATTCTATTTAATAAATTTTTATAGCAACTTACTAACAGTAATATTTAGGGAAGATTATGACGGACAGTACCAATAAAGAAGCCAAAAACCATAACGCTGCGGCAGATAGTCAATCAATGGTTGAAAATACCTTTCCTACCATGCCGACGATAGACAGCGACAGTCCGTGGTTAGGCGCGTATGAGCGCTATGGCATCAATGCAACCATCGATATGCCAGAAGACAATACGTCTTTACTGGAAGTGTTCGAACGTAATTTTAGCCGTTATGGGCAAAAACCTGCTTATATTTGCATGGGTTCGCCAATCACCTTTAAGCAGTTAGATTTATACAGCCGCCAAATCGCCAGTTATTTGCAGTCATTAGGATTGGTCAAAGGTGACAAAGTTGCCGTTATGATGCCCAACATCTTGCAGTATCCTATTGTGATGCTCGGTATCATCCGCGCTGGCATGATTTTGGTCAACGTTAACCCGCTATATACCAGTCGCGAGTTGTCGCATCAGCTAAACGATAGCGGTGCCAAAGCGTTATTTATCGTTGAGAATTTTGCCAAAACTTACCAAGAAGCCGAAGACAAAGGTCAAGTACAGCACGTTATCGTCTGTAAATTGGGCGATATGCTTGGTTTGGTCAAAGGCACCGTCGTCAATCTTGTTGCGCGCCACGTGAAAAAAATGATTCCGGCTTACCGCCTGCCCGGTAGCACGAGCTTCAAACACGCGTTAAATGCCGTTTCAGCGAGTAAATATAAGCGTCCTGATTTAAACTTAAGCGATGTCGCCTTGTTGCAATATACCGGCGGTACCACCGGTGTTGCCAAAGGTGCGATGCTGTCACACGGCAACTTAGTCGCCAACATGCTCCAAATCAGTGTCTTAATGAATAGCGCCTTCGACGACGATGTCGATGCCGATGACGTGATTTTGACCGCGCTGCCGCTATACCATGTGTTCTCGTTTATGGTTTGCGGTATGTACGGCATGTATCAAGGTTATGCTGGCTTGCTGATTCCAAATCCGCGTGATTTGGATGGATTGATTAAAGAGATGGCGAAGTATAAACCGGCATTTATTCCGGCGGTAAATACTTTGTTTAACGGTTTGGTCCATAAAGAAGGTTTTGCCGGTTTAGATTTCTCTAATCTAAAAGCCTCGATTGGCGGTGGCATGTCGGTCTTGCCAAGCGTGGCAAAAGAGTGGCATAAAATCACTGGCTTGCCCATCGTTGAAGGGTACGGTTTGTCGGAAACCTCACCAGTAGTGGCCTTTAACCCAATGACCATCTCTGAATTTACCGGTAAAATTGGTATTCCTGCTTCTAGCACCGACATTATTTTAATCGATGATGATGAAAATGAAGTTGCACTCGGCGACCGCGGTGAAATCTGTGTCAAAGGGCCACAGGTGATGATTGGTTATCAAAACCGCCCACAAGAAACGGCTGAAACCTTTACTGCCAAAGGTTTTTTGAAAACGGGCGATATCGGTATCATGGACGAAAAAGGCTTTATCAAAATCGTTGATCGCAAAAAAGATATGATTTTGGTGTCAGGCTTTAACGTCTACCCAAATGAAATCGAAGAAGCCATGAGCGAGCATCCGAATGTGGTAGAATGCGGCGCTATCGGCATTCCTAATGACGAGCGCGGCGAAGATCCTAAGCTGTTTGTGGTCAAAAAAGGCGAGGTAACTGAGCAAGAGCTGATTGATTTTGGCAAAAAGCAATTAACCGGTTATAAGCGTCCGCGTCATATTCAGTTCGTAGATGAATTACCAAAATCAAACGTCGGTAAAATCCTGCGTAAAGAATTGCGTAAGATGGAAGGGTTAGAATAAGGTTGGCAGCAGACCTTTAACACTAAACTTTTGGCATCAAACTTTTAGCACTAAATCTTGCGAAAGTAGCGGCGTAATAGCTTGGTGATTCTTGCTATTGCGCCGCTGCCACGTTAGGATAACGTCATCTTTTCGCTTGCTAACATAGCTGTTGACGTCGCGACGACCCTATTGTTTTATAACGCTTTATCACTTTGATTTTATAACATCGTACTAGGAAATTTTATGCGTATTGATAACCGTGAGCTTAACCAACTTCGCTCAATCAGCTTTGAGCGCCATTATACGAAGCATGCTGAAGGTTCAGTATTGGTCAGCTTTGGCGATACCAAAGTACTATGCACCGCAAGCGTTGAGTCGGGCGTACCACGCTGGCTCAAAGGTAAAAGCAAAGGCTGGGTTACCGCCGAATACGGCATGTTGCCGCGTGCGACCAATACCCGTAACCAGCGCGAAGCAGCTCGCGGCAAACAGTCAGGGCGTACGCAAGAAATTCAGCGTTTGATCGGTCGTAGTTTACGAGCAATGATTGATTTGGGTAAACTTGGCGAAAATACCATCTATCTTGATTGTGATGTCTTGCAAGCGGACGGTGGCACGCGTACTGCGAGCGTGACGGGTGCAGCCATTGCCCTTATCGATGCATTAGAGAGTCTACAAAAAGCCAAAAAACTAAAAGCTGATCCGTTAATTGGTTTGGTCGCTGCGGTATCGGTTGGTATGAAAGATGGCGAAGCGTATTTGGACTTAAACTACGAAGAAGACGCCAGCTGTGATACCGATTTAAACGTGGTAATGACCCAAAAAGGCGAGTTTATCGAACTACAGGGTACGGCAGAAGAAAAACCTTTTACCCGCGCTCAAGCAGACGCTATGCTTATCCTTGCTGAAAAAGGTATAGCTGAACTTATCGATATGCAAAAAACAGCATTGGGTTGGTAAGTTTCCAACCCATCCTTTATAACTGCTTATTTCAGTTTTTAACCATCCACTGCTCTTAAACAGGTATTCATGCATGCTAAAGCTGACCGATGACGGCGCCAAAATCACCTTGCAAGGACAGTCGCCCGCAGCCGATAACGGGCTGTTTTGGTTCGGCACCGCATTACTGGTTGGGGCAGTGGCGGTCGCTTTGGCAATGAGCTTACTACCTGAGCGCTTAGCAATTGGCGCCTTGGCACTATTGATTATTGGTAGTTTTATTTTTAATCGGCAGCGCCAACAGCGTAAAAAAACCATGAGCGGCGTTATTAGTAGCGGCGTCTTGTGGGTGCGCGATGGCGAGTTGGTACATGACCATCAAGGTATACGCGCGCATATCCATCTGACCGATGGCGACAAAATTACCTTAATTGGCGAGCAGCTACAAATTGCCGATTGTGATGACATTCGTAAATATCTAATCAGTGGCTTTGATAATATCCAAGAAGCAACCGCGACCAAAGCCATCTTACAAGGTCAGGCTTTGAGCAAACGCCATGCCAATATAAAAATGAGCGATGAGTAAATTATTGATTAGCTTTTATCCTTTGGTCTGTTTTTCTATAAATAGTCTACAATCTGATAATAGCTAAGTATTCTTTCTGAATCTCCGTTCATATTTCTAAAGCCGATGTCTTTCTAAAAACCATATTTTCATAAAAACCAAGCCTCGTTTTACCACTTATCCTTAAAATTATACCTTTTATCGCTAACCTCAAAGCAATAGTACTTGCAGATTCCTGTACAAATGGTTTATAAGTAGGATTGAAAAATTTATCTTATTTACCGTTAATACGCTTATTGATGCCAGCTTATAAAGACCAAACTTTGTGAATGGTCAAAGCTCAAGCTAAGTCATCAATAATATGTCGCCAAGGAGTTGGTCATGTCGCGTTTGTCCTTTTGGTCAATCACAACGTCGAGCAGTGCATTATTATTTACCTTTGTTACAGTTTTTCCGGTCAACCAAGCAAATGCCGATAGCATGAGCGCCCTGATTGCACAAAAATCAGCTCAACCTAATTATAGCGCCCGATATACCCCAACGTACTCAGCGGTTCCTCCTGCCAAAATCAGTACACGCTCTACCATTCAACGTGCTGGCAATGCTGCTAGCTATCGCTCAGATACGAGTAGCGCGCAACCAAGTTATTCTACTAATCGCGCTTCTAATAACAGCTACTCGAATAATTCGTATTCTAACCAAAATGCTTATATCGGTAACGCCCAAAGCAATTACCGCTATCCGGCAGTTCAACGCCAAGCGCCAACCGTTCTGCCGGCATTTCTATCGGGCAGTTATGACAATGTCGATAGCGAATATTTGCCGCTACTCAGTAATGCTGAAACCCAAAGTAGTCGGGCGGCGCGGGAAGTCATCAGCACCGCGCGCAAGATGGCGCTCAATGAGCGGACGATTATTAAAGGTGGCTGCTGGGATTATCTCAATGCGGTATTTAATCGAGCAGGGGTGAGCCGTAATACCATCCATAAAGGCACCTACGGACAAGGCCCTTATGCCAATAGCAGTGAGATTGAAGTCGGTGATTGGCTCTACTATATCAATCACGGCTACAATGGCGTCGAGCATAGCGGACTGTTTGTTGGCTGGGTCGATGAGCGTGCCAAGCAAGCATTGATACTTAGCTATGCTGGTGAAAACCGCCGTGAACCTGCGCGCTATCGTGTTTACGACTTAAGTAATGTCTATCAAATCATGCGGCCAAATGTTTAATAGCGTTAATTTGAGATAACAAGACTTAAAAAAAGCGTCCGTTACCTATTAAAGTAATAAACCGTCCAACATTTGGGGGTCGGTTCATAACGGACGCTTTTTTTTGAGTTTCAGACTCAAGATAAAAATACTTTTAAGGTAAGTCAGCTTTACTTTCCATTATTTTAAAAAGGTTTTACCACCACTAAAATGACGATAAAAATTAATGCAAATACGGGAATTTCATTAAACCAGCGCCAAAATTTATGTGATTTATAATGCGGATTATCAATCAGCTTTTTACGATAAAATCCGCAAGCGCCATGATAGCCTGATAGCAGTACTACCAATAATAATTTAACGTGTAGCCAGCCCTGAGTTTTATACACATCCCAGCCCATTCCCAACATCCATAAACCAAACAACCAAGTGGCTATCATCGATGGTGTCATGATACCGCGATAGAGCTTGCGCTCCATAATGGCAAAGCGCTCATGGCTGACGCTATCGTCACTCATCGCATGATAAACGAATAGGCGCGGCAAATAAAATATCGCCGCAAACCAGCACACCATAGAGATAATGTGAGCCGCTTTAATCCAATTAAAATAGTCTGCCATCATTTTCTCTCTTACGTTTTAATATTTTGTGCGCAATGTCGTGCGCAATTTCTTAATTAATAATGTTGGCAAGCTTAGCGTAGATGACGCGATAATGGTAGCGGCACGTATGGCATTTACTCTGCTAAGACAACTTGCGACTGATGACCACTCATGGCGTCAAGCACCGCTACTTGCTTTGGCGCTCGTGGCGCGGCGAATTGCTTGGTTAAGCCAAGCTCGCGCATCAGCCTATCGTCACCTGATTGGCTGGCATTGCCGGTGGTCAAAAGCTTATCACCATAAAAGAATGAATTTGCCCCTGCCATGAATGCCAATGCTTGTTCAGCGTCAGACAAGCTTTCGCGTCCAGCAGATAAGCGTACGTAGCTGGTTGGACAGCAGATACGCGTTACGGCAATCGTCCGTATCCATTCAAGGACAGATAGCTGACCTTCTGCTAATACTTTATCGCCAATCGGCGTCCCTTGAATAGGCACCAATAAATTGACTGGAATAGATTCAGGCGCTTTGGGCATTTTCAGCAGCTCATGAACCCAATCGATGCGATCATCACGGCTTTCACCCATGCCGACGATATTGCCGCTACAAACGTTAATACCTGAATTGCGTACATTCGCAATGGTATCTAAGCGCTCATCATAGCTGCGCGTACTGACCACTTGCTCGTAGTAACTTCTCGAGGTATCGAGATTATGATTGTAATAATCTAAACCTGCATCCGCCAACTGTGCCGCTTGGTCTGTATCTAGCATGCCAAGAGTCATACAGGTTTCAAGTCCCAATGCTTTGACTTCTTTGACCAGTTCGACCACATAAGGCATGTCTTTGGCGCTTGGGTGTTTCCACGCTGCACCCATACAAAAGCGCGATGAACCTGTGGCTTTGGCGCGTTTGGCGGCGGCAATGACTTTATCGACTTCGATACGCTTTTCTGCTTGTAGCTTAGTGGTATCGCGGTGGTGACCGGACTGCGAGCAGTAACCGCAATCTTCAGGGCAGTTACCGGTCTTGATAGACAGCAAAGTGCTGATTTGTACTTCATTAGCGCTAAAGTGTTGGCGGTGTATGGTCTGTGCTTGCAGTAATAAATCCATCAACGGCAAGTCAAACAACTGAGCGATTTGTTCACGGCTGTATTTTTTCTCGCGGTTTTTAGTCGCGTCTGTCGCTAAGCTTGCTAAAAAATCATGGGACGCATTGTTATTATTAAGTATTGAATCAGTATTATTATGACTATGGTTATTGGCATTTGGTTCTGAGATATTAAGCAATCCTGCCATGAGATAAATCCTTTTATAACGATATTAAGAGGTATTAGATAAACTTAGATTAACACACCAAGT
>NZ_VKLR01000036.1:0-16152 GCF_007280595.1 Psychrobacter sp. YGAH215 | reverse complement strand
AAACGATTAGGGTTTAAAACGCCTATGCAGGCGTTCTATAATATTAATTAGTGTTGCACTTGGTGTGTTAATCTAAGGAATTTAAAATTCTAATTGTTTTAACTGAAATTTTAAAAAATAAGTAAACCAATACCTTAGAAAAATAAGTTGAGAGTGGGGTATATACCCATAAAGTTGTATTGCTATCTGCAATAAAAAAAGACTTCAGGATTGCCCTAAAGTCTTTTTTATTATAATCAATAATTTAGCTAGAACTATTCTCTCAATTTAATCACTTCACCAACCGCTTGTTTGGATATTTCACTCTTACTAAATGGCAGACGAATCCACTCTTTATCTGAATAACGGCGCGTCTGATCACGATGATAAGGGCGCGTTGTATCTCCTGCTTGTGAGTAGGCAAGTAACGCTTCTACGACAGGACCTTTACTATCAAAGGTCACTGACTGCATATAGGTTGGGCCATTATTAATAATATAATTACCAGCCTCATTGACTCCTGCACCTCGGGCAACGTTAAAGATACCTTCGCTACCATAACCACCATGCATAGGAATGTGCTGGTTGTTCTTGCCAGCATCTAGCACATATTGCAGCTCACCTAAGCTTGCATCAAGTGCAATGCCTTTATTTTGGAAGTAGGCAATCGCATCGCCTAAAGCTTGGCGAGTCTGTACGGTGATTTTTAGCTCGCGCGGTGTATTGATGGGGTCGGCTTCGTTAAAAGGGACTTTAAATGAATCATTTGTATATTCACTAAAACCTGCCTTGTTCCAAAACTCTCTAAACACATGCGCGCCTCGGCTGTTGGTATTATTGCGACGATCCCAATTATTCAAGATGCTTCGATACCGTATGGCTCCAAGCGACGTCTTTATTAAAGCCAATGTTGGGGAAAGGTTGGCCTTGCTGTCCTGCTCCCATGACGTCAAGCTTGCCTGGCAGTGTTAAATGAAATTCATAAAAGCGCTGTAAACCATCCCAAGGCTCATGAGGATTGCCATAAAGGATACCACTTTTGGTGCCTGTAACTTCGCTACCAAAGGCATAGGCGTTACTGCCGCCATCCGTTACATTGATGGTTGTCATATCAAAATCAAAGCCTGAGGACAAATCCGCGGCCGACTCTGGCGATAAGTCGTTCTCTGGCTCTATAGAAAGCGTACGCATTCGAGAGCTACCCATGATGCCTTTTTCGACGGTAGGCGCCGCAGTGGCAATAGGCGTGACAAAGTTTGATAGACCACCGCGTAGATTGGCCTTGCCATAAAGCGCTAGCAAATCATCAGTCGTGATTTCGCGAACCCATTCAGCGCCTGCACAGGCAGGGTCTTCAATATTTTTGACCCCTTTGTCACGCAAATAGCGGCTATAACCGGCGGCATAACCAGCTACTGCATCTAAAACCTCGGGCTCTTGCGCGTCCAAAAACTGTTTACGCTTAGCGTCTGAATTATACCAGGTATAAAAGACATCACTATCGATATCCCCCTTATCGCCTAGATAGCGCATACTCTCACCCTTAGCGATTACAATTTCGCGCGCCAGTGAGCAGATATTGTCTTCGGCAAAAGCATACCCGACGCCATAACCGAGACCTTTATAGTTTTTAGCAGTGATGTGCGGTATGCCAAACTCAGTGCGCTGGATATCCGCCGCATAAGTACTATCGCTAGTATCGTCGTCTATATTGCCGTTAAAATTGTCGTTATCCGAACAGCCAAATAATCCCAACGACACTGCCATTGTTAATAGCGTGAGTGTGCGTACACGCCGATTAAGCACATTAATGCTCATGAGCTTACCCATCCATGGTTAATTACGATTTTATAAAGCGCTAACGAAAATCACCGCCAAGCTTTATGTGTCAATAAATTCCTTTTATTGCCGTGCTTTTATCTGTCTTATTTTCTATTTTTTTGAATGAAATAACGAATAAGAAAAATTAAAAACATTTATCAAACATATAACACTTTTAAATATCTATGCTAGCGAATAAATCACAGAATTTAGGCGCTGATGTTTTTTTAGAGTTAGTCAAAAACTAGCTTTCTTTATTGAAAAATAGGCTAGAAATAATAAGGTTTAAACAGGTTGATAAAAATAGAACACGACATTTGCGCGCTGATTCATAATGCTCTATTATTGATTAGTCTTTATAGTAGGAAACGCTGATGTCGTTCGCCCAAGTCTATACGCGTTCAGTCGTCGGACTGCACGCCCCGCAAGTCATTATCGAGGTGCATTTATCACAAGGCTTGCCAGCGCTAACCATTGTCGGCCTGCCTGCCGCTGCGGTACGTGAAAGTAAAGATAGGGTGCGCTCCGCCATCATTAATTCGGGCTTTCAGTTCCCTAATCGGCGTTTGACGATTAATCTAGCACCGGCAGACTTGCCAAAAGATGGTGCAAGATTAGATTTGCCAATTGCGATCGGGATTTTAGCTGCCAGTGGGCAGCTTGAGCCAGAAACGTTATCAGGTTTTGAGTTTATCGGCGAGCTTGCACTCAATGGCGAGTTGCGGCAAGTGAGCGGTAGCTTGGCAGTTGCTCGAGCGATGAAAGCAGAGTCGCTAGTGGTAAATTCTACAAAACCTTCTACAAAAACTGATGAACAAGAATCGCGCCAGTTACGGCAATTAATTGTACCTTGTGACAATGGAGCAGAGGCAAGCCGTGTCGAGGGGGTGACGATATTAGCGGCGCAAAACTTAAAGGCAGTCTGTAGCCATTTGCAGTCGCTTGCAGATTTTAGCTTGATAGATGAGCGCTTAGAAGTCGTGCAACCAAACGCTGCGCAGAGTAAAGTTGCTTACAAAGTAGATTTGGCAGATGTCAAAGGTCAACATCATGCTAGGCGGGCGTTAGAAATTGCCGCTGCTGGTGGTCATTCGATACTGTTTACTGGACCGCCGGGTTCGGGCAAGACGTTGATGGCATCACGGCTACCAACTATCTTGCCAGACTTGAGTGATGAAGATGCATTAGAGGTTGCTAGCACCTATTCAGTGGCAGATAGCGACTATGATTATGGTACGCGGCCATTTCGCCAAGTCCATCACACCATATCTGCAGTGGCGTTGGTTGGTGGTGGTTCTCGTCCCAAACCTGGCGAGATCACCCTTGCTAACAAGGGAATTTTATTTTTAGACGAGTTACCAGAGTTCGACCGTACGGTTTTAGAAGTATTGCGTCAGCCGTTAGAGGCCAAGCAAATCACCATTAGTCGTGCCAACTCGCAGCTTACTTTCCCCGCAAACTTTCAACTGGTAGCAGCGATGAACCCGTGTCCGTGCGGCTATGATGGTGATGGCTCAGGCCGATGTCGCTGTCGACCTGAGCAGATTAAGCGCTATCAAGATAAATTATCTGGGCCGTTACTTGACCGAATTGATTTGCATATTACCGTGCCAGCGCTACCGATCGCTGATTTACAAAATGCGCAGGCTGGCGAAACCTCTGAGCAAGTGCGAACGCGAGTCGCTGCCGCCCATCAGCAACAATTAGAACGGCAAAAAAAGGTTAATAATGAGCTGAGTCCCAGCGAGATTGATAAGTATATTCATTTAGGCGCGGGCGAGCAGCAATTATTACAGCTTGCTCAGCAGCGTCTAAATCTATCTGCTCGCGGTTATCATCGAGTATTACGTGTCGCGCGCACCATTGCTGATTTGGCAGATAGCGAAGGCATCACCAGCGCCCATGTCTCTGAGGCGCTAAGCTATCGTAGCAAGTGATTTATTATTAAGTAAAAACACCTTAGGCATTCCTTTGCCCAAGGTGTTTTTAATAGCGATTAAAATTTATCGGTAATGGCACCTTCTGAGGCACTGCCAACGGTTTTGGCATATTTAGCCAGTACGCCGCGCTTTATATTTGGCTCTGGAGCGATCCACCTGCTTAAACGCTTTTGAATATCTGCTTCGCTGATGTTTAAATTGATTTCATTATTATCGGCATCAATGGTGATGGTGTCGCCGTTTTCAATAATCGCAATCGGGCCACCAACCATAGCTTCAGGGGTGATGTGCCCGACGACAAAGCCATGGCTACCGCCAGAGAAGCGGCCATCAGTAATCAGCGCCACATCATTGCCCAATCCGCGACCCATAATGGCAGAAGTCGGCGACAGCATTTCACGCATACCAGGGCCGCCTTTAGGACCTTCGTAACGAATAACAACCACGTCACCCGCCACCACAGTGCCATCTAAAATAGCGCTCATGGAATCTTCTTCGGAGTTAAACACCCGTGCTATGCCCGTAAACTGCGTACCTTCTTGACCACTGATTTTTGCCACCGCACCGGTTGGTGCAATGTTGCCGCGTAATATGCGTAAGTGGCTGTCAGCTTTAATGGGATTGTCGAACGGCCTGATAATATCTTGGTCCTCAGGGTAATCTTTTACGTTAGCCAAGTTTTGAGCGATGGTGTTGCCATTAACGGTTAAGCAATCACCATGCAGTAACCCTTTTGCCAATAAACGTTTCATTAATGGGGCGATGCCACCAATCTCGATAAGCTCTGACATGAGGTAACGGCCTGACGGGCGTAAATCGGCCAACACAGGAACGCGTTTTCCTATTTCAGTAAAGTCATCAATATTTAGCTCTACACCGATGGCATCGGCCATAGCGAGCAGATGCAGAACCGCGTTGGTTGAGCCGCCTAATACAATCACCATAGTAATGGCGTTTTCAAAGGCTTTGCGCGTCATAATGTCGCTAGGCTTAATGTCATTATCAAGGAGCCACTGAATTGCTTCACCGGCTTTTCGGCAATCTTCTCGTTTTTCAGGAGAGACAGCTTCTTGAGCCGAGCTGCCCGGTAGGCTCATACCAAGCGCTTCAATGGCTGATGCCATGGTATTGGCAGTATACATGCCGCCGCAAGAACCAGGGCCAGGGATAGCCGTTCTTTCAACTTCTAAGACTTCTTCTTTGCTCATATCGCCGCGCGCATTGGCACCGACGGCTTCGAAGACAGAAACGATATCGGTGTGGTTTTTGCCCGGCTGAATGGTGCCGCCATAAATAAATAGCGAAGGACGGTTTAAGCGCGCCATGGCAATAAGGCAACCCGGCATGTTTTTATCGCAGCCACCGATAGCAATGATCGCGTCGTGACCTTGGCAACCTGATACGGTTTCAATAGAATCGGCGATCACTTCACGCGATACCAGTGAGTATTTCATACCTTGGTAACCGTTCGCGATACCGTCAGAGATGGTAATGGTATTAAAGATAATGGGTTTACCATGAGCAAAATAAACACCTTTGGCCACTTCATCCGCTAAGCCATTAATGTGAATATTACAAGGTGTCACTTGGCTCCAAGTCGAGGCAATGCCCACTTGCGGTCTTTTAAAATCTTCATCGGTAAAACCGACAGCACGCAGCATAGAGCGTGCTGGGGCCTTTTGAATACCATCGACCAAAATAGAAGAATGTTTTCTGTTGGTATTGTCTTTTTTAGTCATTCTTTGTCTCCAATAGCGTACGGTTTATTGGCTTATTTCAGCGTAAATACAGGCTAATCACAGTTTGCTGATGTATATATTAAAAGTGCTTGTTTTTTTGACTATCCCAAATACGCCCTAATCTTTTAAAAGATAGTCAACCAATGCAGCAAACTCATCAAACGCAAAGTTTGGCTTACTATCACGAATATCGACACCATAATTATAACCATATGAGAGCCCAATGGTATCCACGCCCGCATTTTTTCCCGCTAAAATATCATTGATCGAATCACCAATCATAAAAGCGTCAATAGGCGCAAACCCAAGCGACTCGCAAACATGTAATAACGGCGCGGGATCTGGCTTTTTAGCCGGTAAGCTATCGCCGCCAATCACTTCGCTAAACAGCGGCGTCCAGCCCATATGGTCTAGTATTTTGGGGACAAAACGAATTGGCTTATTGGTCACCAGTGCCAAGGTATAGCCCGCGTTTTTAAGCTGATGCAAGCCGTCGCTCACATCAGGATAAGCCGTGGTTTTTTGACAATCAAGGGCGCCATAAGCGGCAAAAAAGATACGAAGCGCTTCCTCTACCGCATCGTTGTCTAAGCTGTCATCAACAATCACCTGACCTAATAGCGCTCGCTCAACCAATACACGCGCGCCATTACCAATCCAACCTTTAATGGTATCAAGAGCGAAAGGAGATCGACCTAGTTGCTCAAGCATTAGATTGGTGGCATCCGCCAAATCAGGAACGCTATCGATCAGCGTACCATCAAAATCAAAGATGAGAAGCGGTTTTTGTTGTGAAGTAAGTTGCGGTGTAATGGGCGCTGGGGCAAGGTTATTGGACATCATAAAAGCTCTTATTATTAATTTAGGATAAAGCGTAGCACAATCAAGCGCCTGAGGTCATTGTGATTCATGGTTGTCATTTTTATAACCGGTTATTTGAAGTCTTTATAGCGTGCGCGATATTCGGATTTCATTCTAAGATAGTCTGCGTTTTCGCGGCATTTATCCCAAGTTTGCTTAAAAATACGCGCTGATTCTGCTTTGATAGGGTCTTCAACAGCACGCCTTGCTCACCGCGACCGACGCGATATAGCTCAGGGTGCGCGCGCAAGTCTAGGTTTTTATAATCCAAGTCATAATCAAACTCTCTCATAGTTTTACCCTTTTACTTTGCATCCATCGTTTTAGTATAGAGAGAGTTTATCCTTTAAAAACAGCTTAAAAGTGTTATGAATTAGTGCGATTATCAGGATAGTAGATATTAAATAAAGTGTGTTGCCGTTTATCTATCCGCAAAGCTGATAAAATTTTTTTGCTTGCTGTGCCTACGCAGACAGAGGCTGCAAAAATTTCCATCAGCTTCGCTATAGAGTTTTTAAAGTGAAATCACTATATGGTTGATAGGTGCTGCTATGATTTTTATTAAATTTTAACCATAAAAAAAGCCCCAAACATTACTGTTTGGGGCTTTTTGGAATGCTTAAACGAATGGTGGCTCGAGGCAGGTTCGAACTGCCGACACACGGATTTTCAATCCGTTGCTCTACCGACTGAGCTATCGAGCCGTCTTCGTTGAGGCGCTATTAAACTAAATATAGGCGTTACTGTCAAGTGGTTTTTGCATAATAAGTGAGAAAAGCCCATAAATAATCGAATATCAGCCAAAACTAAGCTTTTAACCTCGTATTTAGTCCTTAACGCGCAGGAGCTCATACTCGCTCATAATACGGTGAATATCGGCATCGACTGGCACGAACTCGCGCACGCCTTTTTTCACTTCGGCATCATAAACCAGTTTGATAAATTTCGCATCGATAGCGCGCCCACGATTTTGGCTATGAACAGTAAGATATTGCAAGCGCTTGGCATCGGTTTGCCCGTCATCAAAGCAAGCAACCGCGGCGATAGGCTTATCATTAAACATGCCAACATACAAAGTCTGACCACGCTTAAAACCTTGCTCAACGAGGTTTAATACCTCTGCGCCACTTGGCTGATTGTCATCGCTGTCATATAAGGCATGCAGACGCTCTGATAACTCGTTCTCGCGGGCAGGGTTTTTAATTAGGGGCGCATCTAAGCTATTGATGGCGATCGCTTCTAAAGGCATAATCGGTTCCTATAAGTGTTTACCGCGTCGTAACATCGAATGTAGCGTTGAGGGATCAGCGCGGGTGATGATTGATAATACTGAACGCACTATTTTAGCAGAATAGGGCGATTTTGTGCGTGGATTACTGCTTGGTCGTGGCAGTAAATGCTAGGGTTTGCTATGATGAAGATAGACAAGGGTTTATACGCCAAAAACCCAATATTCTACCTTTTTAAATAAGCTTTTTAGTAAACATTGACCTCACTTTCAGCTTAACTTTTATATTTCTTAGACGCTAGTAAGAATGCTTTGGGCGCTTTTTCGCCCTATTTTATTGACCGCTTTTCATTTATAGAGAGTAGCCATGACAGCCAATTCTACCGAACAAAATCAAAATTCTGCTCAAAATCTTTTTGGTCATGCCGCACGTACGGCGACCGTTACGCGTAATACTGCTGAAACGCAAGTCACTTGTACGGTAAACCTTGATGGTACCGGTCAAGGCACTGTCGATACTGGCGTACCATTTCTAGACCATATGATTGACCAAATCAAGCGTCATGGTCTGTTTGACTTAGATATCAAATGTACTGGCGATACCTTTATCGATGATCACCACAGTGTTGAAGATACGGGTATCACGCTTGGACAAGCGTTCAATAAAGCATTGGGCGATAAAAAAGGCATTCGTCGTTACGGGCATTTTTATGCGCCACTCGATGAGTCACTGACGCGCGCGGTGGTTGATTTGTCTGGTCGTCCAGGACTTCATATGGACATTCCGTTTACCCGCTCGCATGTTGGTAACTTCGATGTCGATTTGTTTAGCGAATTTTTCTACGGCTTCGTCAATCATTCATGGATGACGGTGCATTTAGATAACCTCAAAGGTAAAAACAGCCATCACCAAATCGAGTCAACCTTTAAAGCGTTTGCTCGTGCGCTACGTATGGCTTGCGAATATGATGAGCGTGCGCTGAATACCTTGCCATCGACCAAAGAGGCTTTTTAGATGAGTAGAGCCACAAAGGTTGCACTATTAGATTATGGCATGGGTAATCTGCACTCGGCCAGCAAGGCGTTAGCAGCGGTCGGGGCAGAGGTTTCTATTACCAATGACCCAAAAGTGGTCGCGGCGGCTGATAAGATTTTCTTCCCCGGTGTCGGTGCGATGCGCGATTGTATCGCTGGCATGCATGAGGCAGGGATTGATGAGGTCATACGTCAAGCAGTATTCAATAAGCCTGTTATGGCCATCTGTGTGGGCATGCAGGCGTTGTTTGAGCAGTCCGCTGAGAATGGTGGTACAACATGCTTGGGCATCCTAGATGGCAGCGTAGAAGCGTTTGACCCTACTTGGAAAGATGAGCAGGGGGTTACCATTAAGGTGCCGCACATGGGCTGGAATACCATCAGCGGCATGGATTTTGCTCATCCGCTGTGGAATGGCATCGAAGACAATGCGCATTTTTACTTTGTACATAGCTATTACTGCGCGCCTAGCGACGATGCACAAGTGGCGGCCGTTTGTGATTACGGTCAGCCGTTTTGTGCCAGTATTTTGCAAGATAATTTATTTGCGACCCAGTTCCATCCAGAAAAAAGCCACACCGCGGGTCTGCAGCTATTAAAAAATTTTGTCGATTGGGATATTTAACAACTATACTTTAAATATTTCTTCAATAAGAAGGTAGATTAGCAAATGCTTAATCTACCTTTTTTATTCTCAATGTATAATTGGCTGTTTTTCATTTATACTCAGTTACTTTTTACCTCTTTTACGCGGAATAAAATCGTGGACTTTTATCTCTTTAAAAACGGTGTCGTCGATGCTACTGGCTTAGACAAAGACGCCTTGCATATTTATGTGGGCATTGGCGTCTACCTATTAAGTTTACTTTTGCTGCGTCCAATTTTTAAAAAATACAGCGTTAGAGCCTTTGTCGCTTTGATTTTGGTGACCGCCATTGCTCTACTGGGTGAGTATTTGGACAATCGCCAGACGCTTACCGAATTGGGTGTGGCAGGGTTAAAAGCGGCAGAAATCAAAGCCAGTATCCATGATGTCGTGAATACCTGTCTGCTGTCTTACATAATCTACGGCTTGACCGTATGGACAAAGACGTTTCAATCAATCAATACCGTCAAGCCTATGATTAAACGGCAGAAAAAAATGGACTATCGCTAAGTCCGTTTTTTATTGTTTATAAGCTCATTGCTTTGCGCTTTTTACTCTGTTACTTTTTTAAAGCGCCAAATTTAAGCAACTCACCATTTACAAAGCTTACGAAAGTCAAAAAACTCTGGTCTATTTAATGTGTTATGAGTTTGCTACCTTACAATCAGAAAGGTAGCGACAGGCAATTATTCTATCTTTTCTAATTATCAATCTAATATAAGCAATAATAAAATAGGAAAAGTTATGAATATCTCAGACCTTAATATCAGTGAAATAGTAGACAAAGCCAAAGACACCTTAGGTTTAGAGCCGCAAGAAGCCGAAGATGGCGCTTATACCCCTTCTAAAGCTTCGCTTAGATTGGCAGCGCCTAACAAAACCAACTACGATCATAGCGAGTACGAAGCGCCATATCGGGGCAACAAAAAAATCCTGATGGTCTGCACCGAGCGGCAGTACATGACCATGGCAAATGATAAGAAGTTTAAGACTGGCAATCATCCGGTTGAGATGATGGTGCCGTTGCTGCATTTTAAAAAAGCAGGGTTTACGGTAGATGTTTTTACCCCAACCGGGGAGTCTGTCAAAGTCGAGCAGTGGGCAATGCCAGAGGACGATGATGACGTCAAAAAAATCTACGCGGAATATGAGTCCAAGCTTAACAGTCCAAAAAGTATCGCCGATTTTGTCAAAAATGATATGGCAAATAGCGAGGATTACGCAGCAATCTTTATCCCCGGTGGGCATGGGGCAATGCTGGGCTTGCCTGGAGATTATAACCTTGGCGAGTTGCTACGTTGGGGTTATGACAAGGATTTATTTACCTTAGCGATTTGTCATGGACCAGCGGCTTTATTGGCGGCCAATTTAGCAAGTCCTGATCGCTCTGATAAACCTGATAGCGCTGACAATACTAATAGCGCCGATAAAGATGATAACGCCAATCGCGACTTTATTTTTAAAGGTTATGAGATGGTAGCGTTCCCGACAGCTATGGACAAGCAAATGCCAAAAATTGGTTATTTACCCGGTACGATGCCGTGGTACTTTGGCGAAAAGCTAGAACAGTTGGGCGTTACGATTACCAACAAACTGGCGACAGGACATACCCATCAAGACAGAAAGCTGATCTCAGGCGATGGACCCTTGGCGGCCAATGACTTTGGTAAAATGAGTGCTGAAGCTTTGTTAAAAACGCTGCGCTAAACCGTTTGGATTCGGTGATAGCACAAAAAAAACGGACTATTAATAAGTCCGTTTTTTTGTTTTTATGATTCAATATTTTTTTAATAAAAGATTTAGTCTTTCTGACTGTTAGCCTTATCATAAAGCTCACGCACCACTTCACCAATCACTCGAATACCATCAATCAGCGTTTGCTCATCGGCTGCAATACTCATACGAATACACTCATGGGCATGTTTATAATTACTCACATCGACACCGGGGAAGAAATACTCACTCGGTACGATAATCGTGCCTTTGTCTTTGAGAATTTCATACAGCTCAGTGGTGCTAATCGGCAAGTCTTTAAACCACAGCCACAAAAATATCGCGCCCTCAGGCTTATGAATCATTAACGGATAATCACCCAGCGCTTCTTTTAACAGCTTGACCGCTAATGTCGCTTGCTGTTGATAAAAGGGTTTAATTTCATTATCCGCCAACTGCTTGATACGGTCATCGTTCACCAATGGCGTCGCAATCGCTGCGCCAAAACGTGTCGGAGCCAAATTGACCACCGCATTCATCGCGCTGACCGCTTCGATGACTTTCGCATCGGCAACGATAATGCCGGTACGCATTCCGGGCAGACCAATTTTAGACAGGCTAAAGCATAAAATCGTATTATTATCCCAGTTCAAATGCGCGTCAGAATAGATGATATTCGGGAAGGGCATACCGTAGGCATTATCGATGATTAGCGGTATATCATAACGTTTGGCAAGCTCGGATAAATGCGCCATTTCCTCATCAGTCAACACATTGCCGGTTGGATTGGTCGGACGCGAACAGCAAATCGCGCCAATTCGACCTTCCTTCAATGCTGGCAGGTTCTCTAACGCGTCAAAATCGACACGATATTTAAAGAAACCTGCTTCGCCATCATGAGTGACTTCATCGATATGCGGCAATACGGCTGCGAAATGCTGACCTTCAACATGCACATCACTATAGCCAATATACTCAGGCGTTAATGGCAGTAGAATAGATTTATCTACCGATTGATTTTCGCCATCATTAAATGCGCCGCCAAATAAATTAAACAAATAGAAAAAAGCATTCTGCGAACCATTGGTCAAAGCGATATTTTCTGCGCTCAAATTCCAATCATAATGACGATTAAAGAAGCCAACCAAGGCACCGATAAAGCCTGCATCCCCCTGCGGATTGGAGTAATTTGCCATACTAATAATCGCGCTACTATTCGCCTCACCGGTATCGTTATCATTACCAAGGGCCTTATAAGTCTCTAAAAATAGCTCATTGACGGCATCAATCTTGGCAGGATTACCACCGCCCAGCATATTGATCGGCTGATCGCTTTTTAGCGCATCGCCCAAGTCATCCATGAGTTGTGAGATGCCAGTTGGCTGGGTAAATTTTTGACCGAACTTTGAGAATTTCATAAGGCTACCATGCTGTTTTTAAGGAGGTTATAAGGTGTTATTTAATCGATAAAGTGGGGCTAGTATAGCAAATGAGGGCTATAAAATAAGCAAAGTGCATGGTTGATACTGACTTATATGTCTATATAGGTTGTGAAGCAAAAAAACGCCTTCTAGGTGAGTAGAAAGCATTTAGGTTAAGTTGAGTACGTACGGCAACAGGTGACGTATTAGATATACATATTCTTGCTTGCCAGCACCAACATGTTCATAATAAAAAATATGAAGTTATTTTTAAAACACTTAGAAAAGTTGGTGGTGTTCTAAAAAGTATGCTGACATCAGACATAGCCATAATTGATATAAAAGAACACCAGATCGAATACTTTAAAGTGATTATCAAGCTTTTTTGAGAAGCAACAAGTCTTTCTAACCGATCGTTTTAGTCGGTGTCTAAGACGGCAGTTATTGCCTTCAATACCTATCGTATGCTGTTTGCCAACTTGTTTGTTATCTGGTTTAAAGGCCGTTATGAAACTGTCCCAATTGTCCATACTGATTGAGCCATAGCTGACTTTGAGCTGCTTTAGACGCGCTCTTAGTTTCTGAGCCGTTTTTAAGTCGCGTTTGCCCCAGACATAAGCGACAATCTCATTGGTAGCACGGTCATAAGCGTAGATGAGCCAGACTTTACGCTTCTTGCGATACACGTAAGTCCAGAACTCATCAACCTCTAAGCGTTCATAGTAGCGCTTCTTAGGCGCAATCTTATAAACAGATGAGCCTATGGTGCTAAGCACTTTACCAATGCTAACTGAGGCTATAATAGCAATGTCTCTAATGCCACAGCCTCTCACTGTCATTAGCCGTATTTTATCTTCTATTCTAGAGTGACAGCCGTTATAAGTTAGGGCATGATCGCCAATAAACTGGCGTTTGCAGTCCTTACATTGATAGTTCTGCTTGCCATAGCTTTTTATGCCGTGTATCGAAAAACTGGGACTGTGACAGTCGGGGCATATGATATCTATTTGTGTCTTCATAACCTCAAATATATCATCTTGCCTCGGCTGTCACTCTCCTTTATTAACTCAGCATACTTTCTGATACACCACCAATTATTCAAGATTATCTTTTACTTTGAAAGGTTCTGAGAATTGTAGAATTAAGAAATTAACAACTGATAATATAATCGCTATCTCATAACGTCCATAAGCAACAGAGATGCCGATAGCAGCGGTATTCCATAAACTTGCAGCTGTCGCAGTGCCTTTTACCGTATTATCACCTTTAAAAATCGCACCCCCACCGATAAAACCCATACCCGTAATAATAGCGTACATGATTCTCGCTTCGGGTTCTGGTGCATCTCCATGATAGATATCGACAGCTACTAGCATGAAAGCACAGGATGCAATACTGACTAATGGGAAAGTTCTGAGTCCTGCACCCTTATCTTTCATCTCACGATTAAGCGCAATCGGTAGGGAAAGCACGAAAGCAATTGCTAATTGAATTAGGTGATACACCATTAATTTTAAGTTTAAATCAAATTCAAACATGGTTTATTGCACTCTTTAAAATAAGGTTAAACGAACAAGGGTGATTATCGTTATTTTTAATGCGTCGAAGATGACTTATTACTGCGTAATTTACCAATCATGGTAACGATAGCCACGACAATAACACCGACGAATAAACCTACCAACGCATTTAAGAGCATGGTTGTCACACTTTCAAATATGCCAGTTAGGTGCGCTAAGTCTTCCACTTCATGGTGCAAAAAATCAATCCCATGCACTAAGATACCGCCGCCCACTAGAAACATTGCTAATGTCCCAGCAATGGATAAAAACTTCATCAGCTTTGGTGCCGCAGACAATAAAATCCCACCTATTTTCTGCTTTGCACCGTTCGTCTGTTTCATTAGGTAAAGACCTAAATCATCCATTTTGACGATACCCGCTACTAAGCCATAAACGCCTACTGTAATGCCAATAGCAATAATAGACAGCATCACGCTCTTCTCTAAAAGCGTTGCTCCAACTGCTGAGCCGAGTGCAATTACGATAATTTCAGCCGATAGAATAAAGTCGGTGCGCACCGCACCTTTGATTTTGTCCTTTTCAAAAGCAACCAAATCAATCGTCTCATCAGCATTGGCACGTAGACGGGCGATTTGTTCTTCATCGTGAGGTAAGATATGTGGCCAGAACTTATGAATGATTTTTTCAGCACCCTCATAAGCCAAATAGACACCTCCGCACATCAATAAAAACGTGACTAATGGCGGGTAGATGGCACTAATCAGCAACGCTAATGGTACTAATATAAGCTTGTTAACGAATGAGCCTTTGGCAACGGCCCAAACTACTGGCAGCTCACGGTCGGCTTTAACGCCTGAAACTTGCTCAGCATTAAGGGCCAAATCATCACCCAATACTCCTGCAGTTTTTTTAACGGCAACCTTGGTCATGATCGACACATCGTCTAGTATCACACTGATATCATCAAGTAAGGTTAATAAACTGGCTCCTGCCATGTGCGCTCCTTTGCGTCTATTTATATAAATTAGTTGATAGGTTTTTTATTAAAATCTTTCTAATGTTTTTTGGTATCACCGACAATCTTGTCCATCAAAGCAAATAACAGGCCTGACAGCACAAACGTCATATGGATAATCACTTTCCACATCAATCTATCAGCATCACCTTCGCTCATCTCTTTAGGTATATCCATAAATGATTTAAGAAGATCAATCGCAGAAATGGCAACGATGGCACCAATCACTTTGAGTTTTAGCCCAGAGAAATTGATTTTCCCCATCCATTCAGGGCGGTCCTCATGATCTCCGGTATCAATTTTTGAGACAAAAATCTCATAACCACTAAATATGATGATAAGTAATAAACTTGCGACTAATGACATGTCGATAAGCGCCAACGTACCAACGATGACATCGGCTTCAGATGCACTGAACACATGAGTCGTCATATGCCACAGCTCTTGAAAAAACTTAATAAATAATAAAATGATACCGAGCACCAATCCTAAATAGAACGGGGCTAGCAGCCAACGACTATTAAATATGGTTTTTTCTAATCTTTGTTCAGCTTTCTTCAGCATTTGTGTCTCTTGTTGTTGGAAGTATAAATGTTTAAATATAATGTCTATTATTAGGTAATAAAAAGCAATGCATATTAGAAAAAAGGTTATACCAATTGTTTGGTATAACCTGTTATTAACGATATTCTAAGATAATGATTTTTTGCTTTACATTCTCTACACTCTAAGCAGTGAGTTTATCCTGTTGTTTACGGTGTTTCAGTGAAGCCAGCAGGGCCCAACCAATGAAGGCAATACCAATCAAACCTGTGATAAGCTCTGGCACATGGAATTTCACCGACAATAGCATAATGATGGCTAGAGCGCCGATGGCATAATGCGCGCCATGTTCGAGATAGACAAACTCATCAAGCGTGCCTTTATCGACTAAGAAAATAGTCATCGAACGCACGAACATCGCCCCGATTGCTAGACCGAGCATAATCACGATAACGTCATTGGTAATCGCAAAGGCGCCAATCACACCATCGAAACTGAATGAGGCATCAAGGACTTCTAGATATAAAAAGCCGATGATTCCGCCTTTCATAATCGCACTGGTCGCTGCTGCACCTGAGCCAGCTTCAGCGTTTTCTAAGTCTTCTTCAAGGTCGCCTTCTAGCATACCCGAGACCACTTGTACGCCAAGATATACCAAGATACCCCAAACGCCAGCGATTAGGACCGC
>NZ_VKLR01000035.1:0-16421 GCF_007280595.1 Psychrobacter sp. YGAH215 | reverse complement strand
AGTCTTTGGAAAATAACTGAAGATAACATCGTCTGCTTACATCATTTTATTGAAGAAGATACTGTTACGAGCTGCGAATTTAGCCCTGATGGCACTCAGCTAGCAATTACTGGTCATAGCGGCGCCAGTCTTTGGCAAATAACTGAAGATAATATTAGCTGCTTACACCGTTTTATTGAAGAAGAAGATACTGTTACGAGCTGCGGATTTAGTCCTGATGGCACTCAGCTAGCAATTACTGGTCGTGGCGGCGCCAGTCTTTGGAAAATAACTGAAGATAATATTATCTGTTTACATAAATTTTCTGATGAGAGAATAATTAGAGGCTGCGGATTTAGTCCTGATGGCACTCAGCTAGTAACGGCAGGCCATAAAGGTGTAAGTCTTTGGCAAATAACTGAAGATAACATCGTCTGCTTACATAACTTTCCCGATCAATTTTTGATCAGAAGCTGCGAATTTAGTCCTAATGGCACTCAGCTAGCAATTACTGGTCATAGAGGTTCAAGTCTTTGGAAAATAACTGAAGATAACGTTATCTGTTTACATAAATTTTCTGATGACTATGGTGCTGAAACCTGCAAATTCAGTTGCGATGGTCTACACCTAATACTAGGAGGTCATGGCGGCGCCAGTCTTTGGCAAATAACTGAAGATAACATCGTTTGCTTACATAGATTTTCTGAAAAACAAGCTGTTATGAGCTGCGAATTTAGTCCTGATAACACTCAGCTAGTAACGGCAGGCAATGGCGGCGCCAGTCTTTGGAAAATAACTGAAGATGATATTAGCTGTATGCATAATTTCTCCGATGAATTCTTTGTAAGAAACTGCGAATTTAGCCCTGATGGCACTCAGCTAGTAATAGGAGGATATCAGAGCACTAGTCTTTGGAAAATAACTGAAGATAACATCGTCTGCTTACATAAATTTTTTGATGATTATGGTACTGAAACCTGCAAATTTAGTCTTGATGGCACTCAGTTAGTAATAGTAGGATATCAGGGCACCAGTCTTTGGCAAATAACTGAAGATAATATTAGCTGCTTACACCGTTTTATTGAAGAAGAAGATACTGTTACGAGCTGCGGATTTAGTCCTGATGGCACTCAGCTAGTAATTGCTGGTCATAACGGCGCCAGTCTTTGGCAAATAACTGAAGATAATATTATCTGTTTACATCATTTTATTGAAAAAGATGTTGTTATGAGCTGCGGATTTAGTCCTGATGGCACTCAGCTAGCAATTACTGGTCGTAGCGGCGCCAGTCTTTGGAAAATAACTAAAGATAATATCATCTGCTTACATCGTTTTATTGAAGAAGGTACTGTTACGAGCTGCAAATTTAGTTCTGATGGCGCTCAGCTAGTAACGGCAGGCAGTAAAGGTGTAAGTCTTTGGAAAATAACTGAAAATAACATCGTCTGTTTAGATCAAATTGAAAAGAGTTTAAGAGTGTTTGATATTGACCGAAGCTCAGACAATAATAGTGTTGCTGTGACTAGTTTTGATCGTACTTACTTATATTCTTTAAAGGCTAATAAGATAGCTGAAACAGGTGTTTTACAATTCTTCAACGATGCTATTATTAGTTATACGGATGGTAGCTTTACAAGCGTTTCTTCAATACAAGGCAAAGCTTGGAAATATTTATATAATAAGGTTACACATGCAGATAATACTATACAAATATTAGAACCTGATACTCATCCAGATTGGGATAAAGTATATAAAGATTCATATACCGACGTATAAATCGCCCCTTGAGCAAGACCGCACCAAATCTTGTGTAAGTATTAAATTAACTAAAATACGTTTACACAGGATTTGGAATAATTTCTATTCTGACAAGTCATTAAAAGTTAATTTGAATGCTGACTTTAGACTCATCTATACCAGCCACACAAGCAACCATATGCTTTGCTTCAGCTATGATATCGGACAATGCATTCTCGTCCTGCTCACTTGTATTTTCATCAATAGCACTCATTATCTCTTTCGACTTTGACTTATCTTCAAAGACAGACCACTCAAGACTGTCAATATCAAGGTCAATATTTTCTAGTAAGTCATCTGTCGTTATATAAGCTAAAGGATATCTTTGACCATCAGTTAGTTTTCTCCAAGCTTTCTTAAAATTAGCAGTATCTGGTAATAACGAATATTCACTAATATGAATAACCTTCCTTCCCTCGTATTCCTTTGAAGCTTTCCAACCTGAGATCTTACCAATCATAAAGGCTTGACCATGACTAACGCCATCTTTTACCGCCCATGGTGCTCTATGGTTTCGCATAAGGATGACATATTCAGCTTTATCAAGACGATCAGTCCTTGCCTTCCAATAGGCTGAACCCCCTTCTAATTGCATTTTTTCTAAATCTTTACCTGTGTATATACCTATTACGCTAGTCATCTTGTGAGTCCTTATGGTGGCTGATTCGTATTTATTATGCACCATTACGGAAATAATTCAATAAAATAGAAAATATTTGCGTAAATAAAATATTTTTAGGCTTTTTTATGTTTTATATACAAATATTTGCGCAGATATTTAGTTAGAGTTAGTGGCCTTAGCCACATCAGCGATCAGATGCCGTGAGCACTTGGTCATACCTTGTATCTCAGAATAGCTATGCCCAGACTTTAGCAAACTAGCGATGATCTTACGCTTTTCGGTATCTTTCCTACGACCGGCATATTTACCTTCTGCCTTAGCACGAGCAATACCTTGCATCTGACGGTTACGGCGATCCTCATAATCTTTTCGAGCAATGGCTGCGAGCATATCCAGCATCATCGAGTTAATGGCTTGCAATACACTGCTCATAAATTCAGTGCTGCTTTCAGATTGAAGCGCCATATATGAGGTCGGAAGCTCTTTTGATACGATAGAGAGCTTTTTTTCTGATAGCATTCTTTTGAGAGTATCCCAATCAGCTTGGTTCAAACGTGCCAAGCGATCAATTTGCTCAACTAAGATAACATCGCCCTTATGAGCATCTTCGATCAGCTGCATAAGCTTGGGTCGCACCAAGATAGCTCCTGATTCGTTTTCGATATAGAAAGCGGCAATCTTGTGGCCATGATCGTTGGCAAATGCTATGAGTTCGCTTTTGGCACGCTTAGCGTCTTGTTCTTTGGTAGACGCTCTAAGATACGCTCTAATAAACATAAACACCTAAAATAGTCTGTTATAAGTGGTTCCATTATACCAGTCTGTTATAAGTGGTCTGTTAATAGGTTTGAAGGGTGAAATAGCTGGTTCCCTTGGGGTATACCTAGCGGAACTACCTCAAATACATCTAAAGTCATTTATCATAATTTAACTAACACTAATTCTTGTCTTCAATCCATTCTTTTTGAGTTATTTTGTATAGTACGTATTCGGCAAGTGGGTCTGCTACTTCAAAAGCAGGGTGGTGGAAGTCTTTTTTCGTATTCTTCATCTTAAGGCGTTGCATGACTAGTTGTGAACGTTTATTTATCTTTGAAGTGAACGATACTACCTCATTAAGTTCTAGCTCTTCGAAAGCAAATTTTAAAGCAGCATTTGCGGCTTCCGTTGCGTAGCCGTAGCCCCAAAACTCTTTACCTAATCTCCAACCTATTTCAATACAAGGGTTGAATGGGAAATCATATTGCGGTTGATGTAAGCCTACAAATCCTATGAAAGTATCACTATCTTTTAGGCTTACTGCCCAAATTCCCCAGCCTCTTTCTTCTATGAGCGACTGGCACTTTGAAGCCATGGCATCACTTTCTTCTTTCGATAGTAGCTTAGGGAAATACTCCATTACGTCCTTATCCGAATTCATTTTAGAAAATGGCTCTAAGTCCATCTTCTGCCATTGTCTTAAATAAAGGCGGTTTGTTTCTATTTTTTTTGGCATATCTACTCTACGTTCTTCTAGAAGTTATTTATAGGAATAAAGGCTGTTCCCTAGTGAGGACTTGAAACTTGGGCTGTAGAATGATGGTTTCAGGGCTTTAACTCGCTGAGATAGCCACAGTGTATTACCATACATACTCTATTCATGATCGGTGCGTGTATAGCGCACCGAACATGAATAGAGTATACCTATAAGGGACCACTCAGGCCCTCTCACTGGTTTGGTTTCCTATATAAGGATCTAACGTGTTCCAACAATAGTAAAAATTGTTAATTTATATTTTTATGTTAGGTGATAGGGGTTAATAGCTTTATGAGAGATGAATTAGAAAATACTAAGTCCACACAGAAAAACTCAATTCATAGAAAAATTGGTTTAGGCATTTATATCATATTTGCTGTGATCTATTATTTTTTTATGAAAGACATGTTTCTTGATGGAACTTTCTTCCTTATAGTAGGTATAGCGCTTCTTTTAATTATTATATTTAAATTCTTTAAAGACCATACTTACGATTTTCAGGTTATAGCAGTTTGTATGTATTTTCTTATATTTGGTTCAGTTCATATTCTGCAATTGAGTCCATTAATTTTAGTTGTAGCTGGCATTGTATTAGTAATAGTTACGATATTTCCACACTCAAGGTCAGTTAAAAAAGGTTAGTGTTACCTTGATTAACTAAAAGGACAAGCAGTCATGAAAAAGAGACTAGCAGTATTTTTGCTGACGTGTATTATGCTGACAGGGTGTACTAAAGTTATTGATACTCAGAGGGAGAGCACTCAAAACAATGTTCCAACCGTAAAATCTGATGTTGAGAAGGATTTTGAAAATCTCACATTACAAGCTAATCTAGGAGATGCTTCAAGCCAAGCGGAATTAGGGCTTATATACTACTATGGTAGAGGCGTTCCTCAAGATTATTCAAAAGCATTTTATTGGTTACAACAAGCAGCTAACCATGGACATAAAGAAATGCAGGGGATGCTGGCATTGATGTATGAGAAGGGTCAAGGCGTAGATCAAAACGATGCTAAAGCGTTTGAGTTATATCAAAACTTAGCCAATGACGGTATTGACTTATACCAATCAAAAATTGGAGATATGTACCTTAAAGGTAAAAGTACAACCCAAAGTGATACGAAGGCTTTTGAGTGGACGCGCAAGGCAGCTTTGCAGGATCTTCCAATGGCTCAATCAGGGCTGGCAGTATTCTATGAGAAGGGTATCAATATACAGCAGGATAAAAACAAAGCGCTAGAATGGTATCAAAAGTCTTGCAGCAATGGATATCCGTTTGCCTGTGCTGAGTATCGAAGACTTTATCAAAAATAGATATCTGAAATCTAAATACCTCCT
Organism: Psychrobacter sp. YGAH215; assembly: GCF_007280595.1. Taxonomy (NCBI): domain Bacteria; kingdom Pseudomonadati; phylum Pseudomonadota; class Gammaproteobacteria; order Moraxellales; family Moraxellaceae; genus Psychrobacter; species Psychrobacter sp. YGAH215. The sequence goes on along the minus strand of NZ_VKLR01000035.1, from coordinate 11,169 downwards.
CAAAAATTAGGGTTATAACCTACAGTTCGATGTCTGTATAGCGCATCGAACTATCGGCTATCTCTTTATCAGCCCATTATTATCATCGGTTTTTAATGCTGGTACACGTTCTTGTATTGCATGATAGAACCTATCTTTGTCTTTTGGTGATATCACTATGCTACCACCTTCATATCTTATCTCAATCCTATCTAAAGACAGTGCTGGAGCAGATAAAGTACTGCTGGTAGGAGTGATATGGGTAATGTCTTCTAACGAGATACTCTGAGTAGAAAAACCATTTTTCACTAACAATGTGTCAGCTGTCAAAGTGTACTTTATATTAAAAAACAGTACCAATAGCAGTAACGCAGTTGGTATGGTAAAAAGGCTTATAAATATTATTCTTTTAATAGAACTATTGTTGTACATCCATTCCCATACAGGCACCAAAACGAGTAGTAAGCTAGAACCCAATATTAAAAACGCCAACCAAAAATCAATCTTTGATGTAAATATAGTATTTATCATAATTTGTTAGCAGAGCGCCTTTAGTTAATATTTATATTAGAATAGCTCAGTTCATGTACACCACCAAGTACACTGTCATAATCTTGATGGCTGTATCTACTATCGTATATAGCCCACAGCCTAGTGTTCAAGTCCTCACTAGGGAACCGCACCAGTGAAATTGGTTTGTCATAGGCATACTTACAATAGATTATAGTGAAGTGATAGGGTGACGGAGCAGGCGGTAGTACTTTAATATTGGCCCGAACTCATATTACAACTTATGATCATTAATAAAATCAACCATCACTTGGGCGGTCCGCCCATCTCCTCCTAGGCATAAAAGCGCCCGCGTTCCTTATAGTTTCGTTGGCTTATTTGAGCTCTTTATTTTTGCGCTCAAGCGCTTTGATGGCTGACCAAGAGGCATTATAGTTCGGTTAAGTTGTTCATGGAAGAAATCCTGTTTGCATAAGTTGGTCTTGGTAAACCTACTTTAGCAATTGTGAACTTCTTGTTTTTGTCTTTTTTGGCGCTCCCTTCTCCTGAACTGGGGTTATTTATTACTCAAAATTCTAAACAATTTGTTTTATGAGACAAAATTATTTGTTTCTGTTTTCCAATTATGTTCCAATCATAACCTTTTATCGGTGTTTTCATACACTTTAAGCGCATCAAAAGTACTTAATCTTGAAGGAGATAATCGGCTATGCAAGGAAGTAACTCGCCAAATGGCAATCCGCCACATAATAATTTTGATGCAGCAGAGCAAGATTCGCGCATGCAGCGGTTTTTAAAAGGAGTAGAGTGGCTCGGTAATTTACTACCGCATCCTGTTATTTTATTTGTATGGATGTCAGTATTTTTACTGGTTCTTTCAGCAGTACTGTCTTACTTTGGTATATCGGTAATCGATCCACGACCAGAGGGTGCAAGCGGCCGTAGCGCTGATGGAACTATTGAGGTCGTCAATTTATTAAATGGCGAGGGCTTAGCTCGTATTGTTGAAAACTTGGTGACCAACTTTACTGGTTTTGTGCCACTTGGTACGGTGCTGGTAGCACTACTTGGTGTTGGTATCGCTGAGCGCTCTGGAATGATATCAGCCGCACTACGTGGGCTAGTGTTAAACGCGCCAAAGAAAATGGTTACCTTTACTATTGTGTTCGCAGGTATTATGTCAAACACGGCCGCTGAGCTTGGTTATGTGGTTTTGATACCACTTGCTGCGGTCATATTTCACTCTCTTGGTCGACATCCATTAGCTGGTATCGCGGCGGCATTTGCTGGGGTATCTGGTGGTTATAGCGCTAATCTATTACTTGGCACAGTTGATCCTTTATTATCAGGGATTACTCAAGAAGCGGCACGTATCATCGATCCAGCTTACACTGTTGGGGCAGAAGCCAACTGGTACTTTATGATGGTGAGTACTTTTTTGATTAGTGGTTTGGGTTATCTTGTGACCGAGAAAATCGTCGAGCCAAGCCTTGGTAAGTACAATCCTACTGACGCCGATGATCCCTCAGTATTAGATACCAAAGCTGAGCGCGTATCTACTATTGAGAAAAAAGGACTTTTTTGGGCTGGTATTAGTATGCTGGTATTCTGTTTATTATTGGCTTGGACCGTGGTACCTGCTGACGGCATCCTGCGTAATGCTGAGACAGGTCTGTTGTCAGGTTCGCCATTTTTAAAGGGTATCGTTGTCTTCATTTTTGTGTTCTTTGCCATACCTGGTTATATATATGGAAAGATTACTGGTAGCATAAAAAACAACCAAGATGTAGTAGATGCGATGAGCCATGCGATGAGCTCGCTCAGTATTTATATCGTCTTAGTCTTTTTTGCAGCACAGTTTACCGCCTTCTTTAATTGGTCAAACCTTGGTTCTGTAATGGCAGTATCTGGTGCAACTTTCCTAAACGATATTGGTTTAACAGGTCCTTTCTTATTGATCGGTTTTATCTTGATATGTGCGGTGGTTAACTTGATGCTTGGTTCGGCATCTGCGCAATGGGCCGTAACAGCACCAATATTTATCCCCATGCTAATGCTAACTGGCTATGCGCCTGAGATGATACAGGCCGCATACCGTATTGGAGATTCGACTACCAATATCATTACCCCTATGATGAGCTATTTTGGTCTCATTATGGCAGTTGCTATTCGTTATAAGAGAAATACTGGTGTTGGCACACTTATGGCGATGATGTTACCTTATTCAATTGCGTTCTTAGTTGGTTGGATTATTTTATTTTGCGTCTGGGTGTTTGTATTTGGTCTGCCAGTAGGCCCTGGTGCAGAGACGTTTTATCCTGCTAGATAGTAGTGAATCGAAGTTTTGCTAAATGACCCCAGTTCGGGAAAAGGGAGCGCCAAAAAAGAAGTCCACAATTGCTAAAGTAAATTTATCAAGACCAACTTATGCAAACAGGACTTCTTATATGGACAACTTTTACCAATCATTCAAGCCAGAGTTTGAAACCCACATCATCGCTAGTGGCCGGCGTCAATTGAGACCATGCTATAGATTCTTTTTAGCTTCTCTCTAACACCACGTTTTTAGTATTTCTATTATCCACGGTAGTTTGGATCACTGACATCAGTAGAATAAGTATTATCATCTGACAGCAGATCACGTATATCATGCTCAGCATTACTATAAGACTCATTTTGCTGATTATTTTCAGCCTCATGACTAGATGTTTGCATATTGACCGCAGAAGAATCTTTTCCCTCATCCAAGCCTATATCGCCACCCAAACTTTCAATCATACTTTTAAACAATTCTTTATCCGATTTTCTCGTTAAAAAATCTGGAAAATGAATCGCAAAATACTCTCGAATCATCTGCTCACTTTCACCATCAGTTGCCAATACCTGACCTAAAAACGCCCCCATCAAAATTTTCTGCTTGTTCAGTCGCTTATCTAACTTTACTTGCTGAACCTTAGCTTGGCGTTTTAACTCTTCTAACCGTTGACGCTCTTTTAGCTCATTAGAGTCTTGACTATCAAAAATAGACACAGGCGCTTTATTATTAGATACTGACATCAGATTTATCCTTATCAATTAAATTTTACTCAGCATAGCAAGCACCCCACTATCATTCAATCACTTGTGGTAAGCTTTAACACAACAGCATCAGACACCTTAGTTATATTATTTTAGCATCTGATGGTTGTGTCTCCCTGACTAAGGGCGAAGTAACGACTCAAAATTTAATCTATCCACTTCGTTACTATTCTTAATTTTGAATCCTTCTTCGTTGGGGAAACCCCAAACCCCGCACACCACGAAAAGCGGTGGTGTGCAAAAAGCAAAAATAGCAGGTGGCTCTTTATGACGATGGTACACATTGCAACAAAGGCGATTTCTCGAAAAGCAGGGCAGTCGGCTGTGGCGTCGGCGGCCTATCGTGCTGGCGATGTGCTTGATGATGCCAAATATGGTAAGACCCATGACTATAGTAAAAAGTCTGGGGTGATGAGTAGCGATATCGTTTTACCATTTTCATTAAAGGCGCTGGGTGTGAGTGTGGATCGGGAGACGCTTTGGAATACCGCTGAAGCGGCAGAGACACGTTCGGACAGTCGGGTGGCGCGTGAGTGGCTGATTAATTTGCCGTATGAGTTAGACGAGTATGATCGGCATCAGCTGGCCATAAACTTTGCCCAAAAGCTTTGTGACGATATGGATGTGATTGCTGATGTGTGTATCCATCGTCCGGTGATGAAGTTGCCATTCGATCCTAGTGTACCACCAAGTTCTAAGTATTTGCGTGAGGGTGAGGAAAACCCTGATCCCCGTAATTTTCACGCGCATATTTTAGTCACTACTCGAGCGCCTACCATTGGACCAAATAAAACCTTGGCGTTTGATCCAAAGCTTAAGACCCCGTTTGAGTGGTCCAATAAAAAACGTAAGGCGCATGATCTGCCGTCATCGATGCAGGAGATTAAGCGTATTCGGGAGATGTGGGTAGATACCGCCAATAAGGTATTGGCCGAATATCATCTACCGCTGATGGATGCGCGCAGTTACAAGGATCAGGGGCTTGATCAGCAGCCCACTATTAAAATGGGAGTGGAGGCGACGGCCATGGAGCGCCGAGGCATCACGACCGAAAAAGGTAATACCAACCGCGCCATCAAAGCACGCAACAAATTGGTGGCTGACAACCATATCAAACAGGAGGCAGACAATGAGCGACGAATTAGCGCACTTAGAAAAGGACTTGCTTGGGCAACTGAGAAAAACGCAAGACTACCTGGACGCATTGGAGACACAAAACAGCGAGCTGATTTTGCAAAACAACTCTCTGGAAGCTCAGAACCTCACATTACGTACTGCACAGAACAAAATAATAGAACGGCAATTCGAGTTGACGACACAAAACGATGCGTTGAAGAGGCAAAATCAGGCATTGCTTGGGCAGCTAAACGATGCGAAAACCTACCAAAGCGATGTGATGACACAAAACAAAGAATTGACGACACAAAACAAGCAATTGAGGGAATCACTGAAGCTATCAGAAAGTCAGATATTGAAATTAACAGAGCAACTGAGCGAAGTGCAAGACCAGCCCCCAACCCCTTCGATGACGACGCACGACGAGCAAGAGCTGCTCGACTTGATCGACAAGAAGGACGCATTGATCGAGACACTCGAGCAAACCGTTTTAAAGATGAGAGAATCTTTGAGTATGCTGAACGTATGAAGCTGCACCTAGCCATGCGCTTAATACAACGTCATCGTGATGATATGGCTATCAGATGGGCTCAAGGAGAAACCGCGGATGACGCCCCTGATAAATTTGATCAGCGGCAAGTGGCACTACTCAACGAGTTTGCACAGCACCATGGTATTGAGGACCACGATAAAGCGGTGGAATTTACCGCGCACTTACGCCAAGTGGCCAAACGTTTTGATTACACGCTGGTTGAAAACAACAAAGCCATTATCAAGCTGTTGCGTGATCCTAACGCTGAACGTGAGCAGTATCTAGCGCTTACCAAACATTTTACAGATTTCAGAGACAGTATCGATCAAAAACGAGCGGAATTTAATAGCAGTATCATCGACAAGTTAGGTGGTAGCGCAGGAGAGGTTGGCAGAATGACTCGGGACATCATCTCATCGTCTAGCTACATAGAAGGGTTAAACCATTACATCAATAATGATAGTCATTCAGTTGAGGCAAGAGACGTTGCCAAAGAATATTTAGCAGATACCTTGGATAAAACCTGTCAGCAATTCAAACTTGCGTTGCGTGATGTTAACTCTTTACCACCAACCCAGCGTAAAACCTACTCAGAGGCGCTTAAAGCCACTTTAGAGACGTTTACTGAGCAATATGGCAAAGAGCTGTCTGAAAGCCAATACAAAGCGTTACAGGGTGGTTTAGAGTCGTACCAATATCAAGTTAATAAAGCGCATTCACCTAGCCGAGGATTTAGTCCTTAATCTAATCCTTAAAAAAACGATTACTGAGGGATAAGTTACTTAGGCAAGCTACGTTGTTAAAGTGATGATTTTTCACTTATCCACAAAAAAATTTATCACCCGTTTCTTTAAGGGTTTTTATTTAATCCTGTTTACTCCTGTTTACTCCTGTTTAAGAGCCTTTTTTCACCTTTAATATCAATAGCTTACAAAGAGAAAAAACAGTAAATGAGCAGAAAAAACAGTAAATGAGCAGAAAAAACAGTAAATGAGCAGAAAAAACAGTAAATGAGCAGAAAAAACAGTAATATATTAAATACTGTTTATTTAACTGTTTATTTAACCGTTTTTGATGTTACCATAGCTTGAATGTTTTTAAAAAAACAGTAAATGAGCAGGATTAAAAATGGAAAATAATTTAGTTGTTCAATCAAACGAGCTGATTTTAGCAACATACACAATGCAAAAAACAGACAAAGAGCTAATGCTAGCGTGTATTAGTCAGATAGACAGCAGACCTGACGCACCAGAAGTAACAAAACAGACTGAATTTAAAGTGTCTGTAGATGATATAAAGTCACTGTTCTTTGGTAAGAAGTCTAAAAACGAGCAGAACGTCTATCGTGATATGGAAAACGCAAGTAAGCGTTTGTATGACGTTGATATTGTAATGAGCTTGCCCGAAAACAAAATACTTCAAACAAGACTTATCAGTAGTATTGTCTATGACCCGGATAACGGAGAAGTTTCTTTATCTTTTGCAGAAAAGATTTTGCCTTATTTGACACAGCTAAGAGCTAATTTTACTAAGTATAAGTTGCTTGAAATCGGCGAGTTATCAAGTATCCACTCAATACGTTTATATGAATTAGTCGTTATGTGGGTTAATCAGTTTCAGTACAGCAAAGATTTTACACTTGAAGAATTTAAGCATGTAATGAATGTCAAAGGTAAATACAAGCAGTTCGGTCATTTGCGACAATTTGTTATTGAAACAGCTATTAACGACATTAACGAGAATACAAACTATAGTGTTAGCGTGGAGTATCAGAAGAAATCGAGAGGTAAGGGATTTAGAGGCTTAAAGCTGAGTTTCCATAAAAAAACATTAGACAAGCTAACGGGTGCAGACGGTGCATTATCGCAAGCAGCCATCCAGTCCATTGTCGATAGCGTGCAGTTTATGAATGACTATAACGATCATCCAAGCCTAAGTTATGACGGCAAAATGCAGACTGACGCATTTAAGCGCGAAATGATTAATATCATACAACGAGAGCCTGAAAGCTTTAACAAGCCTAATAAGGCTTTAGAGAGCTATTTACCAAAGATTAAACACTAATGTTTTTTCAAATATCCGTTAAAGTCAAAAGAACCACCGTTTTTTCTTCTTAGCCGTCGCGACGATTGAATCGTCTTTTTTTTCTTGCTCTTGTTCAAGTGGCGGCTCATCGCTTATTTCAGCTTGCTTAAACTCTAGCAGTCTTACTTGTGCGAAATCATGGATACTGGCGTTGGCTTTATCCAGCGTTTTGTTCAACTGTCCTATCTGCTGCTGATAATTTTCAATTAACTTTTTTTGATCGCTTACCTGTTGGCTGAGGTGTTCGTTTTTGAGCTTCTCAAGCGCTAATTGGTGTTCAATGTCCGTACTGTACTGAACGTTTTGACTGTTCAGAGGTGTACTTTGAACAGTGTCCACTAAACGTTCAGTACGTTTTTTCAGAAGAGGCTCGCCAAACACTCGCAACATTTCTGAAACGTCTATTTTCTTATCTGCTGTTCTGGATAGCTCGCCATCATTGACTTTCTGATAGATCGTCGTTCTTGACACACCCCATTCTTTTGCCGCTTTTGTCACCGATATGTTCATTGTTCACCTAGTGTTCAAGTACGTTTTTAGAACCTGTACAGTGCAACTGTCCAGAACGTTCAGTGAACAACTATGGCATTAACCTCCCTATTAGGCAAATTGAATATTTGAGCAACTTTGCGTGAGTGAAGGTGGCGTATCAAGACAGTCTTTCTAAGCTGGTTTGTGAACTGTTCTAGATGCATTTTGAACTAGTAAATATCTATCATCTTAAAACGTGAATAAACGTGAATAAACGTGAATTAAGTGATTTACAGTGTTTATAAGGCGTTATACACTTCTTAGTATTACTAATGACATCCCAGGACATAACGTCATGTTAGATAAGAAGATTAAATATTTAAAAGCTACAACCCAAAATCTAAGAGATGAAGAGCTGTTAGGCAATATTGTTTTAAGACAGTGGGAGGTTATTGTTGATTTAATTGAGCATACTAGAAGTTTAAACCTTGATAAGCCTGTCCTTCTAAAGAAGACAGAAAGTGATATAGGTTTAGTAACTCCTGAGAACTTTCGTAAACGTATGAGTATGCTCAATCAAGAGTTCAGTGATAATAATCTAGGTATTGAGATTAAGAATAGTAAAAGTAGTGTGGTAATAGCTATTAATGATAAAAAGCTAAATGCCAATCTCAACCAGCAAACAGCGGAATTTATCAAACAAAGCAATGAACATAACAAATTAGAAGGTGATAAATTAATAGCACCAAAGGCAAGTTCAAGACCTGCACAAAGTAAAAGACAGGTTTTATTTAGTTATTCATGGGAATCTGATCAAGAAGAACTAAGTATCCAACGAAAATTTGCAGACATGCTAGAAAATGGTCTTAAGAATCCTCCTTCCGAATATAAAGATAGCCCTAAAGTTTCATTATTTATCGATCATAAAGGTTTTAAGCTAGGTGAAGATCAAATAGAACAACAGGATGCAATGTGCCAAGAAACACCTATAGCGGTTATCTGCTATACCCAAAAGTACCTTTATTCGGCAGCTTGTAATCGTGAGATAGATTATTATTTAACAAAAGATGGTAATAATATTCCTTATCGGCGCGCTCTAATTCTACCGTTTGATTGCACACATAGTGACATGGACGACAGATTCAAAAAAAATCTGTCGTTGATACCTCCTCCCGACTTTATTAACGGTTTAGATTTTTTTAGTAGTGCATCAATTGCTAGTAAAAAAGATCTCATCGGACAGTTGGTCAGAAATATATATAACTGGTTCGAGGAAAATCCGAATCCACCTAACTTTGATAAACACTATGATGTCAAAAATAAGTTGAAAGAGACGGGAGATAGCATCGACTTAGCCTTTCAAAGTCCAGAGTATTTAAAAGGCAATACTCAACAATATCAATATGAAGGAGCTATTGATATTGTTGATCTGATGTATGATTGGTCAATAGATACGACAGATTTTGAGACTCGGCTATTCTACTTATTAGGTGATTTTGGGTCTGGTAAATCAACCAGTTGTCAGATGTTAACTAAAAAATTAATGGACAATTACAACGATAAGATAGCGAAAAATGATATTTATAACAATCAGCCTGTTCTGCCTATCTATTTAGATTTAAAAAAGCTCCTTAACGCATTTAGTAATCAGAAAGATATTGCTATCCAACCTATTAGTTCACTGTTTGAAACTATGCTTAGTAGCACTGGGATTACTAAGAAAGTATCAGGCGATAGCATCATTCAGTTTATCAACGAATATCCTTGTCTACTAATATTTGATGGTTTTGATGAAGTAGGGCAAAAGCTCAATGCACAGCAACAGACCGGATTATTGAATAAATTATTGGAAATATTCCCTAAAAAAGTTTATCAACAAGATCTCAACCGTTTAAATCAAGATAGTAATCAGAAAACTTTATCAGGCGTGCCTATTAATTCACGTATTTTAATCAGCTGCCGAACACATTTTTTCAAAAATTATGCAGAGCAAGAAGCATTTCACCAGCTTTATTATCGTCATGAAGCTGGCTTCATTGCTGGTGAAATAAAAAACTACCAAATTTATTACCTTTTACCTTTTACAAAAGAACAAATTGAAAATTATCTTATTAATTGCCTTGGTAAAGCTGACGCAGAAAAGGCGTTAAGGTTTATAAACAATGTTCATGATTTATCAGGACTGTCTGAGCGTCCGCTGATGCTGAACCTTATTATGGATTTATTACCTGAGCTACAAAAAGAATTTCAAAATAATCCCAATATTAATGCATCAACACTCTATCGAATGTTATTCGATAGAGTTGGACTTCGTGATAATGAAAAACACTTAATACCATTAGGTGAGAAAAGAAAATTATTAGGACGGTTTGCACTATATTTGTGGCAACAAGGCATTACTACCTTGCACGTAGAAGCTTTAGATGAATGGTTATTATGTAATTTAGATGACTATCCACAACTGAAGATCAAGCTTACTTCTGGTCTATGTGAACCTGAAGTAATGCTACAAGACTTACATAATGCTAGTCTGTTAGTACGAGACAATGACGATGAATATCGTTTTGCTCATACTTCATTTTTTGAATTCTTTGTTGCTGTAGGTATATTTGATAGTGTTGTTCATTGCAGTAATTATCAGCAAGGATTTGATCTCATATTTACTAAGGATAACCTTGGTAAGGAGATAGTCCAGTTTCTATTGGATTGGCGTCTATCTAATAATGGAAGTGAGAAAGTTAAATTTGATCAAAATTGGCAGCAACTCCAGAAAGCAAGTAATAGTGTTACTAGTCGGCAAATAGCTTTCGATATATGGTATTTTTCTTATCGTGAGAATCAAGAATTTACTGTGCTAGACAAACCAAACTGGCAAAACTTGAATTTAGTTGGTATCAATTTAGACAAACAGTCAGAAAGTAATATTTTAGACTTGAGTGGTATTAATTTATCTAATGCTAGTATTGAAGAATGTAGTTTTAGTTTTATTAACTTCTCCAAAACAAACCTAACTCAAACTTATTTTAGACAAAATAAGTTTGATGCATGTAAGATTGAAGACTGGGTAAATGAAAAAACAGTTTTTCGTGGCAATAGATTCAATAATTGTTTGACTCCAAATATGTGGAAGAATTCTAGCTTGCCGCATTCAAACTTAGTCACTCCATCTAATGGAAGTCGCATCGAAAATAATTCTCCTAATTTACAACAACTTATACATGAAAAATCAAGTGGCAGATTATCTTGTCTTCATCCTGATGGCACTCAGCTAGTAATTGCTGGTCATAGCGGCGCCAGTCTTTGGAAAATAACTGAAGATAACATCGTCTGCTTACATCATTTTATTGAAGAAGATACTGTTACGAGCTGCGAATTTAGCCCTGATGGCACTCAGCTAG
>NZ_VKLR01000034.1:0-20925 GCF_007280595.1 Psychrobacter sp. YGAH215 | reverse complement strand
TATGCTTTGTACTCAACAAAAAACTTGGTAATCCGCCTCTTCAGTTTGATTTGCTTATTTCAAGTTGAGAGTGGGGTTTAATAAGGTTTGGTTATAAGTTTTATATACCATGATTCACTATAGCATAAAAAGTTTTCAGGCTTGATAAGCAATAATTCATCTAATCTGCTAACATCGCTGCCAAATTTTGTGTAAGATATCCAGACTGTTTTCGTTTCATCCATCAGACTTATCCCACTGATGATTTTTATAAGACAATTATAGGACAGTTCTCACATGGCGTTATCACTACAAAAAGACAAGATCCGGTTTTTATTGCTTGAAGGTCTACATGACAATGCGTTAAAAGTATTGGAAGGGGCTGGTTACCATAACATCGAGAATATCAGTCATGCCCTAGATCAAGATGAGCTGATCGAAAAGATTAAAGATGCTCACTTTATCGGTATTCGCTCGCGCACGCAGCTGACGCGTGAAGTACTTGAGCACGCCCACAAGCTGATCGGTATTGGCTGTTTTTGTATCGGTACCAACCAAGTCGACTTGGACGCCGCTCGTGATTTGGGTATCCCTGTCTTTAACGCGCCATATTCGAACACCCGTTCGGTTGCTGAGCTGGTGCTTGCCGAAGCCATCATGCTATATCGCGGTATCCCTGAAAAAAATGCCACTGTCCATCGCGGTGGTTGGGGCAAATCTGCAACCAACTCCCACGAAGTACGTGGTAAGACAATCGGTATCGTCGGTTACGGCTCTATCGGCTCGCAATTGTCGGTATTGGCTGAAAGCTTTGGTATGAAAGTCATCTATCATGATGTCGTGACCAAATTGCCACTCGGTAACGCCGTCCAAGTTGGTAGCTTAGAAGAGTTATTATCAACCGCTGATATCGTCACTTTGCATGTGCCTGATGTGCCAAGTACGCGCTATATGATGGGCGCTGAGCAATTTGCCCATATGAAAGACGGCAGCTACTTTATCAATGCCGCTCGTGGTACTTGTGTTGAGATTGATGATTTGGCAGCAGCCCTTGAGTCAGGTAAAATCTTGGGCGCAGCGATTGATGTGTTCCCGAAAGAGCCAAAATCAGCAGATGAAGAGTTTGAGTCACCACTGCGTAAATTTGACAACGTCATCTTGACGCCGCATATCGGTGGTTCAACCCAAGAAGCGCAAGCAAATATCGGTCTTGAAGTTGCCGATAAGTTTGTTCGTTACTCTGACCAAGGTGATACCGCAACAGCCGTAAACTTCCCAGAAGTTTCTGTACCGTTTAAAGAAGGCACGCATCGTCTGCTGCATATCCACAAAAACGTCCCAGGCGTATTGTCACAGATTAACCGTCTGTTTGCTGAGGCGCATATCAATATTTTAGCGCAAAGCCTCATGACCGAAGGTGATGTTGGTTATCTGGTGATGGACGTAGATTACAACGATTCACGCGCCGCTCTAGATCAGCTAAAAGACGTTGAAGAAACCATTCGCGTACGTATCTTATTTTAATAGATTATTCATAACGCTTAAGACTGACGGTATAAAGATACGTTTAACGTCTTAAAGTAAGTTCAATGAAATAGCAGATGACCTTGGTGGTTGTCTGCTATTTTTTTATGTTGGGTATCGTTATAAGTAGTAGAGATTTGGTTTGCTTTGCTTTGCTTGATTTTGCTGCGTTAGCGACCTTCGACCATAATAGTGCTACAAAAGTCCTAATGAGTGAGCAGGTTGAGGCTGGGTAATATTGAATGAGAAAAACCACTGAACCATTTAAGACAAGACCATGCAAAATAAAATGTCGACAACAAACTTTAAAACAATGATGCGACAATTCAACAATGGCTTAAATTATGACTACCACATTTTATACGATTGGACATTCGACCCGTAGCCTTGATGAGCTGATTGAGATGCTTCAAGCAGCCAGTATCGAACTGCTCATCGATGTGCGCAGCTTTCCGCGTTCTCGTACCAACCCTGTTTTTAATATCAATACTTTCCCGCAAGCGCTTAGTCAAGTTGGCATCAGTTATCAGCACTGTGCCGACCTTGGCGGGCGACGTCCGAAACAAAAGCAAGTCGATGAACAGATTAATGATCTATGGCGCGTGCAAGCTTTTCATAACTATGCGGATTATGCGTTAAGTGATACTTTTCAAGCCGCCCTCGATCAACTCATTCAACTCGGGAAAAAACAGCGTCTTACCCTTATGTGTTCTGAAGCAGTATGGTGGCGTTGCCATCGGCGTATCATTACCGATTATTTACTGCTTAGAGGCTATAGGGTAGAGCATATTATGGGCGTTGGCCGCTTAGATCCTGCTAAGCCAACACCTGGGGCTGAGCTAAATAGTCAAGACCAAGTAATTTATCCAGCGGTATAAAAAAACGGTCAAAAAAAGAGACGCTGTTGGCCTCTTTTTTTACAACTCTTATTTAACAAGCCTTATTTAATAAACCTTAACGCCGTTAAGCTTTGGCTTTATTGGCGGCTTCCGCTTGACGGCGAGCTTCAATCTTAGCCGCTTTACGCTTCTCAATCACGTCAATCACATCGCTACCGATATGCGCCTCACCACGTTTTTTAGCCAGCTGCATTTGGTGCTCGCGCTCACGAAAACGCGCTTTTTGTTCTACGGTTGCTTTATCGATACAGTGCGGGCACGACTCGCCTTTAACATAGGCAGCGCTTTGCATATCATCTTGAGTAATTGGCATACGACAAGCAAAGCATTGCTCGTAATTGCCTTTCTCTAAATTGTGATTGACCGAGACACGGTTGTCAAAGACGAAGCAATCGCCTTGCCACATGGACTCGCTGGCTGGAATTTCTTCTAAATATTTTAAAATCCCGCCTTCTAAATGATAGACCTCTTCAAAGCCTTGCTCGCGCATAAATGCTGTCGATTTCTCACAGCGGATGCCGCCAGTACAGAACATCGCAACTTTTTTATGTTTCGCTGGGTCAAGTTCTTTTGCCACATACTCTGGAAACTCACGGAAAGTTTCAGTATTTGGATTGACCGCGTTTTGAAACGTTCCAATTTGTACTTCGTAATCGTTACGGGTATCAATCAAAATAACGTCAGGATCTGAGATAAGCGCATTCCATTCGCTTGGCTTTACGTAGCGACCAACCGATTGTAATGGGTCGATATTCTCCACGCCCATGGTGACGATTTCTTTTTTTAGCTTCACTTTAGTGCGATAAAAAGGCTGGGCATCGGTATACGACTCTTTAAAAGTAAAGCTGCCGATGGCTTCGATACTGCGCAAATAATCTAAGACGTTATCAATACCTTGGCGGTTACCAGAAATCGTGCCGTTAATACCTTCGCTGGCGATTAATAACGTGCCTTTGACGTCATTCTCTAGCATGGTGTTTAAGATTGGTTCACGATATTGCTCAAAATCGGCAAAGCGGGTGAACTTATAGAGGGCGGCAACGACAATATTATTGGTGACGCTATCGTATTCGTTGGCGTGAGTTGACGCTTGTACGTCAGTTGTTTGTGAGGTAATCATGTGTTTCTCCTGCTGGCTAGGTCGCAAACCTAGTGCATTGGTTTAAGTATGTAGATTAGCTATAACACTAGCGCAATTGTGGAATTGGCTAATGCGGGCGTAGTTTAACAAATTTTAAAAAGGTTTTGGAGGTTTTATCCTCCTATAATTTCATCGAAATATGACAGATCATAAAAATGGCAAATAAAAAAGCCCAGTATGATACTGAGCTTTTTTATATTTACTGTGTAAAGTCTAAATTAGAGTTTACTTACTTTGGAACCAAGTATCGGCTTTGCTACGCGCGCTAGCGATATCAGCACTTGATAAGTTCAATGCCAATTGACCGATTTTACCGCGTGCTTTATTGCGGACTTTTTCATCCAGCATGCCATCACGAGCAGCTAAGTCATACCATTTATAAGCATCGACCAGATTTTTTTGCTTTTCATCGAGCAGGGCAAGCGTATAGCTGGCACGGTTATCGCCACGCATCGCGGCTTTTTCTAACCATAGACGCGCTTGTTGCAAGTTAGGTTGAACGCCTTCACCGCGCAAGTACATGATGGCAAGATTCAACTGAGCAGGGGCAACGCCTTGCTGAGCGGCCTTGGTATACCACTGGATAGCTTGCTGGGTGTTTTGGGCGACGCCTTCACCTTTTTGCAAACGCTTGGCTAAGTAAAACTGGGCGTGATTGTTACCTTGGGCAGCGCTGGCAGACAGCTCACTGATAGGCATTAGCTCGAAACGTGAGGTATCAAGTGGCACGTTTGATATTAACTCAGCGTTGGCAAGGCCCGCACAAGAAAACAAGGCAGTAAACAACGCAGCTTTTAATAATTTCATAGCAGCTCCAAAATTAGGCAGTTAATAAGCAAAAGAAAAAGTTGCACCGCTAAAGTGGTCTCGCTTGAGACAGCTAGGCGGCGATAACAATTAGGTGAAATTTTGCGCTACCTTCTTACCTAATCATTAGCAATAACATTTATAGATTTAATGGTCGTTACCTCGAATCGAGCCGATAGACGGTTAAAAAATCCGATAAACGGTCGTATATGGGGTATGACTGACACTATTTCGCTAGCTTAACACCCAAACTTACGAAACTCAAATACTAATTACACGATTTAATGCCTACTTATACTTCGCGGTCCTCAATAAAATCATAGAGTTACTTAAGCGTAAGAATAAATTAACATTCTATTAAGGTTAACATTATTGCCTTTTTACTTAAATTTTCGTTAATAATAAGCGTATAAACCTCACTATTAAGCAGGTTTTTGTTTGGTGACCCGATAAATAGCGACGTCTGCGAGCAGATTGGGCGCTTGCCTAATTAATGCGGTCATCAGCGGTGTATGCCCTTTTTCAGAATCACTGACCGCAAAGCGATTAATGATATGAATATCATGCTGCGCGCACAGCTGTTCAAAGTCTTTAAAAGTACACAAGTGAATGTTTGGAGTGTTATACCACTCATAAGGCAGGGCTTCTGAAACTGGCATCAACCCCTTTAAGCCTAAATGCAGGCGGTTTTGCCAATGGGCAAAGTTAGGGAAGGTAATGACGGCTTCGCGGGCGACGCGTAGCATATCGAGCAGCAATATATCAGGTGCTTTTACCGCTTGCAGGGCGCGCGCCATAACCACGGTATCAAAGCTATTATCGGCAAAACGACTCAAACCATCATTGAGGTCTTGCTCGACGATGGATAAGCCTTTAGTAATGGCCTCATTGATTTTGTCTTCGTCAATCTCAAGTCCGTAACCGGTGACGCCTAGATTTTGCTGTAAATGCGCGAGCAACTCGCCATTCCCGCAGCCTAAATCCAGCACATGCGAGTGCGGCGCTATCCAACGCTCAGCCAATTGATGATCCATTCTCATGAGCGTGCTCCTTTGGCTTTCAAGCGATTAGCAATAAATGGCGCGGTCAAAAAGCCTTTAACTGCACCCATATAACGTGGAATATCGAATAAAAACGAATCATGACCGTGCGGGGCGTCGACATTGATATAGCTGACTGGTTTGCCTGTTGCCATCAGCGCATCGACAATCTCTTGTGAGCGCTCGGGCGCAAAACGCCAGTCGGTGGTAAATGACACCACCAAATACTGACACTGCGTATGAGCAAAGGCAGATTTTAGCGCGTTCAGCTCTTTTGCATTGACTACATTGACGTTATCAGCGTTGTCAGTATCATCAATAGTGGCGCTATTATTTAGCGTTTTATCAAGCTCATTCTCGGTAGAATCGGCTTTTACTGCGGCGGCGAGGGAGGTTTCTAGCTCTGCCGAGGATTGTATTGATGAGTCTGCTGCTGAAGGATAATCACGCGTCGGGTCAAAATAATCTAACGCTTTGGTCATGAGCAAGTAAGTATTGGCATCGAAGTTTTCGCTAAAGCGTTCGCCTTGATAGCGCAAATAGCTCTCGACCTGAAACTCGACATCGTAGCCATACATAAACTTGCCAGATTTTAAATCACGGCCAAATTTCGCTTTCATCGCATCATCGGTCAAGTAGGTGATATGACCGACCATGCGTGCAAGAATCAGCCCACGCCGAGGATAAGTACCCGCATGCAAATAGCGTCCGTCTTTAAAATCAGGGTCGGATAATATCGACTGGCGCGCGACTTCATTAAAGGCAATGTTTTGCGCAGAAAGCTTTGGCGTACTGGCTATGACCACGCAGCGTTTTAAGCGTTCTGGATAATCGACCGACCATTGCATGGCTTGCATGCCGCCCATTGAGCCACCGACAATGGCATGCCAAACCTCAATACCCAAGCGGTCTGAGAGCATGGCTTGGGTTTTTACCCAATCTTTAATGGTGACAAGGGGGAAGTCAGGGCCATAAACCTGCGCTTCACCTTCATCGCTTAGACTATCTGGATTGATAGTCGTTGGACCGGTAGAGCCAAAGCAGCTGCCGATATTATTGACGCAAACCACAAAAAACTGATTGGTATCGATGGCTTTATTAGGGCCAATCATATTGTCCCACCAGCCTGCTTTTTTATCGTCGTCACTATGGAAGCCTGCCGCATGATGGCTACCTGATAAGGCATGACAAATCAAAATGGCGTTTGATTTGTCGCTATTGAGCGTGCCATAAGTTTCAAAGATTAAATCGAATGAGGGTAGGGTGCGATTGCACTCCAAGGTCAATGGCTCAGCGAAATGAAAAGTCTGCGGCGTGACGAGGCCAACTGAGCCTACCGAAACGATAGAGTCGGTCGTATTAGCAGAATGATTGGTGGAATGCTCACTGGTACTATCAGAACGTGCGCTCAAAGCTACCTCACAAAACAACAGTTACAGTTATGGATAAAACAATGGTCATGGATAAAAAACGGTTATAAATAAAACAAACCTAGAATCGCGACAATAATAGGTCCAACTACTTTCTTGTTATAAGCTTGTCTATTGTATGGCGATGCGCCTAGGAGTACAACCTTGATAGGCAGTCTTTCAGGCAAAGTATCAGTTGCTAACTTATTAGTGTTCTAGCAATCCTAAACCGCAAGCGTTTTGCCCTGCGTTTTTGGTAGATAAAATGCTACACTGATGATAAGTATCAGCCTTTTTATTTAACCATCATTTGGTAGGTGATTGACTATCGTCTGCTTAGTATATTTTGATAATTGCCAAGGGTGATTAATTAAGACTTAATAGTACTATTGCTAAATAAATGGCTAAAATATATGAATTTTGAAATACTTTTTAACTGATCAAAGCCTATAACTTCACCATAATATAATCCAATAATAGATAATGCCCTTATGAAACCTCAATTGCCGCCCCGTATTGCCGTCTTATTAGTCAACCTAGGCACGCCAGATGAGCCGACCGCGCCCGCCGTCCGTCGTTATCTAAAACAGTTTTTGTCCGACCCACGCGTGATTGAAATCCCTAAATTTTTATGGGCGATCATTCTAAATCTATTTGTCCTGCCAAGTCGCCCAAAACGTGTAGCAAAAGCCTATGCCAGTATTTGGGAAGGCGATTCGCCCATTCGCAAAATATTAAACAGCCAAGTTGAGCTGCTCGAGCCGCGTTTGGCAAATAGCGTGGCGCCATTTCGTGTTTCTGTACATGCAGCGATGAGCTATGGCAATCCGGGTTTGCCTGACGTGATGGATACACTAAAAAGCGAGGGCGTTGACCATTTTGTTATCTTGCCGTTATTTCCGCAGTATTCTGCCTCGTCTGGCGGTGCCGTCTATGATGCCTTGACCAAATGGACGCTCAAGCAACGCAACTTGCCAAACTATAGCATTGTCAAAGACTACTTTGCGCATCCGCTGTATATTCAAGCATTGGCTAACTCGATTCGCCGCTTTCAAGCCGAGCATGGCAAGCCTGAAAAGTTGATGTTTAGCTTTCACGGGATTCCGCAGCCTTATGCCGATAAAGGCGATCCGTACCCAAAACGCTGCAAATGTACCGCCGCGCAAGTGGCGCACGAACTTGGTCTACAAGATGACGAGTGGATTATCAGCTTTCAGTCGCGCTTTGGTAAGCAAGAATGGGTCAAGCCGTATACCGATGTGGTATTAGAAGATTGGGGCAAATCTGGGGTGCGTTCGGTACAAGTGATTAGTCCGGCATTCTCTGCGGACTGCTTAGAAACATTGGAAGAATTGGCAATCGAAAACCGTGATAATTTCTTAAATGCAGGCGGGCAAGAGTATCATTATATTCCAGCATTAAACCTAGATGAGGCGCATATTGATTTGCTTGAAGCATTGAGTTTGCCGTTGGTTAAAGGCTGGGCTGATACACTCGATGGCTGGGTTTAATAGTTTTCTTAAATCAAAAAAATACCGGACATAATGTTCGGTATTTTTTTCTAAATTATTTGCTATTTCATTAAGGTTCAATTTCTAAAAATTGTCATCATTAGAAACTTTAGCCGCATCTCTGTCTGCGATATCGACGATGTCAGGATAATCTTTATCGTCTAAATTGTCCTCAACCAACACCTCATCAATCCGAGCTTCATCGATATTTTGGCGATGTATCGGCGTCAGTCCTTGGGTGGCGTCCGTACCGACTTCAGAATTATTAAATCCTGCGCTATTGTCGATGACATCGTCGTCATCAAAGGTGTGCAGCATAGGATTGTTTAAATCAATCTCTTGGCTACCGTCTTCATTATCATCAATGCTGCTATCGCCTTCGATATGGTCCATTTCTTCTGGTAATGGGGTTTTTGAATTGTCCATGGTTGTGTTCTCATTATAGTTATAATTACGATTAAACGGGTTGTTTATAATTATCAAAATTATGCTTATCAGTTTGCCGCATTATAATCGCAACTAATAGTGATGAGGTGTCACAGGATGTGCAAAAAATGTAAGGAGAGATAAAAAACGGCTGCCATTACGAGTTAAGTAGGCAGCCATAAAAAGGTTTTAGCGTTAACTATTTTTTTTAAAACTGTTTTAGAACCATTAACCTATGAATTGGCATTGCAAGGTTGGTGATGATTTGGCTGATATAAAGCAGGGCTTTCAAAATCGCTCATTTGAAACCGCCACAAGTAAATCAAGGCAATCGCATAAACACTGGTTTCTGCAATTTCTTCGACCATTTCTCCGATGCTTTCAGGGATTAGGATGGCGTTTTCACCCATATACTCTAACAATGCCAGTGCAACTACAGTGAGATATAGGGATAGTGGTACCTTTTTTAATACAGCCCATAGATAACGCCAGCTATAGGTCAAAAAACCCACAATGAGTAGATAGACCGTTAATAGTACAGCGTCTTCCCACCAATCATAAGAATGGTTCAAAAATGAAAAATTACTGGGAATAAAGAGTTCAGGCACGTAGTTTAATTCACGACGTATCACAGCAAAAAACACTAATACGGATGCCAACCAAAAATATTGACCCAGTTTGAGCTGACTTTGTTTCATATATTGAGCACAGCGGAATATGCAGGCGAATAACATAATGATACCTGGTAGTTCGATGACGCTATCTGAATGTAAAATGGAACGCTCCTAGTATTAAAAACAAAAAAGTGAGCGCGAAGGCTCACTTTATATCGTAAAACGCTATCGTTTAGGCTTTTCTTTTATTTCAGTCATTAATGCGCTTCGTCCCAATTGCTACCAATATCGGTTTCAACCAATAACGGTACGGCGAAGTCCACATTCCAGCCTTTTGCAACAGCCGTTGTGGTCAGGACATCCTGCATAGCGTCGGTGATCAGCTGACGAATACTATCGACCTTATCGCTATCGACTTCAAACACCAGTTCATCATGGACTTGCAGCAGCATTTTTGCGTGCTCTTTTGGCAAGACTTTATCGACCGCTATCATCGCAAGCTTGATTAAATCCGCCGCTGAGCCTTGCAGTGGGGCGTTAATCGCCGCCCGTTCAGCGCCTTGCTTGACCATACGATTGCTATGATTGATATCAGGCGTATAAAGCTTACGGCCTAATATTGTCTCAACATAACCTTTTTCATAAGCGCTGGCACGGGTATTAATCATATAGTCTTTGACACTTGGATAACGCTCAAAGTACATATCGATATAATCTTGCGCCTCGCCGCGGCTCATCTGTAGCTGCTTAGCCAGTCCAAAGGCACTCATACCATAGAGCAGACCAAAGTTAATGGCTTTGGCATTGCGGCGCTCAGTGGCGCTGACCTCTTCAACGGCTTTGCCCAATACTTCAGCAGCCGTTGCCGTGTGAATATCTAAGCCTTCGTTAAAGGCGCGCGTTAAATTGACATCGCCTGAAAAATGCGCCATCAGACGTAGCTCAATTTGTGAGTAATCCGCGGCTAAAATCACTCGACCTTCTGGGGCAATAAACGCTTGGCGAATCAGACGACCGGTCGCGGTACGAATAGGAATGTTTTGTAAGTTAGGATCGGTTGAAGATAAGCGTCCGGTGCTGGTCAATGCTTGATGGTAGCTGGTATGCACGCGGTCAGTCTCGCTATCTGCGACATTATCGAGTGCATCGGTATAGGTGCTTTTAAGCTTTGATAAGCCGCGATATTCAAGGACAATTTCTACCAACGGATGGTCAATCTTTGATAATACCGCTTCGCCAGTTGAGTATTGACCTGACTTGGTTTTTTTACCGCCCGCAACGCCTAGCTTTTCAAACAGCATCTCACCGAGCTGTTTTGGTGAGCCAAGATTAAATGCTTCACCAGCGACTTCATAAGCGCGTTTTTCTAGCGCAATGATTTCTTCGTCGAAACGTTGCGATAGCTCGTTTAAGAATGGGCGCTTGATTAAAATGCCATTTGCTTCCATTTGACAAAGTATCTCAGCCGTTGGAATCTCTAACTCGTGTAGCAGCTTGGCATTGTTTTCATCTGCCGCCAGTTTTTCGCTAAATAACTCAAACAGCTGATAGGTAATGTCGGCATCTTCACAGGCATAATCGCTGGCCAAATCAATGGCAACTTGGTCAAAACCTACTTGCTTGGCGCCTTTACCAGCGACATCTTCGAAGCTGATGGTTTGGGTTTGTAAATAATGGCGCGCCAAATCATCCATACCGTGGCGAGTAGCGGCTGCGTTAATCACATAGCTGGCAAGCATGGTATCCATCGCCCAGTTATTAGGTTTGGCATGAATACTGCCTAATAGATCGATATCATAAAAGCTAAGAATATGGGCATCATATTTTAAATGTTGACCGATTTTACCAATGTTTGGATTTTCTAAGATGTGTTTTAAGCGCGTCAAAACCATATTGCGGTCAAGCTGTTTGGTAGTCAGCTCATCGCCTTCTAGACTATGAGTTAGCGGCACATAATAAGCTTCATGGGCTTTTACCGCAAAAGACAAGCCAACCAATTCAGCCTGACGCCAATAAACGCTGGTGGTTTCGGTATCAAGGACAAAATGCGGTGCAGATTCTAATAATGTAACCAAGCTATCAAAAGCAGGTTCATCTAAAACCGTGTGCCACGCTTTATCATGAGTTTTACTGTCTTTGATATTATCGTTAATACTTGATTGTAGAGATTTGGCGATTTGTGCTTGCGATTCGGCATCTGCTTGACTGTCGGCAACGCTTTGCGCCCCATTAGCATTGGCGGGATGATTGGGATGGTCGAGTGATGCCAACTCATTTCTAAATTCAAGCTCGCTATAGAGCGCGCGTAGCTCATCGATATGAGCGCACGGGTCGGTATTGATTTTTAAATCTCGCCAATCTTGACCAATTTCTAAATCAGTGACGATGGTTGCTAATTGCGCATTAAAGGGAATGTCGTCGGCATATTCGACCAGATTTTTGCCAGCGCGTCCTTTGATATTGGCGACGTTTTTGAGCATGTTATCAATGTTGCCGTATTCGTTAAGCAAGTCTTTGGCGGTTTTTTTACCGATACCGGGTACGCCTTTGATACCATCAGAGGAGTCGCCCATCAGCGTTAAAAAGTCAATCATTTGATTAGGATTAATGCCAAATTTTTCGACCACGCCTGCGCTATCAGTGACTTTACCGGTAAAGCTGTCTTCTAGTATCACGCAGTCATTAATCAGCTGCATCATATCTTTATCACCGGTCGAGATAACCACATGATGACCTTCGGCAACGGCGCGATGGGCTAGAGTGCCAATAATATCGTCTGCTTCTGCGCCTTCGATACGCAATAGTGGAATCCCTAATGCCACCACCAAACTATGAATATAAGGAATTTGCTCGGCAAGCTCCACATCCATTTTTGGTCGATTGGCTTTATATTCTTCTGACATGGCATGACGAAAAGTCGGTGATTTGGTATCAAAACAAACCGCCATATGGGTTGGATGATAACGGCGCATGAGTTTTAATAACGCATTTAACGTCCCACGTATGGCGTTAGTGACCAGCCCTTGAGAGTTTTGCATGGTTTTTGGCAAGGCATGATAGGTGCGAAATAGATAATAAGAGCCGTCGACCAAGATAAAGGGCGGCTGCTCTTTGTTCACATGGCTGGTATCCATGGTCGCTACATTTGGCATGGTGGCAAAGTTTGGTAGCGTATTGGGATTAATGGGCGAGTGCGAGTTGTGATCGTTGTCGGTCATAGAAAGTCACTTATCAAATTGGGCAGCAAGTATTGGGTAAAAACAGATATTGAATAAAGAATTGGATGAAAAGATAGCTTCATTATAACGATAAAATACCTTCTTGCCGAATGGATGGCGAACTAATAAATGGTTGGTAAAAAACTAGCAGTTAAGAACCTAAATACCAGCCAATAAAAAAGAACCCAGACCAGCTGAGTTCTTTTATTAGTTTTCTTCTGACTAATTAATATTCTTTCTAAGAGTTATTTTACTTCTGACGTCACTTCACTATCGATATTGCCATGGGTGGCTTTCGAATATGGGCAGACTTTATTGGCTTTTTCGACCAGTTTTTGAAATTCGTCGGCCGATAGTTCTGTATTTTCACCGATTACATGGATTTTTGCTGCCAATTTAAAGTCCAAACCTTCGCCTTTCATTAAATCTACTGATACTTCGGTAGTCGAGTCAAATTTTGCTTTTTCTTCGCCTTTGACCGCTGCCAGTGCGCCATCAAAACAAGCAGCATAACCCATAGCAAATAACTGCTCTGGATTGTTACCGTCTTTACCAGAACCCGGTGCGACCATGTTAATGGTCAAATCACTATCTTTTAGACTCGCATTACCAGTACGGCCGCCAGTAACGGTAGCTTGTGTAGAATACAATGTTTTCATAACACATCCTTTGTTGTTGATTTTTATAATTAAATGATCTATCTACTATGTGACCTTCCTTAAAAGGCGATTTTACATAGTAACTCCTTAGATTAGCACAGTGGGTAACGCTGAACGTATCGCGCAAGTTTAGAAATGGTAACTTGCTAAAATGTCTAACCGGAGTTTGCTAAAACCACAATAGTAGGATTTTGATATATAAATAACGATACTATTAATGTAAACTAATCACAAAAAGTATTTTACTAACATATTACAGTAACCAAAGTAGCTAAAAAGCGTCTAATCATAAGGACATTGTTTAATGAATGCCTCGCTAAATAAATGGATTTTATTACCAAGTATCGTCTCTCTAATGGCACTTGCGCTCAGCGGCTGCGAAGAAGAGGACGTGTTTTTTGGCGTAGGCAGTAGCAATAATATAACGCTAACGAGATTTGCTGATAGCTATGACAGTAAAGCCAATGCGACTGCGATTGCGCGCATCGATGAAACCTACCGTACCGGTAATTATGAGATTAAAACCAGAAATCTTGTCAATAACTACAGCAATCAAAGTTTAAATACTTTAGACAAAACGGTACTAGCCGATAAGTTCGAAGGACGATTGGAACACAAAAATATTGAAGTCAGTGGGCGCACGGTCAAACGACCTATTTATGAAAAAAACAGCAATAACAAGTTCAATTATCAAACCACTTATAAAACCTTAGATTTATCAGATGTGAAAGCGGATAGTTATAATGCAGGCGTTACGTTAAGCGACAGTCGCGGCATTATGACGGCCTTAAATCACTATTCTAAGCTGCCAACCAATTTAGCGTTTCCAGCAGGCTCGGTTTGCTATATTCCCGTTGTCAGCAGCGAGCGCGCATTTTTAGCCTTTAACGAAAAAGACAAAACAGGATACTCGTCGCTTGATAAATGGGTTGCGGCAGCCGAAGCACGTTTTAATGATGATAGAGATTATAGTACCTCAAGGTTTGGCGTTGGTATCAATAATAAGCAAAAAGCGGCGCAAGTGATGTTTTTTGAATATAAAGACCAACCGGCTTATCAGTATAACGGGGTTGAATATAGTAAAGATATTTATGAAGCGGATTATGTGGCCAAAGGTAGTAGCAATCCAAATACCAACAGCTTTCGCGGTGTGGTCGATTGCACGATTGTCAATGATGTCGCCGCTGACTTTTTAGAACGAGAAATCAAGCGCTACTATTAACGTTTAGAAATACCTAAGGATAAAAAATATCATCACTCTCTATTTGTTCATTAGAGAGTGTTTTTTTATGCGCTAATTCTGCAAGCAAACGCTAAATCCGCTACAATACGCCCATTATTTATCCTATTTATTTAGCGTGATTTCTAAATCACACAACCGTTGAAGCCGAAATTATGAGCGTAGATCCAAAGAAATTAAGCAAAGAAGTCGCCAAACGCCGCACCTTTGCCATTATCTCGCATCCCGATGCGGGTAAGACCACCATGACCGAAAAGCTGCTGCTATGGGGGCAGGCGATTCAGGTGGTTGGTGAAGTAAAAGGCCGCAAAACTGACCGTCATGCGACATCTGATTGGATGAGTATGGAGCAGGAGCGCGGTATCTCGATTACCACCTCGGTCATGCAGTTTCCTTATAAAGACCATATGGTCAACCTGCTAGACACCCCGGGTCACGCCGACTTTAGTGAAGATACGTATCGTACTCTGACCGCGGTAGACAGTGCGCTGATGATGGTCGATGGCGCAAAAGGTGTCGAAGAGCGGACCATCAAGCTGATGGAAGTTTGCCGGATGCGTGATACGCCCATCATCTCATTTGTCAATAAACTTGACCGTCAGATTCGCGAGCCGCTTGAGCTACTCAGTGAAATCGAAGCGGTATTAAAGATTAAATGTATTCCAGTCACGTGGCCGATTGGTATGGGGCAAGATTTCGTTGGTGTTTATCATTTAACCGAAAACAAAACTTATCTATATGAAAAAGGTCATGGCGGTGAGATGACGGTCTCTGAAACGCGCGAAGGTTATGATTATCCTGATATCCGTGAGCGTTTGGGCAAGCTGATGTTTGATTCTTTTGAAGAATCGCTTGAGCTGGTACAAATGGCACTCGAAGACTTTGAAGTCGAGGCGTTTTTAAAAGGTGAGATGACGCCTGTATTGTTCGGGACGGCACTGGGTAACTTTGGCGTCAACATGGTACTTGATACCTTGATTAAATATGCACCACCGCCAAAATCGCATCCGACCAATGAGCGCGAAGTGGCCGCAACCGAAACCGAATTTAGCGGTTTCGTGTTTAAAATTCAGGCCAATATGGATCCGCGTCACCGTGACCGTATTGCTTTTTTGCGCGTGTGCTCTGGCAAGTACGAAAAAGGTATGAAAATGAAGCACGTGCGCTTGGGTAAAGACGTGCGTATTGCCGATGCTTTAACGTTTTTAGCAGGTGACCGTGAAGCGCTAGAAGAAGCCTACCCGGGTGATATCATTGGCTTACATAACCACGGAACCATTTCGATTGGCGACAGCTTTACCGAAGGCGAAGAATTAAACTTTACTGGTATTCCGCACTTTGCTCCTGAATTGTTCCGCCGTGTGGTGCTAAAAGACCCGCTTAAATCAAAAGCGCTGCAAAAAGGTTTACAGCAGTTAAGCGAAGAGGGCGCAACGCAGGTCTTTATGCCGCAGATTAATAACGATTTAATCTTAGGTGCAGTCGGTGTCCTACAGTTTGAAGTGGTCGCCCACCGTCTAAAAGAAGAATACAAAGTGCAATGTATCTTTGAGCCGGTATCGATTGCAACTGTACGCTGGATTCATTGTGATGATGAAGTGGCGCTGGCGAAATTTAAGAAAAAAGCCCATGACCAATTATCAATAGATGGTGGCGGTTATTTAACTTATCTTGCGCCATCTCGGGTGAACTTGCAGCTGATGCAAGACCGCTATCCTGAGATTACTTTTAGCAATACGCGCGAGCATTAAAATCGGAATTTTAATCTTTAAACTTACATTTTAAAAGACACGCTATCGTGTCTTTTTTATTAAAAAATTTTTGGTTGTAATCAAATATGAGTTTGTACAAGCGCATTAAGTACTCAAAAACACAAACAGTGCGCCTACAATACGGCGTAATAGTTACGGTAGAATATCAATAAACCTTATTTGTACGTGAAAGAGTCTATATGAAATCTACAACTGACATTCATAACAATAACTCAAGATTTACTAAACGATTTCCATCTCAGCACAGCGTGGGACGTCTGGTTACGTTGCTAAGTAGTGGCTTATTACTTGGGGCTTTAAGCCTATCAGCGCAGGCGGGTAGCTTGATTAGTCATAGCGAATATTTAGAATATGAATTGCCGAAAAAAATACAGGAAAAATGTACGGCGCGTGATAATTGCCCAGATATTGAAGTGAAGTACCTTAAGACCAATCATGCTTGGATAAATAAGCTTGCCAATGCGCGTATTGATAATTTAGTGGTCAATAGTAAGCCAACGGAGTCCGCGCCCATCACCAAGAAAAGTAGCCCAGCCGAGGTCAAAGCTGCCATCGACGGTTTTGTTAGCGCGCAGTTTGCCGACTTACCGCAAGACAGCATTTTCGTCTATAACTTAATGGTGACGCCTGAATACTTGGGTCATGTGAATGATTTTGAGCTGTTTGAAATAAACTCTTATGTCTTTACTGGTGGCGCTCATGGCATGCCTTACAGCGAATATTTGGTGTTTGACCAGCAAACCAAAAAACAAATCCAATTAACAGATATGCTGCAGCCTAACAAGAAATCAAAATTTAAAGCTTTGGCTTATGATGCTTATAAAGATTGGGTGAAAACGGTCGATGAAGATGCGGCAAGCTATGAGAAAAACTGGCCATTTACCTTAAGTGAGAACGTAACCTTGACTGATAAAGGGATTGATATTCGTTATCAGCATTATTCTATCGGCCCCTACGCATACGGAATGCCTGTACTGAGTATTCCTTACAACAAGCTTGGCGGTATTATAAAACCTCGCTTTATAGCTAAATAATGCTGACAATAATTTTAGCTAGTATGAAGATAAGTGTATAAGAACAGGCGTTTATAGAAAGTTGTTAGCTAAAAATAGCCATTGAATATTTTATAAAAATAAGGAGTGATAACATGACAAACCATACAGAAACTGCACATACACCTGTGACGACAGAGGGTGCAACTTGGCAACTTAATGCCCTGACCGAAGCTTTAGGCGATCTGACCTTGAGCGTCAGTGACAGCCTGTCTGTTGGACGCGGTAGCGATAATGACGTGGTGCTCGGTAGCAAGCAAGTGTCGCGCAATCACGCGGTCTTGAGCGTGTTAAATGGGGAGCTATACGTTAAGGACTTAGAGTCATCGAACGGCACTTTTATCAATGAGCAGCGGATTGAGGGCAATAAATCTCAGCGCCTTAATGCCAATGATACGCTAGGCTTTGCAAGCTTTAACTTTCAGGTAATTGCGCCTGTTGCTGCGACCTTGGACAATGAACAAGCTGCTCCAGCTGTGTCGGATAAGCCAGTATTAAGCACGAACGCTGTTACGTCTACTGAATCGATACCAGCCGCTGAATCTACCGTTATAGCGCCAGTCGTTAGCGAAGCAGCAGATAAAAAGCCAACAATTGAAGAAACTAGTATTCAAGAACCCATCGTTAAAGAAACTGTTGCTGCAGAGCCTGTAATTAACGAGCCTATAATCAACGAACCTATTGCCAAAGAGCCAGTCATCAAGGAAACTGGAATCGATGAAGTATTATCCGCAGCTGATACCAGCGAGCCATCAACTTCACCTACAACTAGCGCACCGGTTGTAGAAGAATCAGCACCGAGCGCCGTTCGTCAGGCCCAATATGACACCGATGCGGCAGCGCATGATAAGACCACGACGACCACTTTGCAAGAAGAAGCGGATCCTGACGTCCTACGTGCTAAGCAAGCCGCTACCGCCCAGTTTTCGGGCACGGCCAATTTGGGTCAGCCGCGCGACCTTGGTACAACAGGTAATAATGCCATGGATCAAGCGCTTAATAATCCTGCCAATGCGGGACAAGCTGAGAAAAAACCGAGTGGCGGCTGGTTTATCTGGGTATTTATTGCTATTTTAATCATTGGCCTCGCGCTATGGTTGTTTAATAAAGGCAGTATGTAAGAGTTCTATCTTTATAAACTAAACGGCATTCTTAAAGAAATAAAGCAGTTGCCCGCTTATAAAAATGCTGGATTTCATAAAAAACTATGCAATTTTTATAAAGCCATGCAATAAAGGCGGGCAGTTTATACTTTAAATGATGTCTCATCAATTTAGCTTTAAAAATAGCGGCAAATTTAAGTTAGAAAAAATAGCAATACAATCAAGTGTTTGACAGCTTTTATGAAAATAAAGCTAAAAAAAATGAAAAAGGGCTTGCGTCTAGCAAAATATTTGATAGAATAGCCACCACTTTGAGAGAACAAGCCGACTTAGCTCAGTTGGTAGAGCAACTGACTTGTAATCAGTAGGTCGCCAGTTCGATCCCGGCAGTCGGCACCATCTCTTTCAAAGTCGCTTTTTATGAATTTACTTTCAATTGAAGTGATTTATATCAAGCAATCTAGGTGGGATTGGGGAGCGGTCAAACCCAACAGACTGTAAATCTGTCGCGAAAGCTTCGAAGGTTCGAATCCTTCTCCCACCACCATATTTGTTTTAAGTATGTCCTAGCGCCAAGCATACTCTTTATCTTGTACGACTATCAATTAGAGTCAAATAATATAAGAGTAAATGCGGGTGTGGTATAATGGTAACACCTTAGCCTTCCAAGCTAATGACGCGGGTTCGATTCCCGCCACCCGCTCCATATATGCACCTTCGCAGCAACTATCAAACATCACGACAGTCGGTTATTAGCTGTATCGTGATATTTTTTTTAGTACAACCCATAGGTTGGCTACTGTAGTTTTTAAAAGCATGCTCATATAGCTCAGCGGTAGAGCACTCCCTTGGTAAGGGAGAGGTCTTGAGTTCAATTCTCAATATGAGCTCCATTTATTGTTCAAGCCTTGTCTATATGCTTTACTGTTTTGATAAAGAAAGCATCACATTTCGACAAGACAATGTATTTTACAAAATATTGTAGCAATATCGAATTATAAAATATTGAAAATTATAAATAGAGTGTGGCAGTTTATCATTTAAAGGTGACACTAAGGTGTTGCCTTTTAGTGCTGTCAGTAGGTTTATAAATATACTTTTTAGCAATATCTATAAAAAGCTGTTTTGTCAATGCGCGCTAGCAACTAGCACAATATGCAAGCGATTGAAAAACAAGTATAATGCCCATATATAAACATGTGATTAAGCTAGTAAGCATCTTGAATACATTCATTTTAGTAGTTAAACCATAGCGTCAACGGTTTGATGGTTATTACGCATCATGAGCCGTCAAACAGCTATTTACCGATCTTTGATTGTTAAAGATTCATCAATAAAGAGGAAATACCCATGGCAAAGGCCAAGTTTGAACGCAGCAAGCCACACGTCAACGTCGGTACCATCGGACACGTTGACCACGGTAAAACAACATTAACCGCCGCTATCGCAACCGTAGCCGCAATCACCTCTGGTGGCGAAGCCAAAGACTACGCGTCTATTGACTCAGCCCCAGAAGAAAAAGCACGTGGCATCACCATCAACACCTCACACGTAGAATATGACACCCCAACCCGTCACTACGCCCACGTTGATTGCCCAGGTCACGCCGACTATGTTAAAAACATGATCACCGGTGCAGCCCAAATGGACGGCGCAATCCTAGTCGTATCAGCAACTGACGGCCCAATGCCACAAACCCGTGAGCACATCCTGCTATCACGTCAGGTTGGCGTACCGTACATCATCGTCTTCATGAACAAATGTGACCTTGTTGACGACGAAGAATTGCTTGAGCTAGTAGAAATGGAAGTTCGTGAACTTCTTAACGACTACGACTTCCCAGGCGACGACACCCCAATCGTAAAAGGGAGTGCCACCCAAGCCCTTAAAGGCGACGAAGGTCAATACGGCCAACCAGCCGTTGTAGAACTACTAGGCATCCTAGACACCTACATCCCAGAGCCAGAGCGTGACGTTGACAAAGCATTCCTAATGCCAATCGAAGACGTATTCTCAATCTCAGGCCGTGGTACCGTAGTAACCGGTCGTGTTGAATCAGGTATCGTACGTGTTGGTGACGAAATCGAAATCGTCGGTATCCGTGACACCCAAAAAACCACCTGTACTGGTGTAGAGATGTTCCGTAAACTGCTAGACGAAGGTCGTGCAGGCGAAAACTGTGGCGTACTACTACGTGGTACTAAGCGTGAAGACGTACAACGTGGCCAAGTACTAGCCAAGCCAGGTTCAATCACCCCGCATACTAAATTTGACGCCGAAGTATACGTACTGTCAAAAGAAGAGGGTGGTCGTCACACACCATTCCTAAACGGCTATCGTCCACAGTTCTACTTCCGTACCACTGACGTAACTGGCGCAATCCAATTACAAGACGGTACTGAAATGGTTATGCCTGGTGACAACGTTGAGATGGGCGTAGAGCTTATCCACCCAATCGCTATGGACAAAGGTCTTCGCTTCGCAATTCGTGAAGGCGGCCGTACCGTAGGCGCTGGTGTTGTTGCTAACGT
>NZ_VKLR01000033.1:0-22085 GCF_007280595.1 Psychrobacter sp. YGAH215 | reverse complement strand
TCATAACCTCAAATATATCATCTTGCTTCGGCTGTCACTCTCCTTTATTACCTCAGCATACTTTCTGATACACCACCAATTTTTCATTTAAATATTTATAAGACTTTTAGCGCTCTATCAATCGCTTGTTGCCACTTATCAAGATGCTGTTCACGCCTATCTGCAGACATCTCAGGCTCAAAGATGCGATCAATCTGCCACGAGGCTTGTATCGTAGTCTCATCGTATAGACCGGTTTTTAATCCGGCTAATAAAGCTGCACCTTTAGCGGTAATTTCTGTGTCTTTAGGGCGTAGCACCGGTACGCCTAATAAGTCGGCTTGAAACTGCATGAGCAAGTCGTTATTCGCCGCACCACCATCTACTCTTAATTCAGTCAAAGGGTGCGGGCTGTCTTTTTGCATGGCAATCAGCACATCGTAAGTTTGATAGGCAATGGCCTCGAGAGCCGCGCGGGCAATATGGGCTTTGGTCGTGCCACGGCTCATACCGGTAATACTGGCATTGATATCTGAGCGCCAATAAGGCGCCGCAAGCCCTGTAAATGCTGGCAGTAATACCACCTCCTCACTACTATCTACTTGCCGCGCTAAATGCTCAACCTCACTGCTTTGTTGAATCATGCCAAGATTGTCACGCAACCACTGCACGATAGCGCCCGCCATAAAAACACTGCCCTCTAAGGCATAAGTGACTTCTCTTTTGGGCGGCTGTAGCAAGCGTCTGCCAGACTGCACGATTTGATCAAAGGATAGATTGTCTGGGCGGGTTGGCGTTGATTTGCGTTGCCAAGCAATGGTCGTCAGTAACTTATGCTCGCTCAGTTTTGGCTCTTTACCAATATTCATCAGCATAAAACAGCCGGTGCCATAGGTGTTTTTAGCCATCCCTGCATTGAGGCAACCTTGCCCAAACAGCGCCGCTTGCTGGTCACCTAATACCGCCTGAATGGGAATTTGTTTAGCGAACAGTCCTTTTTTGGTTTTACCAAAATCGCCATCAGACGGTAGTACCTTGGGCAATATGTTCATCGGTATCCCAAAGCAGGTACATAGCTCCTCCGACCATACCAGTTTATGGACATCATATAATAAGGTACGACAAGCATTGGTGACGTCAATGACATGCTCGCCACCGGTCAATTTATAAATAAGCCAGCTGTCTATAGTACCGACCGCGATTTCGCCTTTATTAGCGCGCACCCTTAATTTGGGATCGTTTTCTAACAACCATGCAATTTTACTGGCGCTAAAATATGGATCCAAACGCAAGCCTGTAAGACGTTGAATCTCACTGGCCATATCATCATGGCTGTTATCCGTCTTAGCGCTTGGGCTTTTCGCAGCAAGCGTTTTACAATAGCTGGCAGTACGGCGGTCTTGCCAAATAATGGCCGGCGCTAAAGGTTTGCCCGTTTGCTTATCCCACATCACGATAGACTCACGCTGATTGGTAATGGCAATACTGGTGACATCGGTGGCTAGCAGCCCTGCTTGATTAATCACATCATGAGCACAGCTAATCTGCGTTTGCCAGATCTGCTGCGCGTCTTGCTCAACAAAACTTGCCTGCGGAGTTTTTAAAGTTGTCGGCTGCTGCGCCATTTTAATCGGGCGGGCATGGTCGTCATACAATATTGCGCGGCTCGACGTCGTACCTTGATCTAGCGCTAAAATATATCCTGCCATTACTCGCATCCTATTTTATATAATGTTGTTTTTTATCGGCTAATTTTTATCTGGTTTTATCACTGATTTATAAACCAATTCATAAATAATGCCATTATCTGTCTTGAAGCTAGACACTTAACATAAAACTGGCACCCATTCAACGCAAAATAAGCAAATAGTGAGCATTGACCCGTCACCATTGTGCCACTACAGTGTACGCTTTGTTATGAATAACCAATTTTTGCTTTCTATTAATGGTCTATCATATTGCCCTATTTGACTACCTACTAGAAATTTTGCGCTTTAAACACTTTGCATTCTAATTAATGGCTTATGCGACTTATGAAATTTGCTTTATCGACTCTGTCTACTGCGGTGATGACGGTTACGCTCATGGGCTTAGCCGCGTCTCACTCCGCAAATGCCAATGATGATGTTAACACGTCCCAAAATGAAGTAGCGCCCGTTGTCGTGACGCAAATTGTTGACGCGGATACGCCAAGCAGCCTGCAAGGCAATAGTGGTATTAAAAACAGTGTTCAAGAAAACGGCACTCAAATAACTCACACTCAAACTGATAAAAACCTTGCGCAAAAAAGCATCATAAAAAATAAAGCCGCGCCGATAGAAACACAGCCAGTTAAAGCTGAGTCAAATGGTCATTTAACCACCCTTATCGATCCTATTACCCATAAAAGCATTGAAAATAGCTATCCTTTAGAAGTATCGAGTCTGCTTAGTCTTGAGCAAGCGCAAAATATTTTATTGCAAGTTTCACCAAAAATCGCCGCCAATCAAGCCGCGATTGCTGCCAGTGAATATGAAACCGATGCCTTAAAAACCATTGACCACCCGTTAGTATTTGCGCGCGCCTCCGCCACTGCTTATAACTTGGACGCCGATGTTGATTTATCGTCAATTAAAAACGGTATTATCAACGATGTGAATAGTAGTATTGATGGTATCGACCCGCCGATAGATATAGAAGATTTACCAGACTTTGGGGAATTGGTTGGTGACCGTATCCCAGATACTTACGATTTGAAACGTTCGGGTTCAACGACGGGCGCAGGCCTTGGCGTGGTATGGCCTATTTATACCGCTGGACGCACAGCGGCATTGACAGGCGCTTCCACTGCTCGCACCCAAGAAGCCGTTGCTGATAGCATACTAGATACCAACGAGCTGTATAACACCTTAGTTGAGCGTTATTTTAAGGCACAGTTGGCGATTATTGCCGCTTATTTACGTGACGATGCTTATGATACGGTGCAGCAAGTTGACCATATGGCGCAGCGTCTGCTTGAAGAAGGCTTTATCTCCCGTGTCGATCGCTTAGAAGCCCAGTCGGCGCTTGCCGATGCAAAAAGCGAATCGGTCAATGCTAATAATGATGCGCGTCTGGCAATGATGGCGCTGCAGCGTCTATTGCGTACCGATTATCGTATCAAACCCAGCACGCCTTTATTTGTCTCAAGCCGTCCTCTGCCTGATGTGAATTACTTTCAAGACTTAGCACTGAATAATCATCCAGGTTTGCAAAAAGTTGCCGCCAAACGAGCGCAAGCGCAGCAGCTGCATGCGCTATCTGATACGGGTTACAAACCTACGGTCATGCTTTATGGCTATAGCCAAGTTGAAAAAGACCCCAGTTGGGTCGCTGGTATTTCAGCCAGCTGGAAGCTTTGGGGCGGGCTAGATAAAAAGGCGTCTTTAGCTTCCAGTAACGCCAAAATACGCCAAGCAGATTTGTCAGAGATAGAAGTCAGTGACAACCTGTTATTATTGGTCGAAAAAAACTGGCACGATGTCAATAACGCTCAGTCGCGCTATCAAGCCTTACAAAGTAATGTGGATTTGGCAGCAGAGGTATTGCGCTTACGTCAACTTGGGCTACAAGAAGGCCTGAATACGCCCATCGATGTGGTACAAGCTCAGACACAATACCTCAAAGCGCGCACTGAGCAAGCGCAAGCAGCAAATACTTATGTCCAGTCGCTTGCCGCCTTGATGCAAAGCTGCGGTACGCCGCTTGCTTTTAATGCTTACTTGAACGCCGCTGATATTCGTCTACCAACCCTATATGACAAGTAGCTTATTTAGTACACCGTATTCAACAATCATATGAATTGCCAAGATTAAATAACGCCAATACTATTCTGCTTATTATCGACTTTATCGCTTTAGGAATCTCACTGTCATGACTGAATCTAATAACGAATCAGGCGACTCACGCAAACTACCTGCTACAGACCAAGCTACTGAAACAAACCGCAGTCATCATGAGCAAACGCCCGTTGATACTGATGCGATTAATGGTACTAAACCGACTGAATCCGGCTTTGATAATACCGATAGCGTCGATAGCACTAATAGAATCGACAGCACTGATATTGACAAAGAACAAGCGGTGCCGCCTTATAAACGCGAGCCTTCAAACGCGGATAAATCTGTCGGTATTAAAAAGGCGATTTTGGTACTTCTTGTGCTGCTTATATTAGGGGCAATTGCTTATGGTTTGTATAAAAGCAATCAACACAATGCGCCTGAAGTCATCACCTTACAAGGTCAAATGCAAATGCAGCAAACGTCTATTGCGGCAAAAGTGCCGGGGCGTATTGCACAAATCATGGTCACAGAAGGCGATGCGGTGACAGTCGGTCAGCAGCTTATTGAAATGG
Source organism: Psychrobacter sp. YGAH215 (assembly GCF_007280595.1). Taxonomy (NCBI): domain Bacteria; kingdom Pseudomonadati; phylum Pseudomonadota; class Gammaproteobacteria; order Moraxellales; family Moraxellaceae; genus Psychrobacter; species Psychrobacter sp. YGAH215. The sequence continues at coordinate 17,734 of NZ_VKLR01000033.1, read as the reverse complement.
ACTCACCTGAAATTAACGCTAAAATCAATCAGGCGCGCGCTGGCAAGCAAATGGCGCAAAGCCAGCTTGATAAAGCAGAAAACGGCGCCCGCCCACAAGAAATTGCCCAAGCAAAAGCGGCTTGGCAAGCCAATAAAGCGGCGTCTGATTTGGCAGAAAATACTTATCAGCGCGTCAATCGTCTTTATGAAGAAGGTCTGATGGCACGGCAAAAGCGCGATGAAGCTTATGCGCAATATCTAGCGACTCAAGATAAGACAGAAGCGGCGCGCTTGCAGTATGATTTGGCAAAAGAAGGCGCTCGCAGTGAGGATAAATCTGCCGCAACCGCCCAAGTTGCCCAAGTCGATGCGCAACTAGAAGAAGCATTGGTCGCTAAAGAAGAAGCCAATCTAAAAAGTCCGATTGCCGGTATCGTGGATAATGTCATCGTCAACGCGGGCGAAGTCATTGGGCAAGGTGTGCCTATCCTAACTTTGGTTAATACCGACGATCAATGGGTAGTACTGAACGTCACTGAAACCTACCTAAACCAGTTTGCCATAGGGCAGCGTTTTATGGGTACGATTCCTGCTTTATCCTCGCCTGAAAAGCCTTATACCAAGCAGTTTACCGTTTATGCAACCTCAACCTTATCTGACTTTGCTACTTGGCGTCCGACCAACAACAACGATGGCTTTGATGTGCGCACCTTTGAAGTTAAAGCGCGACCATCTGCTCCTGATAGACGTATCCGCTCGGGGATGAGCGTGGTTGTCAATATCAATCCAGCCCTTGCCAATCAGACCAAAGAGTAAACCATGCGCCTGACTGAGCAAAACGGGCAACGCGGCGGATTAATCGGCGCCTTTATACGTAGTGCTGGCTACGAGCGCCGGTTTTTAGCCAAAAATCCGTGGGATTTAAGCATGGTGGTCTGGTTACCGCTTGCGACCGTGCTCTTGATTTGGTGGATTTTTTCACAAATACAAATCACCGACTTGCCCATCGGCGTCGTGGATAACGATCGTGGTCCTGTTGCCAATACTGCGGTGCGTTATTTGGAAGCCAACCCAAACCTGACGGTCAGACAGCTTTATCACTCGCCAGCAGCAGTAGAAGCAGCGCTCCTGCAACGTGATATCTATGCGGTGGTTATTATTCCAGAGGATTTCTCGCGCAATATCTCATCGAGTAAACCGGCGCCGATTGTATTGCAAGTAAATGCCCAATACGGTACTCATTCCGGCATCATCCAAACCAGTGTCCAATCGGTGACTGGTACACTATCGGCAGGCGTTGAAATACAGCGTTTGGTAAAAAAAGGCATGGCCCCATCACAAGCGGCGATTGCTTACTCGCCCATTGGCATTCAGCGCATCAGTTTGTTTAACGCAGCAACCGACTATCAACAGTTTTTAGCATCAACCGTTATCCCAGCACTGCTGCATATTTTAGCCATGGTCATTGGCGCGACGACCATTGGGCGTGAATTGCGCGATAAGAAAATCGGTATTTGGTATGACTTTGTTAATGGTGGTCAGCCTGATTTAACCACTATTAAAGACAATGAGATTCAAGGTAGCCAAAATAAAGACCGTCAGACCACGGCCGTTTCAGTCTTAACTGAAGATAATCAAACACTCATTGAAGATACTACGCCAAGAAAAGCTAGTGTATCAGTTTTGCTTTTTGGTTTATTGGGTAAGTACTTTTGGCCCATGCTGGCTTATAGCTTATGGTCAGTTTTAGCGTTATGGCTCGCCACGCCGCAGCAAGCGGTTGCTATCAGCTCAATCATTGCGACTTATATCGGCCTTGTATTGCTAATGATGTTGTCATTTTGGCTGGGTGCAATATTTACCTTAACCTCATTTTCGTTACGCATGGGTTTATCGTCAACCGGATTTATCTCAGCGCCTTCTTATGCCTTTGCTGGGGTAACATTTCCCTATATCGCCATCAGTAAAAACGCTCAGCATTGGTCGGATGCCCTACCACTGACCCATTACCTTAAGCTGCATATAGCGCAATTACAAATGCAAGCGCCGGTTGCCATCTCATTACCCATCGTCTATGGACTGACGCTTGCAACGATTGTCACTATGTTTTTAGCCGCCTTATTGAGCAAGCGCGCGCTCGCACATCCTGAACGCTGGGGAGCCCGCTAATGGTTATGACACCAAAAGAAACTTTATCTCAAGAAAACCTCATAGCAACAAAAAATCAGCCTTCTAGTGCTATGTTAGAGGCAAAAAGTCATTCGCCAGCGCAAAGCTTTTTCGGCAGTTTTTTGCAAACTATCAAAGACGTCTTTTCTGATAAAGGCGTGCTACTACTGCTCATGATTGCGCCAATTATTTATGGCTTCTTTTATCCTTGGCCCTATTCAACCGAAGTGGTCAACCATGTGCCCGTTGGTATTGTCGATCAAGACAATACTAATCTGTCTCAAACCATCGTTCGTTATGCCAGTGCCAGCCCGCAGCTCGATACCAAGCGTTTTTTAAATGAGCAAGACGCTCAAGAAGCGATATGGTCCGATGACATCGCTGGATATATGATTATTCCAAGCGGACTTGAGCAGCAAGTCCTATCTGGCAAAGCAGCGAGCGTCAGCGTATTAGGCAATGGGGGTTATTTTCTGTTAAATAAAAACGTTCAAATGGGTTTTTTGCAGGCGGTCAGTACGGTTTCAGCGGGCGTTGAGATTAAAAAAAGCGTGGCGCAAGGGGCGTATTCTGCAACCGCAGCGGCAAATACCCAAGCGGTACCGTTAAGAATCATCCCTTTATATAATCAAACCGAAGGCTATGGCGCTTATGTGGTGCCAGCAGTCGCTATTCTTATTCTGCAACAAACCCTGTTGATGTCGACAGCGATGTTAATTGGCACCTGGTATGAGCAGCGTCGTCATACTGCCAGTATTCGCGGCTGGCTTGGCCGTATTGCAGCGCTTAGTATGTTTAGCTTTATCATCGGCTGCTTTTATTATGGTTGGACCTTTGAGCTGCACCATTATCCACGTGGTCAAAACATGCTTGGCAGCTTGTTATTTTTGCTGCTATTTTGCCCGACAGTCGCCACGCTTGGTTGTGTGTTTGGGCTCTGGTTCCGTCAGCGTGAGCGCAGTATACAAATCTTGATTTTTAGCTCGCTACCGATGTTTTTTGTCAGCGGATATCCATGGCCTGCCAATCAATTACCAGAATTTTTACAAATCATTCGCTGGGTCATACCGACGACGCCTGGTATCAATACCTCTGTTCAGCTCAATCAAATGGGCGCGAGTGTGGCGCAAGTCGCAACTGGCTTTTATGCATTGGCAGGATTGTGGGCGTTTTACTTTTTATTACTGCTACTTTTCCGCTGGCGTACCAGCCAAAGCAAAACCGCCTTTTAGCATAAAAATATATGGATAGTATTGGCATTTATGCTATAAAAAATACCTCAAAAAAGCGCCTACTCAAGAAGCAGGCGCTTTTTTATTTATTTGACTTGATGGTGTTTGGTTTAAAAAACGCGATTTAAACCATTGAGAGCGGCGACGCGATAGGCTTCTGCCATCGTTGGATAGTTAAAAGTTGTGTTCACAAAATACTCAAGGGTATTGTTGCACTTCATGACCGCCTGACCAATGTGAATAATCTCTGAGGCATGATTGCCATAGCAATGAATACCTAAAATCTCAAGCGTCTCACGATGGAACAAAATCTTTAATACGCCCGAACGCTCACCAATGATTTGCGCTCGTGCCAGATGTTTAAAGAACGCCTGCCCCACTTCATAAGGGACTTTTTCATCGGTCAGCTCTTGCTCAGTTTTACCGATACAAGAAATCTCAGGGATGGTATAGATACCTGTTGGCACGCTTGATACTGGCTCGGCATCGCTATCGCCAACCATAAACGCTGCGGCACAGCGTCCTTGATCGTAGGCCGCTGATGCCAATGAAGGCCAGCCAATGACGTCACCAGCGGCATAGATATTTTCGACGCCGGTACAATAGGTATCATCTACTTTTAGCTGACCACGACTATTGGCTTCCAGCCCAATGGACTCTAAGTTTAAGCCTTCGGTGTTACCCGAACGCCCATTTGACCAAAGAATGGCATCTGATTTGATGCGCTTACCGCTTTTTAGATGCAAGACCACGTAATCATCATGCGTCTCTAGGTGGTCAATCTCTTCATTGCTACGAATCAAGACGCCAAACTGTCTAAAGTCATGAGCGATGGCATCACTAATTTCGCTGTCTAGATAATTGAGCAATTGATTTTGGTTATTAATTAAGTCAACCTTATAGCCAAGACCAGTAAAGATAGAGGCATACTCACAACCAATAACGCCTGCGCCATAAATGATGATTTTTTTGACCACATAATCCATTTGCAAGATTTTATCAGAGTCAAACACACGCGGATGGTCAAAGTCTAAAATATCAGGACGATAAGGACGGCTTCCAACGGTAATAATGGCTTTATTAAAGGTCACGGTTTCAAAGACGCCGTCGTCCTTTTCGACACTCAAGGTATGCGCATCAACAAAGCTTGCCCAACCATGAATCACATCAATACGGTTGCGCTCATAAAAACGGGTGTGGGTGCTTACTTGATTACGGATTACGCGGCGCGCATTAGCGAGCACGCGGTTTAGAGGTACTTGCTGATACTCCATCGCCTTGGTAAACATAGGATCGCGGCGAAAGTTAATCAAGTTAAAGACCGATTGACGCAAGGCTTTACTTGGAATCGTGCCCACATGGGTCGAGTTACCACCAACCTGTTCACGCGGATCAATCACCGCAACTTTTTTGCCGGCCTTGGTCAGCTTCATCGCCGCCGCTTCACCAGCAGGCCCTGCGCCTAGAACAACGGCGTCATATTCATACTTATGCTTATCACCTTTGATGCGCTGCGAGTCTTTGGTAAAAGGGGTTTTAATATCGATGCGGATATCATCAAGCGGATTGACCAAGTCAGGGTGATGCATGATATCTTCAGTGACTTGCTCATGGGTTTGCTCAATTTTTGCTTTTTTAGTTTTGCCTTCAGTATGCTCAGGGTTCGGCGCGCGGCCGCTTTCTTTATTAGACACTTCGGTATGAATGTCTTTACCCGTGTCATTGGTCGCGTCGCTTATCGGTTTGCTTCCCATCGTATCCTCTTTTATTAATTTATAAATCTGTGTGTTTTTTAGACTATGAATGTCTACAAGTAACGATCAAGTTAGACCCATAGCGCTAAAGCGTGCCTACCATATGTGCTGATAGGATATTTTGCAATATTGGCGACAGTTACGTTATCGCCATAGCCGTTATTCGTTATACGCTGTTGCTTAATCCCTTTAGCCGATACGGCGTTTAAGTCCCGTCATCTGCAAGATACGTGTGGCAATCTCTTCAACAGACATCTCAGAGACATCAAGACTCGGAATCCCTTGCGAGATATAAATCCCCTGTATGGCGCGCTGTTCTTGCTGACATTGCTGATAGCTTGAATAACGGCTACCCGCTCGGCGTTCTTGGCGGATTTTTACCAAGCGATCGGTATCGATTAACAAGCCAAATAATTTGTGCTTATGCTCACGTAAGGCTTTTGGCAATTGATTGTCGTTTAAATCTTCTTCGGTTAACGGATAGTTTGCCGCTCGAATACCAAATTGTAGCGCCAAATACAGTGAGGTTGGGGTTTTACCAGAACGCGAAACGCCGATAAGAATAATATCCGCGGCATGATAATGACGAGTACGTGCGCCATCATCGTTATCTAGGGCAAAATGCACGGCATCGATACGTTCTTTATAGGTTTCAGAGTCGACGTTATCGTGGGCATGGCCCGAATGCGCGTCCGGCTCAACACCTGTCTCTTCTGCGACTCGGCCGATTAGCCCTTCATACATATCCAGATTACAGCTATGCGCTGAGTTAATTTTTTCTCGAATTTCAGGGCTAACAATGGTATCGAACACCAAGGGCAGTAACCCATCACGTTGGTAGGCCATATTGATTTGTTCGACCGCTTCTTCGGCGCGCTCTAAGCTATCGACATAAGGCAACACCCGAGTCTCAAAAGGTACAGAGGCAAATTGACTTAAAATGGCGCGTCCAAGGGTTTCTGCGGTAATCGCCGTCCCATCAGAGATAAAAAACGCCGTTCTGATATTTTGGTCGTTATCTACTTGCAACGCTTGTTTGTTTTGAATGGTCGGCTTGGCGGCTTCTGGCGGATTATTTACAAACATAACGTGAACACCTTGGTTAAGATCTCAATAGGCGCTTTTATTTAGCGCAGAAAATCTGTAGCGGTTAGTTTATTGTGCCCTATATTATACGCACAATAGCTGTCTAATAGAAATCAATGTTACAGGCGTACACTTAGTAAGTACGATGTAATAAGGATATCTATTAAGAGTATTTATGCATCTATAGTATTGCTATAAAGGAAGGTTTCTTATCAGCAAATTTTTTCTCTAGAAACCAGTTATATTTTACTCTTTGTTATATTCTAACAAACAAATATTGATTTTTGACCGCGCAAATATGTAGCAAACGCCACAATTTGTATATTTTTGACGATTTATTTGGTTCTAGGTATCGAAATTATCCAAATATAGGGGTATAATCGACCGTTATAATCTTTACTAAATAACCTTATTTTCTGGAGTTATCATGGCAGCGCAATCTACAGCACTTGTAATCAATCTTGATCAGCTAGGAAAAGATGACATTGAGATGGTTGGCGGCAAGAATGCCTCGCTTGGCGAGATGATCAGCCATTTATCTGATTTGGGTGTCAGCGTTCCAGGTGGCTTTGCGACCACTTCAAATGCGTTCAATCGCTTTTTAACAGAAACAGGCTTACTTGACAAAATCAACAACGAGCTTAAAACGCTTGATGTGAATGATGTTAATAAGCTTGCTGAGACTGGTAAAAAAATCCGTACTTGGATTATTGAGCAAGAGCTGCCAAGCGACCTTGAGCAAGAAGTGCGCCAGTCGTTTGAAACCATGAGTGGCGGCGAAGACATCGCGGTTGCGGTACGTTCTTCTGCCACGGCTGAAGATTTGCCAGATGCGTCATTTGCCGGTCAGCAAGAAACTTTCTTGAACATTCGCGGCATTGATAACGTCCTGATTGCTATTAAAGAAGTATTTGCCTCTTTATATAATGATCGCGCGATTTCTTATCGTGTGCATAAAGGTTTTGAGCACGAAGGCGTTGCCCTATCTGCTGCTGTACAGCGCATGGTACGTTCAGAAACTGGCGCTGCTGGCGTGATGTTCACCCTAGATACGGAAAGTGGCTTTGATCAAGTGGTCTTTATCACCTCAAGCTACGGTCTAGGTGAAATGGTTGTGCAAGGTGCAGTCAACCCTGACGAATTCTATATCTCTAAAAAATTGCTTGAAAATGGCAAGCCTGCGGTCATTCGCCGTAATCTAGGCAGCAAGCATAAGAAAATGATTTATGGTGATGAAGGCAGCACTACTAAGTCTGTCAAAACCGTCGATGTCGAAAAACAAGACCGCATGCAGTTCTCTTTAACCACTGAAGAGCTAAACTCACTTGCCAAACAAGCCATGACTATTGAAAAGCATTATGGTCAAGCGATGGATATCGAGTGGGCAAAAGACGGTGACAGCGGTGAAATCTTTATCGTCCAAGCACGTCCAGAAACCGTTAAGAGCCGCCAAGACAGCAACGTCATGGAGCGTTATATCATCAACACTGGCGATGCTAAAACCCTATGTGAAGGTCGTTCAATCGGTCAACGCATCGGCGCTGGTAAAGTACGTATCGTTAGCAATTTAAACGAGATGGACAAAGTTCAAGACGGCGACGTCTTAGTATCAGACATGACCGATCCGGATTGGGAGCCCGTCATGAAGCGTGCTTCTGCGATTATCACCAACCGTGGTGGTCGTACTTGTCACGCGGCTATTATCGCCCGTGAACTTGGTGTTCCAGCTATCGTTGGCTGTGGTAATGCCACTGAATTATTGGTTGATGGTCAAGACGTCACTGTTTCTTGTGCTGAAGGTGATACTGGCTTTATCTATGAAGGTCAGATTGATTTTGAAGTACAGACCAACTCTGTTGAATCTATGCCAGAGCTTGCATTCAAAGTCATGATGAACGTGGGTAACCCAGATCGCGCTTTCTCATTTACCCAAATGCCAAACGAAGGTATCGGTCTTGCGCGTTTAGAGTTCATCATCAACCGTATGATTGGTGTGCATCCAAAAGCGCTACTGAACATGAACAGCTTGCCACGTGAAATCGCCCAAGCGATCAATGAGCGTATCGCCGGTTATGCCTCACCAGTCGATTTCTATGTGGATAAATTGGTCGAAGGTATCTCAACCCTAGCCGTTGCCTTTATGGATCAGCCAGTTATCGTGCGTATGTCTGATTTTAAATCAAACGAATACGCCAACTTGCTTGGTGGTAAATTATACGAGCCATCAGAAGAAAACCCAATGCTAGGTTTCCGCGGTGCCAGTCGCTATGTGTCTGACAACTTCCGTGACTGCTTCGAGCTTGAGTGTAAAGCACTAAAACGCGTCCGTGATGAGATGGGCTTGACCAACGTTGAGATTATGATTCCATTCGTTCGTACCGTTGGCGAAGCCAAAGAAGTCATCGAGCTACTAGCGAAAAACGGTCTAAAACGTGGCGAAAATGGTCTGCGCGTCATCATGATGTGTGAGCTACCAACCAACGCGCTATTAGCAGAAGATTTCCTAGAGCACTTCGATGGTTTCTCAATCGGTTCAAACGACTTGACTCAGTTAACGCTAGGTCTTGACCGTGACTCAGGTATCGTCTCACATCTATTTGATGAGCGTGATCCTGCGGTTAAGAAGCTATTATCTATGGCGATTGAAGCTTGTAACAAAGCAGGCAAATACATTGGTATTTGCGGTCAAGGTCCATCAGATCATCCAGATCTTGCTTTTTGGCTCATGGAACAAGGCATCAACTCAGTGTCACTAAACCCTGACTCAGTGCTAGATACTTGGTTCTTCTTAGCTGGCGAAGAAACGAAATAAGACGTAACGATACGTCACAGCGTTAATTGACAGAGTCATTTAATATACTAACATTAGGGTCTATTTGATTTTTTCAAATAGACCCTAATATAATGTATTAGCGAAAGTGGCTTGAAAAAGTGACTTAAGATATGACTAACTATGTAGGCAATTATGCAGATTTTCCTTGCTCGAAATAACGTACAAGCGGGTCCATACACGTTGGATCAGCTCAATATTATGCTCGCCTCAGGTGAAGTAGTATTAGATGATTTGATGTGGCATGAAGGCCTAGATCAGTGGCAGCGTGTTGGTAATTTAACCAATAATCAGACTTATTATCGTCCTGCTCCTATAGTGTCGGCAGATGATAATGACTCTATTATCAATAACGTCACTATCTTCCCAGAAGATTCTGCTAGTAGCACCTCTAAAGATGACAAAGCGGTATCGCTAGACAGATTGTATGGTAAGCCTGAACGCCCAGCAGAGAACGCTAAAAATACCAAGCTGGACATGACTACCAATCGTCAATATACACCCAATAAAAACGTGTCATTGAATAAGTCTGGTACAGTCAAAGCCGCCTCGCCTAAAGATAAAGTCGTCGGTAATGTTGTCCTTGCGCCGATTATGTCGCGGGTGTTAGCGACTGCGCTAAATGGCTTACTGTATATATTAGCTATTTTGCCGCTGGTCATGGCGTTAATGAAAATGGATGTGGACTATACTAAATTTCAAAACATCCAAGATATGGACGCCGCCTATCAGTATTCCATGACATTGATGGAAAGTATTCCTAGCAGCACTTTGATGATGTCACAAGTGATGGTGTTTGGTTTGTTTGCGCTGCAGCTGGTATTTATTACCTTGCGGGGACAATCACTTGGTAAGCTGATTACCGGTATTCGCGTCGTTGACCAAAGCACCCACCGCTTGCCTTCTTTTAGCAAGCTTATTGGCATGCGTACGCTACTACTGTTTATTATTTATAACTTATTATTCTCATTTACTAGCTTTTTAGGTTTTGTGGTTATTATTGTTCATTATTATATGGCCTCAAAAAGTCCTGAAAACATCGGTTGGCATGATAAACTGGCTAAAACCTTAGTAGTGAAAGCCGATAATAGCCAATTGGTCAAACAACCCAAGGCAAAATAATGGGTTTATAAGTTTATGATAAAAACGATTGTTATAAATATCATAAGGTTATATGAAAAAGTGGCGTTTATACGCTGCTTTTTTATTGAAGAATTTATATTTACGTCTTTTATTATTTATTGACAGACGCTCAGTCATTAACCTTTGTGTTAAAGGCTGAGTACTGTTATAATACGGCGCTTTATAAACTAAGCTTATCCCCTATTGTTTTTGCAAAATTCGATAAGATTTGGGCTTACCTTATAAATCTCCTTGCTATTAACATAGGGTTAATAGCTACTAATCCGTAAGGAGTCATAATGCGACATTACGAACTGGTGTTACTTGTACACCCAGACCAAAGCGACCAAGTGGTCGGCATGGTTGAACGCTATATCAAGTTGGTTCAAGACAACGGCGGTACGATCCATCGTCTAGAAGATTGGGGTCGTCGTCAATTGGCTTACCCAATTAACAAAATTCACAAAGCTCACTACGTTCTTTTCAACGTTGAAACTGACGGTGAGACTTTGGCTGAACTTGAAGAATTATTCCGTTATAACGACGCGATCATTCGTAGTCTAGTTATGCGCCGTGACGAAGCTGTCACTGAAGAGTCGCAGTTAGCCAAGAATGCCGATGAAAAACGCGCACGCAAAGCAACGACTCGTCGTCCAGACAATCGTGAAAACGACGACAACGACAACAGTGAAGACTAATTAAAGGAGAATACTCATGGCACGTTTCTATCGCCGTCGCAAATTCTGCCGTTTCACTGCTGAAGGCATCACTCACATCGATTATAAAGATGTTGAATTGCTAAAACAGTACATCAGTGACAATGGTAAAATCGTACCAAGCCGCATCACCGGTACATCTACTAAATATCAGCGTCAGCTAGCCACTGCTATCAAGCAAGCTCGCTATCTTGCGCTACTTCCGTATACTGACAACCATCAGTAATTTAACCGTTAACTAGGAATGACTCATGCAAATTATTTTGTTACAGCGTATCGTCAACCTTGGTAAACTCGGTGAAACTGTCGATGTGAAACCAGGTTACGGACGTAACTTTCTTATCCCTCAGGGCAAAGCACTACCTGCAACTAAAGCAAACATTGAAAAGTTCGAAGCACGCCGTGCTGAGCTTGAAGCTGAAGAAGCAAAAGAAGTAGCGGTTGCTCAAGAACGTGCTGACGCGTTAACGGACGTTAATGTTATCATGCGCGCTAAATCAGGTGACGAAGGCAAGCTATTTGGCTCTATCGGTACTCGCGATATCGCTGAAGCATTGACTAACTCAGGTCTAGAAGTTGACCGTGCTGAAATCAAGCTACCTGAAGGCACACTACGTCAAGTGGGCGAATACAATGTTGATATTCAACTACACCATGACGTAACTGCTAGCATCTTAGTAACCATTCTTTCTGAAGATGGCGACAACGAAGATGCCGTTGAAGACGACAACGAAGATTACTCAGAAGAGTAATTTTTGGTGGTAGTGTAAACTTACTACCCGTCTAAGAAAGCCAGTAACGTCATGTTGCTGGCTTTTTTATTTCTAAAATTTGCTAAATGCTATCTCATTAATACTTACCTCTGCACACGACAAAAAAATCATCCCCACCGGATTTTCATAGGTTTAGGGGTTAAAAAGCTAACTAACTGTCGAAATACAGTCTTATCATTGTTAAAAAACACCAAACGAAGACCTTCAATCAATAAATCCAGACCAAGCGCAAACAAACTGGCTTGAGGTCGAGCGTTTGACTTCAACTTGCGTTTTAACGGCTTATCTTTGTCTTTATAAATACCGACATGATAAGCCCAACAAAATGCTAAGGCATTCACTGCGACTAATTTACTGACCCGATCAAGATGGGTTAAGTGGGTATCTTCAAGATTAAAGCCACGCCCCTTTAGACAAGCAAATAAAGTCTCAATTTCCCAACGCTTAGCATAGCTTGTCATCGCATCCACTGTTTCTAGTTGATTGGTTGCGACAATCACTAAACCATAGTTTTTATCACGCTTGGCAAATACTCGAACCAAACAACCATCGACAGTCAGTATTCGCCCATGTCGATATGTTTCTTGATGGCTAACATGGCGCAATAACTCTTTAATCTGTACCAGCTTGCCATGATGATTCTTAACTTTACTGTTCTTCTTAATCCGTATGGCAAAGGGTATGTGATTATTGGTGAGCCAGTTAAACCATTTTTCGCCAACAAACTCTCTGTCTGCTACTATCATCTCAAGGTTATCTTTGCCAAATTGTTTGATAAACCGCTCAATAAGTTCACAGCGTTCAAGATGGTTTGTATTACCTCGCTTATCTAGCATTTGCCAGTATAAGGGGATGGCTATCCCTTTATATACCATCCCTAGCATAAAGATGTTGAGGTTACTTTTACCCCATTTCCAGTTGGTGCGGTCAATGGTTAAGGTGACTTTGCCTAGCCCAAATAGTCGATATATCATTAAAGCCAGTTGATCGTAGTCTATCCTCGCTTCGGCAAAAAATCGCTGTAGTCTGCGATAGTGACTGTCGGTTTTACCACCCTTAGGGAGGTGTCTTGCTATTTTTTTTAAGATTACTGCTTTGAGCAGTAATCAGGGCTGTTATCATTAGGCTCAAACAATTGATTCTTGCCTTGTTCATGCTCAGGTTTTGGGTTAAAGTTTCACTAAGTCTGTTAAAGTTTGGTATGGTCTATTCGTCTTAAAAATTACTATTATGCCTTTGCTTTAACAGACTTTTTTGTTTTTTTGTCGTGTGCAGAGAATACTTACAATAGTATTGTGTAGCAATAACTGGTAATAAAACACCTGCATAACCTATACCTAATAATAAAATACTGCTTATAAAGTCATCTTCATTAATCTCAGTGCTATTGCTATCCTAGCTGTATTTAGCCATAGATAAAATGGGACGATATGATAAACACTGATGATAAATTAATATGCATCCAAGGTAACGAGTTTTATAAAGAAGGTGAAATCTATACGGTCGGTAGGATTGTAAATAATAAGTATTTCCAGATATTGACCGGCAATAATGCCGACCATTGGTATGCAACCTTAGACGATGAAGGTATTTATGTTAGCTTTGATTCTATGAGCCCTAAAGACAATAAAGCATGGTTTGATAAGATAGATTAGATGTTTTTATTGATGTATTAATGAAAGAAAAATAATTATAAAATTTAGATTAAAAAAGTATCATCCAAGAAGCTGGCTGTTATAAACAGTCAGCTTGTTTGGTTGAAAATCTAGTTTACGGCATTGTAAATAATTTACTGCTTGTGGCCAATCAGCCGCTATTTTTGGCGCCTCTTGCCGAGCGGCAATCATACTGGCAGCATTTATCCAGCCCGCATGACCGACTGCTAATACTGGTTTTTGACCACTATTTTGCGCCGCCATCTCATTTAACCAGTTTTCCGCACGATTAAACAACTGCTGTAAACTCTCGCCGCCCTTAGGGGCAAAATCTGCAAAATGATCACACCAATCATCAATCTGTTGTTTAGGAATTTGCGCCCAAGGCCTGCCATCCCAGCCGCCAAAATCAATCTCTGCCAGCTCAGGGGCGACATGATATTGAAAGCCATGCGGCGCCAATATCTCTCCGACTTTTAACGAGCGCTGTAGTGGGCTGACCCAAATCACTTTTGGTAATTGATGTAAACGCACGAAACGCTGTATTTTATTAGCAAGGCGTTTAATTTTGCGTTTATCGACACTGATATCAGTCTGTCCGATACAAAAGCCATTAGCCGCAATGGGCTTTGGATGGCGCCAAATATACAAAACCATTGGCTATCATTATCCTTTTTAAATAGTACGCTTAACATTAAATAAAAGGGTTCGAGGCAGCAAGTCCGATATAAATAGCAATTTCACTTAACTGCTGCGTGGCGCCTAACCCATCACCGGTATAGCCATCTAAACGCCTGCGCAACAAGCGCCGCATATAATCCGTCGCTACGATGCCTAGTAATAAAGCCAATGACCATTGCCAAATACCAATTTGCTGCACGGTATTAGGAAATAGGAGCACGACCAGCAAGCCCGCTAATATGAGCCAACCACTGCTCAATAATCCTTGTAATGGCGTCAGCTGCTGCGCCATCGGTTTGGCTTTAGCATGCTCAATCTCACCGCCGTAAGGCAATAGCGCCAGTAAACTAATACATAATAAACGTGAGAGCGTATGTCCAATAATCAGCGCCACGATAGCCACCGATAATGGCATAGACGCCAATAAGCTGATTTTGATAAGTAACGCCGAGACCAATCCTAGTACACCATAAGTCCCTAAGCGCGAATCCTTCATAATGGTTAAAGTACGCGCGCGAGTCAGACCACCACCTAGACCATCACAGCTATCCGCAAGTCCATCTTCATGAAAAGCGCCAGTGAGCCTAATTCCAAAGGCCGTACTTACCACTGCCGCCACCAAAGGCGTAAATAAAAAACTACACAGCCAAAATATACCTGCACAAAGCAGCCCAACTAACAGACCTACCCCAGGAAAATGACGGCTGCTCTGGTGCAACCACTGCGGATTGTAATTGGCAAATTGCGGTACGGGCAGACGCGTTAAAAACTGTACTGCTACTAACAATAAACGCCATTCATACTTTATAAATTGACTAATACTTGGTTTAGACGAAGACTGGGGTAATGCATTTGGTTGATTCAATGTCTGATTTAATGGTTGTTTTGATGGCTTTTTTGATAATTGTGACATTAGCTATTTTGTCCACTGATACCAGCATCATTAAAACTTGCCATCTCATTGATAATCGCACAAGCCGACTGTAATAATGGATACGCCAGCGCCGCGCCACTACCCTCACCTAGGCGCATACCCATATTGAGTAACGGCTCAGCATTGAGCAGTTTTAATAAATGCGTATGTCCCGGCTCGACCGAATGATGAGCAAAGACAGCATATTGAACAACACCGGGCGCTAAGCGCTCAGCCGCCAATAATGCACTACTGGCGATAAAACCATCGATAAGAAGAATACGGCGCTCACTGGCTGCTTGCATCAGCGCCCCTGCCATCATCGCAATCTCAAGCCCGCCTAATGCCGCAAGTATGTCGAATGGTGCTTGCTCTTCACTGTGCCGCACTAATACTTGGGTTAAAATACTTGCCTTGTGCTTTAATCCTGCATCGTCAAGGCCAGTGCCGCGACCGATACACTCGTCAAGCGGTATATCGCCCAATCTTGCCAGTAATAAACTGGCGGCGGATGTATTACCAATCCCCATTTCACCGACAATCAATAGATTGCCCGCCATACTCTTGACTACGTCCATACCATTTTCTAATGCGGCTAAACACTCTTCTGCTGTCATCGCAGGCTCGCTAAGGGCGTCGCGGCTTCTATGACGCACTTTATAATCGAGCAGTTGCGCGTGGTCTTTAAAAGGAGAATTGGCAAAGTCGGCATCGACACCAGCATCGACTACTTTTAGCTCCATATGATGCTGACGCGCTAAGACATTGATAGCAGCGCCGCCTTGCAAAAAGTTATAAACCATCTGCGCCGTCACCGCGCTAGGATATGCCGATGTGCCATGCTTGGTTAGACCATGGTCGGCAGCAAATACCCGAATTTGCGGTTGCTCAATATGCGGCGTGGTCGTACCTTGAATCAATCCCAACTGTACCGCGAGCGTTTCTAAACGTCCAAGGGCACCCAGTGGCTTGGTTTTTTGGTCAACGATTTGCTGCAATTGCTGACGCAGCTCGTTATTTTCTATGTTTGCAATCGT
The DNA here is from genome assembly GCF_007280595.1 of Psychrobacter sp. YGAH215. Lineage (NCBI taxonomy): Bacteria > Pseudomonadati > Pseudomonadota > Gammaproteobacteria > Moraxellales > Moraxellaceae > Psychrobacter > Psychrobacter sp. YGAH215. Next base: position 1,785 of record NZ_VKLR01000033.1, on the reverse strand, counting down.
TGGTGCTATAAATGTGTTCAATGTGTTCAAATCCTTCAAGGAAATTATCTTAATTTTTATCTAGATAAAACAAAACTTACTGCTTAGCTTTACTCTGCCAACAACTTCGCCAACAATTCATTTATCTCGACTTTAAATTCTCTATCTTCGATTTTATTAGCGCTGATTTTAGCATTTTGCAGACTTTTTATCGCAGCATCAGTTTGACCCAATTCGATTTGCAGCTCAGCCATCGAAAAAGCAATCGATGCTAAATGGTCTTTTGAATTAATCGCTGCGGCTTTATCTAATGCTTTTTGATATATAACCAGCGCTTCATCCAAATCCTCGGTAAAGTCAGCCAAGGTTTCCCACTGTTCAGGATGGTCTTTATCGCTTTTTTCATTTTCATTACACAAATCTTTTAGCTGCGCATATAGCGCATCAAAGGTTTTTTGATCGTTCTTACTGTCCGCTTCTAGCAGCTTTTCTGCTAACACATAGATGGATTTATATATTTTGGTATTAATCATGATGGGTTACCCTGTTGGTTGCGCGTTATAGGCGTTGAATGATGTTGATTATAGACTAATTTATAACAATAGCTCATAGAAAAGGGCGTGATAGCAATCACACCCTTTTATTTTATCTCGCTTTCAATCTTAGCACCTACGGTAGGCAGTTAGATTCAGTCATTAAACGCTCGTAATTATTCAGCAGCGATAACGGTAATCTCGACCAATAACTCAGGATGAGCCAGTATTTTTTTCTGGGATATTATCCTATAGTCAAGCCCACCTAAAAGTGTTATAAACTAACTATCAAACCCAATTGTTATTATAAAGACCATGACTTACTCGCTAGATTTTCGCAAACAAGTACTAAAAAGCTTAGACGAGGGTATGACCTTTGCCGAGGCAGCTGAGTTTTACAATCTTAGCCCAACCACTATACAGAATTGGAAGCGTCGTATTCATAGTAAAACAACCAGGCAAACCAAACCCTATAAAATACCAGATGATGTGCTACTCAATAATGTCAAAGAACATCCTGATGATTATCAGTACGAGCGAGCACGTCGTTTAAACTGTAGTAAAACAGGCATTCATCATGCCCTAAAGCGCCTAGGCATCAGTCAAAAAAAAGACTTTAGAACATCCAAAAGCCTGTCCGATCAAAAGAGCGGCGTATCAGAATAAGCTTGAGCACTTTAAGCAGCAAGGCTACCCCATTGTATATATATACGCGCGCGGCTTTGAGGCTGAAACCATTCGCTCTCATGGTTATGCACCGATTGGTAAGCCTTGTATCGATGGCTACAACTGGCAAGGTAAAAAGCGAACCAACGTCATTGGAGCTCTATATGAAAAGATGCTATTTGCACTAGATTACTTTAAGCACAACATCAACAGCAGCATATTCTACAACTGGTGCAAATTCACGCTAATTCCAAGTCTCAAAACTAAATGCGTGATTGTGATGGATAACGCCAGATTTCATAAGAGCAAACGCATTCAAAAGCTACTAAACAGGCACGGGCATCGTATTCTTTGGTTGCCGCCGTACAGCCCAGACCTAAACTCTATCGAAAAGAAATGGGCTCAGGTGAAGTTTCTACGCCAAGGCTGGATGGAAAATGACTTATCCAAATTGTTTTATGATATTTGTCCTAACCATAACAATTTTATTTTGAACTGACTATAGTTGGTACAAAACTGAAGTTGATAAGATTAGGGCGTGTTGAACATTGGATATAAATTTCTGGCAAAAAAAATAGCGAACGGTTAATCTTTAAGTTCTCACACA
>NZ_VKLR01000032.1:0-23183 GCF_007280595.1 Psychrobacter sp. YGAH215 | reverse complement strand
ACACACAGACTCATATCTAACCCCCTTTGCTGACGACAATAGCATGATGGCACCACCTGATCCCTTCCCGAACTCAGAAGTGAAACATCATCGCGCCAATGGTAGTGTGGCCCCGGCCATGTGAGAGTAGGTCATCGTCAGCTTTTAAATTAAAACACCCCAGTCTCGAAAGAGGTTGGGGTGTTTTTTGTTACTTAGAATTTTATTTCTAACAGTAATAAGGAATGGTGATAATGCGACATTATGTGTCGTAATCATGTTGTTTAGGCTGTTAAAACATCAAGAATTTTGAGATAATCATATTGAGTAGATATTAAATTATCAATGCAACCTATTAGGAAAATATCAACATGGTCTCAAATGCTCTTTTGATTATTCACCAAACAAAACCAGAAAAACGTGATGAAGTAAAAGCTATTTGGTTGAAATATATGGCCTCGGCCATTCAAGATAACGCTGGTCATCTCGCGTATTTCTATAATTTTGACAATAATAACGTTAATTCAATTTATGCTTTTCAGGTCTATGAATCCGAACAAGCTGCTAAAGACTTTCTATTACATCCAAGTTATCAGACCTATCTAATAGAGAGTCGTCATTTACTAGAGAATGATCCTCAAATTATTTCTTTAACTCCACAATGGGTTAAGGTTATATAATAAGTTATTCAAACCACTACTGATGGTCGCATGTGTTACTCATGAGAGAGTATATGTCATCAATATATGGCAGGGTAATATTTAATATATCGTGGTAAAGAAAAAGTAGTGCACTGAGTGCTTGTTTGTGGGTTGATTTGCTTATGCCGTTATTATTCACTAAAAATGCCAGATAACTTTTTATATGTGTTTCATTCAAGGTGCACGGGTGTTGTTTGTTATGATAAAGGATATAGCGTTTAATCCATTGGATATAAGCTCTTTCTGTTGATAGGCTTAAATGTCTGTATCGTGCTGTATAAGCAACTTGTTCTAATAGTTTGGGTGATTGTGTATGGCTATTATTTTGAATTATCATAATTTGACAAATATGTTTTTACGCTTTAAGGTGTTTGGGATATAGCGAGAATAATATAGGATGTCAAAATAGTTATGTTGCAAATTCATTTTGGTTATGCGGCAAATTCGCCGTATAACTGTAGTTAGTCCGCGCAGCCAATGACTTCAGCAATCGTTGTTGGAACCTTAGTTCGAAAAAATCCCAACACTTGGGAACCTAACGCATTCGACTCATGGGGACGAGGACAAGGAGTTGGCGAGGTTGTCGAACCACCATTTGATATTTCTGATCTAGATATGGTTGATGTTATATGGCCATCTGGCCGTTGCTTTGAAAAGATCAGTGGACTATTAGTTGCAGATCAAGAGCATGAGCAATAAACACTCTGCGCGGTCTAACAATTCGTTCAAGCCGACGCCGCTTCGTGGCCCGGCCTTTTGTGCTAGCTTCTAGCACAACGCCGTGCCACTACGCAGCGCGGCTTAACTCAGGCGTTAGGCAGCATGACGAACATCCTCGATACTCTTTACAAAATCTGCCTGCACCCTAGACCAGATGACGAGTTCATTAACCGATTTTCGAAAGTGATCGATGTCTATTCAATTGCAGAAAAATCAGAACTTGTTGACTCTCTTGCCAGGCTTATCGCAGAAAAATTCTTATCTGGTGAAGGGTCGTTCGAAGAAACAGACGTGGCTATAAACAATCTTGCTGGCTATGCAATATGCAACAACCGAATCCCCGAGTTTATGTGGGGGGTGTACATGGCGTTTGATGATGCTGAACTTGGATCAGACGGTCAACAGCGCTTACCTTCCAATCTCCGCCGTGCGCTAGGGCCTCCTGCCTAACAATTCGTTCAAGCCGACGCCACTACGCAGCGCGGCTTAACTCAGGCGTTAGGCAGAAATATTCGGATAAAAGAATGCATCAAGACGAAATAAAAACATCAATTGAGCAAAAAAGAGCCGATTAATAGGCTCTTTTTTTAACGGTGTTTCTTTATGAATACTAGTTTAAACTAGCGGCGGCTTTGTTGATACAACGGCACGACTTTAGGCATTAAGCTTTGTAAAGTGCGGATACGGTTTTGTGCGCCAGGGTGAGTGCTTAGAAACTGTGGTGGCTCGCCTTTACTGGCAGCCGACATTTTATTCCATAAGCTAATCGCAGCTTGTGGATTATAACCAGCACGTGCCATTAGTTCTAATCCAAGAGAGTCGGCTTCACTTTCTTGACCACGGTTAAACGGCAAGTCAAGTCCAAGCTGTGTTGCCATACCTGCAATTTGAGTTTGACCTTCAGTTAGGCCGATTGCTGATGCCAAGACACTCAAGCCCAGTTGTGTGGCGCCACTGCGGGACGCTCGCTCGCGGCCATGCTCACGTAAGGCATGTGCCATCTCATGCCCCATAATGGCAGCAATTTCATCGTCAGTTAAATTTAAACGATCAATAATGCCGGTATGATTCATTATATTATCCTTAAAAACCATTTGGTTTATAAATATTCATTTATTTGTATATAGTGATAATAAAATAAATTTCAATAGGATACTATGTAGTTTTTTTACATTACTACCTTGTAATATTAAGTATATATTAACCTCTCATTTTTGTTAAAATAATCTTCCTGTCTTTATTGGTTCATCAAAATCAAAGCCCAATTGCTCGCCTTTACGCTGTCGCAGCTGCTCGATACGTTGCCGACGCCCTGCTATAAGCCTTAGTACTTCGCGGCGCTGTTCGGTCGTCATCTCATGCCATAGCTGGCGCTCAGGACGGCTACGCAGGCAGCCAAAGCAGTAGCCCTTTTTATTGCTTTGGCAAACACCAATGCATGGATTGGCAATCTCGAACAGTTCAAACTGCTGATTCATGGCGGCTCCATCGCTATTACGTTATTCCTTTAATGTGCCCGATTGCTTGTCTCGTCTCATCGTAAATACTATTATGGCGCAAATAGCGAATAATACTGTGCCATTTTATCGTTACTGTTTTTGTGGCGTCAGTGCTATGCTAAGTTTTGCACCGCCATATACAGCAATCATAACAAAACCAATCAGTGAGATTCTACGTGAATATTATTTATATCCATGGCTTAGACAGTGATGCCAACTCTACGAAAGGCAAATTATTGGAGGATTATTGCCAAAAGTATCATCCCGATATCAAGGTATTACGACCAGATTTGAACAAGACCCCTGAGCAAGTTTTTAAGCAAATACTCTCGTTAATTGAACGTTTAGACGGTCAAAATAAAAAGGCGCAAGATAAGCCAAATAAATCTTCTCATACCGTACTGGTCGGTAGCTCATTGGGCGGTTATTTTTCTACGGTGGTTAGCAATCATACCGGTTGCCCAGCGCTATTATTAAATCCAAGCATCCAGCCCCATATTACTTTGCAGCGGTTTGCCAAAGATTTTGCGCTAAAAAACAATGTTAAAGACGAGGATTTGGGCAAGCAGGTTATTCATGCAACAGCGGGCGGTTGGGATATTACTCGAACAGATTTGCAATGGTTTGCAGCGCACCAACTATCAACCGTTAATTATCCTAATAAAATTGCTGTTCTCATTAAGGAAGGAGATGAGCTGCTTAATCCTGAATTATCTAAACAGTTTTATCAAACACAAGGAGCAAGCGTAACGATGCAAACGGGCGGCGATCATCGCTTTAGTGACTTTATTGTGCAATTACCTACGGTGATTGAGATGCTGCAAAGTCTCACACGGATTTAACTAAACGACATTATCTGACGTAAGCAAATGAGTATTGACCTTAAGGCTACTATTTTTCGTTATAATGGGTTAATAGAATTAATCGCACATGAATAATTAAGGATGCATTTGTGAGTCAATATAATGCGCAATCGTTAGAAGTTTTAGAAGGGCTGGAGCCTGTCCGCCGTCGCCCTGGGATGTACACCGACACCACGCGCCCCAATCATTTAGCCCAAGAGGTCATTGATAACTCAGTCGACGAAGCGTTGGCGGGTTATGCGAAAACCATCAAGGTGCAGCTGCATAGTGACGGCTCGCTATCGGTCGAAGATGATGGCCGCGGTATGCCAACTGATATCCATCCTGAATTTGGCCAATCAGGTATTGAGCTGATTTTGACCCGTTTGCATGCGGGTGGTAAGTTTTCAACTTCCAACTATGAGGTGTCGGGCGGTTTGCATGGTGTGGGTATCTCTGTCGTCAACGCGTTATCAACGCGAGTTGAAGTAACGGTTTGGCGCGATAGTACGCAGTTCGAGATGGCCTTTGAGAATGGCGCAGCGGTCACCTCTTTAACCGAAACGGTCAGCTCCAATAAACGTAAGCGTGGCACTAGAGTTAAGTTTTGGGCCGATGGTAGTTTCTTTGATACGCCAAAGTTTAACGTTAAGCAGCTGAAACACAATCTAAAAGCCAAAGCGGTTCTAGCCGCTGGTCTGACAATTGAGTTTGTCGATGATATCAATAATGAAAAAGTGGTTTGGCAATTTACCGATGGGGTGGTTGAGTATCTAAACGAGCAGCTAGATGGTTTAGAAACCTTACCAGAAGCACCATTTTATTACAATCATGAGGCGAAAGCTGGTGAGCGTGCGGCTATCACCTTTGCTTTGTCTTGGTTGCCGGATGGTGGCACGCCGATTCAAGAAAGCTATGTCAATCTTATCCCAACCGCACAGGGCGGTACGCATGTTAATGGCTTACGTACTGGTATTTTAGAGGCCCTACGTGAGTTTTGCGATATCCATAATCTACTGCCTCGTAATGTTAAATTAACAGCCGAAGATGTCTGGGACGGCGTCAATTATATCTTGTCGCTCAAGTTTTCTGAGCCGCAGTTTTCTGGTCAAACCAAAGAGCGGCTTTCTAGTCGTGAAGCGGCAGGCGCGGTACAAACACTAGCAAAAGATGCTTTTAGTTTGTGGCTCAATCAACATGCCGAGATGGGCACACAGATTGCAGAATTGGCGATTAATAAAGCCGGTCGCCGCCTAAAATCAGCCAAAAAAGTGGCGCGTAAAAAAATCACTCAAGGGCCTGCATTGCCTGGGAAGTTGGCGGATTGTCGCGGTGATTTACGTGACGGCGCAGAGCTATTTTTGGTTGAAGGGGACTCGGCAGGCGGTAGTGCCAAGCAAGCGCGCGACCGTCACTATCAAGCGATATTGCCATTGCGCGGTAAGATTTTAAATACGTGGGAAGTGTCGTCAGATACGGTATTATCAAGCCAAGAGATTCATGATATTGCCATCGCCATTGGGGTTGATCCAGCGTCGGATGATTTATCTGAGCTGCGCTATGACAAGATATGTATTTTGGCTGATGCTGACTCTGATGGTCTCCATATTGCCACGCTTATTTGTGCCCTGTTTGTTAAGCATTTTCCCGCTTTAGTTGATGCAGGTCATTTATTTGTCGCGATGCCGCCGCTGTACCGCGTTGATGTCGGTAAAGAAGTACATTATGCGTTAGATGAATCTGAGCTTGAACACATATTGGCCAATGTACCGGGCAATAAAAAAGCCCAAATTACGCGCTTTAAAGGTTTGGGTGAAATGAGTGCCGAACAGCTGCGCGAGACCACCATGAACCGCGATACCCGCCGATTGGTACAGCTAGATATGGACGATATGATATTGACCAATAGTGTCATGGATATGCTGCTCGCCAAAAAACGCGCGTCTGATCGTAAGTCATGGCTTGAGCATAAAGGTAATTTAGCAGTTATCTGATAGCTGCTTTATAGATTTGTGTGCTTTACTTTTTATTCTTATATTTTAGGTATAGTCAAAATATTCTAAAAACGTTACGGTATTGCTGTTATCAATTTTTTGTAGCCTCTGTCTGCGTAAGAACAGAAAGCAAAAAAAATTGATATCAGCAGTGCGCGATCTAACGATATTACTTTTCGCTCACTATATATAAGTAGATAAAAAAGTGAGCTGGTAGGTGATAATAGCCTATAAAATTCAATGTAGTAGCAGACGCTTAATGGTATTATAGAGGTATCTTTTACTATATGGTGCCGTCATGACATCAAAATTTTTTAAGCGTTCTAAAGCGGCTGCTTCTAATCCTACGCGCTCAAAAGTACTACCAAGTTTGAGCAAAAAGCAGTTAGGTGATTTAGTACCAAAACGTGGTAATAAGTTTGCGCCAAAGATTGGCTCGGCATTGTTAAAAGCAGCAGGCTGGCGTACCGTGGGCGAGATTCCAAATATCCCGCAGGCGGTGGTTTTGGCGCTGCCGCATACCTCCAACGTCGATGGTATTTATGCGATACCAAGCTTATTTGCTCTAGATTTAAAAATTAGCATCATGGGTAAGCATACGCTGTTTAAAGTGCCGGTGTTTGCACAGCTGTTAAAGTGGATTGGCGTCATTCCTATTGACCGTGGTAATAAAGGCTCGGTGCTGCAGGCGAGTATTGATAAATTTAAAACTGGCAAACCGCTATTTTTAGGCTTAGCGCCAGAAGGGACGCGCCAATATACCAAAGACTGGAAGACTGGCTTTTATTATTTGGCATTAGGTGCCGGCGTGCCGATTTTACCCGTAGCGATGGACTATAAAACCAAAGAAATACGCTTTATGTCGCTCGTCTATCCGACAGGAGATATCGACGTCGATTTGCCAAAAATATATGCGCAGTATCGCGGCGTTGTACCGCGATATCCTGAGCGATTATCGCAGCCACTACAGGATATCAATCATTTAGCTGACTAACGCTTTTATAATTTTTAATAACGATTGCAATCAAAAAGCCTCTGATAGCCCAACTATCAGAGGCTTTTTTAATGTTAAATATTTAAGTTTGCTATTAAATGGTTCTAGTAGGTGATTGGCTACTAAAAATGCGGTTGCCCATTAGAGGCACTGACTCCGCCATCAACAGGCAAATTAACACCGGTAATCATAGCGGCGTCGTCACTGGCTAAAAAAGTAATGGTAGCGGCGATATCTTCTGGTTTCGCCATTCGCTTAAGGGGGCAGCGGTCTAAGAATTTATCAGTCTTGCTGTCGTTGTCTTGAATAGCGGTAGTCATCTCAGTTGCTGTCACGCTTGGATTGACAGCGTTGACGCGTACGCCATCGGCGCCGTGGTCTAGCGCGAGCGTACGCGTTAGGTTGCTGATACCGGCTTTGGCCGCATTATAAGCCGCCATATTCCAATCGCCACCGACGCCAGAAAGCGACGAGACATTGACTATATTGCCTTTACTTGCAATCAAATGCGGCATGGCAGCCTGACAGACATAAAAAGTGCCATTTAAATTGACATCAATCGCCAATTTCCAATCTTCAGAAGACAGCTCAGTAATTTTGCCTTGCATGGCTTTGCCGGCATTGTTTACCAAGACATCAATTTTGCCAAATTTATCGACGACTCTTTTCATCATTTCTTGTACTTGAGCCTCTACGCTAATATCACAGACGACGGTCAAAAAATTATCAGTATGAATCCAAGTGCGATCTTGTGGGAACGCTTTTGCTGTTTCCTCTAGGGTGGCAGCGGTGCGTCCAACTAACACCACATTGGCGCCTTCTTGAGCAAAACGAATGGCGGTTGCGCGGCCGATACCAGAGCCTGCGCCTGTGACGATGACGGTTTTTTCTTTAAAGCGTTTCATGATGTTCAGTCCTTGTTATCATACGAGTGTTATTATATAAATGAAAATATTAAGCAAGCCAAATGTGATGGCAATTTATAGCCCAGTAAACGCGGTGCAAAGCTGCTAGCTTTTATGTCATCATAACAACTCACTGCGATGAATGCGACTAGGTATAATGGCGTTTATGTTGTTCAGTTTATCGCTAAAAGTTATGACAAGGTATACATTGCTATATTTATTTAATAAGAAAAGGTTGCGGCTGTGTCCAATTTGACTACGGTGATATCTGATGAAGGTTATCTTGGCGATGAGTTAGCCTGTTACCTGCAATCAGAAGTATTAGAGATTGAACTGCCTACTATTCAAGCGCTTGTCACTAGTTATAACGGCCAATATAAGGCGCAAAAATATGACTATAAATTGCCCCTAGGTCAGTTGCAGCTATTAAATCTAAGCATTTATTTACCTGAAGATATTGTTGCAGGACATATTGAAAACGTACGTAAAACGGCTATTGAATCGATTTCGGCATGGCGCAACGACTATTTAACTAGGTACAAAGATAAGATAGAAGCGACGACCTATGCTGCGGTTTTTGATATTCAATTTAGAAACATTTATCAGAACACAAGTAAACGTGTAAAAAATAACCTTATTAGCAATGCGTTTATAGACGGTTTAAGTTCAGAAATACATGCAAGCGAACTGCCATTGCAGCTGTTTGGCTGGCATGATTGGCAATTGATATTAAGGGCATTACATACGCCATGCGAGCTATGGCGATTTTTACAATATCGTTTAGGGCAGTGGCAACATACTGATAATAGCCGTATAGATAGTCTTAAGTCTGAAGAGGCGATGATTGCTGATTTCCTAAATAACCCTGCCGTATTTGCGCAAGCTATCGCTATAGACAACGCGCTGATTAAATATAAGATGCAAGATAAGCCAAATTCCGCCTTGATTGCGATGGCACTAGCGCAAAAAAGTCAGAGTACCACCAGCCAAATGTATCAGCAGCGTATGGCGCAAGCGGCTGTGTTATGGTCGCAAATGATTAGCCAAATGTTAAAGCGGTATAGCGATAATGGGCAAAAAAAGAATAAGCAAGATTTCTCGGCAATAAATCTTGCATATTGGCAGCAGCAAATACTCGATGAGTCTTTGTTTTCACGCCATGAGCTGATTGGTACCTTGTATAAACATCCCAAACAACAACAGCAATTACGAGAACAAGGCTATGTCGTCCATCATCATTCTTATGAGTCTTTAGGTCGGCATTATATGCTGATATCAGTTTTTTGTAGCCTCTGTCTGCGCAGGCACAGCAAGCAAGAAAAATTGATATCAGCAGTGAATGATGTATCGATATTGCTTTTCACTCACTATACCTCGTTAGAAATATTTATAAACGCGTATAAAAAAAGACAGCCTAGGCTGTCTTTTTTGTACTTAAAATATAATCATTGCTTATTTATTATTGGTATCGTCGTATAAACCGCTACCAGGCAGGATGTTATTGTTAGCAATATCATCATCAGTGATACTACCATCATTAACGTTGTTATTTACGTTAGTATTGGCAGTGTTGTTGATGTCAGAAGTATTGATAGTGTCCGTATTCACTCGTGTTGTATCAACGATATCGGTATGAATATCAGGAGTTGACGTAGTCGCAGGCTTAGCCGTTGGCGTATTCTCACGCACTGACGCGGCAACTTTATCTTGCGTCGATGAGTTTGGTGTTAGAGCAGATTTGGCTTTTGCTTCGTCACGTTCTCTGTCCATCTTATCTTGCATTTTACGGAGGAAGCGAGCAGCTGCTTCTTGACCGCCAAGACCAAATGATAGGGCAAATGCAACCGCAACCGCACCTAAGGTTAGACCGAATGCTAAGTTAACGATAGAATCAGCGATACCCATCGCTTTTAAACCCATCGCCAGTACTAGGCCCATGATTAAGACACGTACGATATTTGCTAAGAACTGCGAACCTTGTTCAGAGCGCTCAACGACCCCAGCGATGATGTTGGCAAGCCAAAAACCAATGAACAGAATGATTGCGCCTAAAATAATATTGGCACCAAAAGCAATAAACATAGCGATGATGGCTGAGATAGGCTCGAAACCTAATAGATCAGCGGCAGCGATAGCAGCAAATAACATGGCAAAGAAGATAATCGCATAACTGACAAGATCAGAAATCTTCTTATCACCCATGGTTTCTTGCAGACCAACTTTCGCAGGTAATTGGTTGATTTGAGTATTTTCGATCAAACCTTTGATGATGTTAGCGACCATACGTACCACATAGAAGGTCACGATTAAAATCGCTGCTGCCATAAATATATTTGGCAACGCTTCCATGATTTTGTTCAGCATGTTGGTTGCAGGGCGCGCAATCACATCGATTTTTAGCGCATTTAAAGCGGCAATAATCGTTGGGATGATAACCACTAAAAACGCTAATGAACCTGCGATATTAGGCAAGCTGTTTTGTTCGCTTAGACCTGCTTTTGATGCAAGCTTCTGTACATCGAAAGTAGAAACTAAGTTGGTCACAATGCCGCGTACGACTTTGGCGATGATATAACCCACCACGAAGACCACACCAGCAATAAGAATATTAGGAATAAAGCTAAAGATTTTATCAACCATATTGGTCAATGGCGCAAATAAACCATCAAGCTCTAACTGACCAAGTACCATGGTCAATACAACCAAAAGGATGAACCAGTAAACCATATCAGCAATGGTGCTGCTCATTGGTTTTACGCCAGCTTTGGCACTTAAACGCTCATCCATTGATGTTTTTGCTAATGCTGCGTTAATGGCAGTACGCGCAACGGTCGCAATGACCCAACCAATCACACCAACAGCAATCGCGGCGATAAGGTTTGGAATAAAGGTCAAGACTTGATTGACCATATTAGCGAAAGGCGCTGAGATAGAATTTAGATTCAGCTGACTTAGCGCGCCTGAAATCGCAATGATAAAAATAAACCAAAAGACGATTTTTGAGATAATGCCTTCTAAATCGTAGCTTTTACCGGTTGAAGAATTCATGCGTTGGTTAAGATTTACTTTTGACAACACACCACGTACAAGGGCAGCGATACCCAGTGCCACAAGCCAACCAATGATAAAAATTAAAATAGCGCCGATGATGGAACCAATAGGGCCACCCAGATAACCGTTGAACGATGTATACATTGGATTCATCCTGTCCTCCTTTAATGATCATGCATTCCTTATCAAATAATCTCTGCTCTACAATATAAGCCTGATTATTGGTAACGAACCCATACCTAATTATTAATATTTTTAATTGATATTATTCAAGAAGTGTTTTTTATAAGACCCTACTAACATTCTGTGCAGATTGTTAACAAAATCTACGTTCTGTTACTTCTTACTTTAACCAATTTAGTTTAGCTGATGTAATGAGGTATTTAAAGACAGAAAGCTTAACGGCTTACTATAGTTGTGTGATAAGTTGTTAATTTGGCGGCAAATATTAACACAGACTGTACATTTGACCGATAATTTCAAGGGAATCGTAGCTCCTAAAACTAAGATTTGCTATGATAGAAGAATGTGACATCTCGCCACTATCCTTACAATTTGAGAGTATTCTATGAAAAAAATTACTACCTTAAGCATTAGTGCCCTTGCTAGTGCGATGTTATTAGTTACCGGCTGTAATGCTAGTAATGGCAATAAAGAAAGCGCCAGCAAAAGCGTTTCAGTGACTGAAAAAAGCCCAGCCAATGAAAAAGTGGGTTACAGCTTGGGTTATATGATGGCAGAAGGTAATAAAGAAGCGGTCGGCGATCTGAACCTTGATACCTTTGAAAAAGGCTTCCGCGATGGCTACGAAGGTAAGGACTCAGCATTGACGCAAGAGCAAATGCAAGAAGTGTTGATGACTTATCAAAAAGAACAAGAAGAAAAGTTCGTCAAAGAGATGGAAGGCAAAGCTGAAGATAACAAAACCAAAGGTACGGCATTCTTAGCAGAAAATGGTAAAAAAGAAGGCGTGAAAACCACCGCTTCTGGCTTACAATATAAAGTATTGACCGCTGGTACTGGCAAGTCGCCAAAAGCGACTGACGTGGTCGAAGTCAACTACGAAGGCAAATTGCTTGATGGTACGGTATTTGATAGCTCGTATGAGCGCGGTGAGCCAATTGAATTCCCACTTAACCAAGTCATCGCTGGCTGGACAGAAGGTCTACAGTTGATGAAAGAGGGCGGCAAATACGAATTCTATATCCCATCTGATATCGCTTATGGCGAAGCGGGTAATGCTGGTATCGAGCCAAACAGCACCCTTATCTTTACCGTTGAGCTATTAAAAGTAAAATAAGGCGTTACCAGATTTTTCACCCTTTAAATTTAAAGCGGTTAAAGACAATAAAAAAGCCCTCATCATATATGAGGGCCTTTTTATGCGCGGTAGTTAAAGGTTATCAATTGATTAATGAATGAAGGGCTAGCTAACCAATTAACTCGCGGCTTATAAAGTTATTTTGAATTATAAAGTCTTTTGGAACACTTTAGAATTGCGACCGTTATTGTATTTTTCACGGCGCGCCTCCGGTAAAGCAGCAGCATCAATTTCCGCAAAACCTTGCTCGACAAACCAATGTGCAGTACGAGTGGTCAGGACGAACAACTTATGCAAACCATGGCTGCGCGCTTGTTGCTCCAAAAACGCCAGCAGGTCAGCACCGCGGCTGCCACTACGGTATTCAGGATGCACCGCTACACAAGCCACTTCCGCTGAATCTGCATCCAGTGGATAAAGCGCGGCACAACCCAAAATCATACCATCACGCTCAATGACGCTATAGTGATCAATCTCTTGTTCTAAGCGCTCGCGCGAGCGGCTGACTAAGATACCTTGTTGTTCTAGCGGGGTTAGTAGCTCAAGCAGTCCAACCACATCGTCAATATCAGCACGGCGAATCTCTTCATACGGGTCATGGCTAATCAAGGTGCCAGAACCATCACGGGTAAACAGCTCTTCGAGTAACGCGCCATTTTTGGCATAAGAGATGATATGGGTACGATGTACGCCTTGACGGCAGGCATTGCTAGCACAGCTTAAGAAGTAATTAATCTCGCAATTTAAGTCACGATCGCGTAAGAAGCGATCGACTTCATTTGGAATCATCTCACGTAATAAACGGTCGTCATGATTGATGCCGGCTTCTTCGCCTAAGAATATCAGCTTATCAGCACCGAGCGCCACAGCAGCACTAAGCGCTACATCTTCCGCCAATAAGTTGAAAACTTCACCCGTTGCTGAATAACCCATCGAGCCTAAAATCACAATATGGTCATGTAACAGGTTATTTTTAATGGCTTCGACATCGATTGAGCGCACCTCACCAGTCATCTGATAATCAACACCGTCACGTATTCCATAAGGACGGGCGGTGACAAAGTTGCCCGAAACCGCGTCAATACGCGAGCCGTACATGGGTGAGTTTGCTAAGCCCATCGACAGTTGGGCTTCGATTTGCAAACGAATTGCACCAACCGCTTGTAAGATAGCGGGCATAGCAACGCGCGGGGTCACGCGAATATCTTTATGTAAGGGAGAAGTAATCTGCGCATCTTTGAGGTTTTTTTCGATTTGCGGTCGCGCGCCGTGTACCAGTACCAGTTTGATACCCAAGCTATGCAATAAAGCAAAGTCATGAATCAAGGTACTGAAATTGGGATGATTGACCGCCTCACCGCCAAACATAATCACGAAAGTCTTACCGCGATGGGTGTTAATGTAAGGGGCAGAGTTGCGGAACCAGTGTACGTATTCAGGATTAATTTGTGGCATGGCGCTAGTAGTCATAATGGGTGCAATAGTTGTTAGAATAAGAAAAAGAGCGTGACAGCAAAAGCGTGTCGCTAATGAATTACCATAGCAAAAAACACCGTTATGAGCTATCTTTTATTTTAGCCACTTTAATGAATCTTGGTAGCAAATAGATGATATACACAACCTCAACACGGGATTGGTGTACCGCCAAACGCTTTTTGTTATGCTAAGCGCTATTGCTTTAGCACCAGCTTACGCAGATAATTGATAAAAATAACCATGTTGTTGACCGACGCTTTATTAACAAATTGTTTTACCGCTATACTGTTTTACCGATACATTAACTAGGGATAATGAATGTCATGAAGAAAAGTAACCATTTTGCAAACCCATTCAGTGCGTGGAGCGGCCACCGCTTATTTCATGTTGTCGCTGGTACGCTCGTTGGCGTGATGGCAGTGACGCAGGCTTCAGCAATGCTGCCAACGCCAGAGCAAGCCGTTGATAATTCAGTGGCAATCCAGTCGAATGCCAACCCAGTCAGCACTTCAACGGCGCAAGCGGTCAATAGTAAAATCACCGCCTCATTGATTAGTGTTGATGCAAATGGTCAGGAAGTACTGGTTCCAGTCAATGCCAATACGCGCCTGCAGTCAGGGAATGTCTTAGAATATCAAGGCTACTTTACTAATACCAATGCTGATCGCGTACGTAAAATGACCGTCACTATGAGTATTCCTGAGCAAGTAGAATTGCTACGTGCCGTTTCTCCTGACTTCCCTTATGGTAGTGCTGACGGCAACACCTTTGCCCGTATGCCATTACGCGGTAAGGTTGATAATCAATTGCAAGAAATTCCGTTAAAATACTATAAAGCGGTACGTTGGGATTTAGAAGGCGTTGGTTTGAATGATACCGTCGTGGTTAAATATCGTGCACGCGTTAAATAAGTCTGTTTTTTGATATTTATCTAATGCCTGCCGAATCGAAAAGCACCACAGTCTAAGGTCTAGGCTGTGGTGCTTTTTTTATAAACAACTTACTAACTCAGATTTGGTAAAATGGCTTTTACCAGCTGAATGTGCTTTTGAAATTAAAGCGTGGCATATTTACTTGGCGGCTTTTCTACAAGACCTTTTTCTTGCTGGGCTTTGTCTTTTATAAGCTGTTTAATGGCAGCAATTTGCGGGGTAGTGGCTTGCATACCAGCTGTCATTAGCGCGCGTCGTTGGCTGGTATCTAGCGAGCTAATATGACCGATATCGGGGATAATAATAATATCAGCGCGCTCACGTTCACGGCGCATTGCTGTCGAACGCTTGGTGCTTGCTTGGCTAACACTCGTAACATTGGTTGCGTTAGAAAAATTGGTGACGATATTGCTTTCAAGAAAACCCCAAAAACTACTTAATGAATTGATAGTCGGTATCTTATTATTAGCAGGACTATTAGCATTCGCCGCTGTCACATCAACGGCGATGATAATATCGGCCCCTAAATCACGGGCGGTGTCGACTGGTACTAAGCTGACCACGCCACCATCGACATATTTTTTACCAATCTTTTCAGGAATGCGCGGCGCGATAAAAATATTGGGTACGCTGCAAGATGCTTGCACCGCAAGTCCGGCATCGCCACTGCTAAAAACGGCCTTTTTTAGCGTGTGTTTTTCGGCAGCGACGGCGGCAAAAGATATTGGAAAATTTTCTATAGCGCGTCCGCCAACTTTTGCATTAATAAAGTTTTTTAGCTTAATACCCTCGATAAAGCCTTGATTGGATAAAGTGAAATCTGTTAGTTCACTGTCAGAAGTATTTAACGCTAAGCGCTCAAGCTGCTTGGCGTTATAGCCACTGGCATATAAGCTGCCAATCAGACTGCCGACACTGGTACCGACCACTAGCGTTGGCGTGATACCGTTTTCTTCTAAGGCTTTAATGACGCCAATATGGGCAAAGCCCTTGGCACCGCCGCCGCCTAAGACTAAGGCGACCTTTGGCTGGTTTTCTATAGGTGCGCCGGTTTTAGTAACTGATGGTAAACTTTGGCAAGCACTAATAAACACGCCCAATATGCCAAGCATACTAAATCGCAGCAAGAATGATAAATGACGATAGCTATTATAATGAGTAGATAAAAACATATGCGAAAATCACCATAGAGCAATAAAGAGGTATACGATAAGCCATTCATCAGTCGCTTACTGAGAAATCAGCTAGACGCCATATCGTTAAATAGCTTAGCATAGGCAAGTCGCTTGTCAGTTATAATCATCATGATTAAATATTTTATAGAGGTTGATGATTATAGCTTTTATAAGACCAAATATACGTTAAATCATAACCATCATTAGGATTATTGATGCCCACATCGGTTAGCCGCACTCCTACCTTGAACTCAGCAGACGCTATAAGGCCTGAGATGCCCGTTTCCGCGCTTGATATGCCGGTGACGGCACTGGCGGGCGTGGGGCCAAAAGTGGCGGAGCAATTGTCCCAGTTAGGTATCGAGCGCATTTTTGATTTGCTGCTGCATCTACCGCGTGATTATGAAGATCGTAGCCGATTGGTATCGATAGCCGATGTGGCGCATGGGCAAGCTGCCTTGATTACAGGACGGGTGGTGCATGTCGATACCAAGCGTAGTGGTATGACAGTGGTGGTCGATGATGAGACTGGTACCCTGTCGCTGCGTTTCTTTAAGGTGTATCGCGGCCTTGCGCAAACGATGAGTCTTGGCACGCAGCTACAATTATTTGGCGAAGTAAAGGTCAGTCGTTACGGTAAGCAGATACATCATCCTGAATACCAAGTGATCAGTAGCAATGAAGCCATCGTCAATACAGGGTTACAGCCGATTTATCCGAGCGTGAAAGGCTTACATCAAAATAAGCTGCGTACGCTAATTAAGCTTGCGCTGCAAACGGTGCGCACCCAAGGTCTACCGATGACCTTGTTTACGCCTGCTGACTTTGCTGTGGTCGCTGATTTACCGTTAGCACCTTTTGAGCCTGCTAAACTGGCAATGGCAGACGATGATTTTCCAGACGATATATTCTCAGCCCTTGCGCGTCGTGTGCCTGACAATTCAATAAGTAATATTGGCAACACAACTGCAGTTAATGACATGGCTAATCAAAACGTTTATAACCTAACGATATTTGAAGCCTTGGTATTGCTGCATACGCCGCCGACTTATACCGATGCAGGTCGACAATATCAGCTGCTTACGCAACTAAGCGCCCGCACTCATGCTGCCTGTCAGCGTTTAATCATTGAAGAATTAACCGCGCATCAACTTAGTCTGTTATACCGCCGTCAGCAATTGCATCAGCATAAAGCCCCCAAATGTACGATGAATAGCCCGCTTGCCGATAAGCTATTTGCTGCATTACCGTTTGATTTAACCGGCGCGCAGCAACGCGTCATGAAAGACATCACCGCAGATATGGCGACTTCTATTCCGATGCTCCGACTGGTACAAGGCGATGTGGGCGCAGGCAAAACTTTGGTCGCGGCGGGGGCGGCGGGCTATGCGCTCGATAGTGGCTGGCAAGTGGCGGTCATGGCACCGACGGAAATCTTAGCAGAACAGCATTTGGTTAATTTTAAAAACTGGTTTGAGCCGTTAGGGGTCGGCGTTGGCTGGCTTGCTGGCAAACAAACTACCAAGCAGCGCCGTGAAGCGTTAGCAGCAGTGGCAGAAAATACGGTGCAAATAGTAGTTGGTACGCATGCCTTATTTCAAGAGCAGGTGCAATTTGCTAAATTGGGCTTGGTCATTATTGATGAACAGCACCGCTTTGGCGTTGAGCAGCGAATGGCCTTGACCAATAAGGGCGTGGCCAATAGTACTCCGCATCAGCTGATTATGACGGCAACCCCGATACCGCGGACGCTGGCGATGAGTGTGTATGGCGATATGGATACGTCCATCATTGATGAGCTGCCTCCGGGGCGTACGCCAATTACCACGGTGACGATTGACCGTAACCGCCGCGACGAAGTCATTGAGCGTATTGCAGTGAATTGTGAAGCAGGTAGGCAGGCGTATTGGGTCTGCTCATTGGTAGAAGAATCAAGCGTGCTTGATGCGCAAGCAGCAGAAGCGACTTATGAAGATTTAAATGAGCGCTTAGATATTCGCATTGGCTTGGTACATGGCAAAATGAAATCTGCTGACAAGCAAGCCATCATGCAAGAGTTTAAAGCGGGCAATCTTGATTTATTGATTGCCACAACGGTTATCGAAGTTGGGGTTGATGTACCTAATGCCTCACTCATGGTGATTGAGAATGCTGAACGTTTGGGATTATCGCAACTACATCAGTTGCGCGGGCGGGTTGGGCGTGGTTCGACCAAAAGCTTCTGCGTATTGTTATACCAAAAGCCGCTGTCGGAGACGGGTACGGAGCGCTTAAATGTGCTGCGTGACAGCACCGACGGTTTTGTGATTGCGCAAAAAGACTTGGAGCTACGCGGCCCCGGTGAGCTGTTAGGCAAACGTCAAACCGGTAACGTCGGCTATTATTTGGCCGACCTTATCCGCGATGAGCAACTATTTGCTATTGCGCAGCGCCTAGCGAAACATCTTATCTCTGACCCAACACGTAAAGCGGACGTCAGCCAACTTATCCATCGCTGGATGCCAGAAGCCAGTCGCTATACCAATGCTTAATAATTAACGCTTGCTTAGTAACTGAGCCAATTCTCTGTCATCAACTCTCCTAAAAAAGCCATTATTTTTTTAAAGATAATGGCTTTTTCTTATGGGTTTTATAGGCTATCTAGAAGTTAGAAGGTAATACCAGACTATTTAAGTTCATTAACGAGATGTTCTGATTATTTGTAATTTTTATCCGTTTCGCTTGGTCAGTTTTACGCCCATCCTTTATTAATAGAAGCAGACTTACGAAGCTAAAACACGATATATAAAAATAAGATGATGACTTAATATATGCTATCCTCAATAAATTTATAGACTATTGTAATCATAAATAGCCCCTTTTTTAGCTATAATTTTTCTAACTTTATACCCTTTCTAATTGCCTGTATTGACAGAGAGTTATCATGAGCGATGTTGAAGACAACCAGCTGCCAGTTGAGTCTGAGCTACCACCTTACCGCCAAGCGGACGCACGTGCGCCCAAATCATCATCGAAATATCCTTGGTGGTTATTGCCAGTATTAGCCGTAGTCCTTGTGATTGGGGTTTTGGTCGGTAAGTATTGGGGCGCCGATAAAGATGCGAGTGTTGATTCACAAGCGGCTAACAAGGCACAAAGCGCAAATGCTGACCCAAAAGAGAGCAGCAATCAACAGGCAGTGCTTTCGGTCGAAACGGTGATGCCAAGCCAAGACAGTATTGGCAATACCTTAAGCGCTGACGGCACCATCAGTGCCAAAGATGTCGCCAATGTCAGCCCTAAAGTAAATGGTGTGGCTATCGAGCAGGTGTTGGTTGAAGAGGGCGATCGGGTCAAAGCGGGGCAAGTCCTGGCGATATTTGATACTGATGCCATGCGGCAGCAAGTCTTGCAGGCAGAAGCCGATGTTGCCGAAGCCGAAGCAACGCTTGCCAATGCAACTGCCGATGCCGCTCGTGTCCTGCCATTAATTGAGATAGATGCCATTAGTAGGCAAGAAGCGGATCGCTATCGTACCTCAAAGCTACAGGCAGAGGCGGCCTTGCAAGCGTCGAAAGCGCGTCTTAGTACCCAACGCTTGAGTGTGAAAAACGCCAACGTGGTTGCGCCGGTCAGCGGTGTCATCAGTGAAAAAATGGCGGAAGTCGGTATGGTTGCTGGTGGTGAGCCTTTATTTACTATTATTAAAGGCGGTATTTTAGAGTGGCGTGCTGATATCGATCCTAAACTTCTTGGTGAAGTCAGTGTTGGCACGCCAGTGCGCGTCAGCTTGCCAGCCGGCGATTCGGTTATGGGTAAGGTTAATCGTATTGCGCCAACGGCTGATGATAATCGCCAAATCACCATTTATGCTAGCCTTGTGCCAAACTCAAAAGTACGCGCGGGCATGTACCAAACGGGCGAGTTTTTATTGGGTAGTACCAGCGCGCAAACGGTGCCCAATAGCGCTATCGTCAGTAATGACGGCTATGATTATGTGATGCTAGTGACCAATATTAAGAGCCAAGACGGTCAAAACATTGGCCGTATCAAGCAACAACGCGTGAGTTTGGGTGAGCGCTTTGGTGATAATGTGGCACTAACGGAGACACTATCAGCAGACAGCCGACTTGTAAAGCAGGGCGGTAGCTTTTTAAACGACGGCGACTTGGTACGTGTGGTTGATGGCCTAAATACCGCCATTGATACATCAGGCAGCCAAACTGGTAAAGCTGCAAACACTGCAAGTACGAGCACAGCCACGCAGGCACGCTCATGAGTTTAAATGTCTCCGCTTACTCGATTAGAAATCCTTTGGTTGCCATCTTACTGTTTGTGCTGCTGACCTTGGGCGGCATCTACGGTTTTATGCAAATGAAGGTGCAGCAATTCCCTGATATTGACCTGCCAGCGGTGGTAGTCACCGTCACTTTGCCGGGTGCCGCGCCATCGCAGCTCGAAAACGACATTGCCAAAAAGATAGAAAATAAGCTCACCAGTATTGAGGGCGTTAAGCATATTCGTACCACCCTACAAACGGGTGCCGCGACCATGGTCACCGAGTTTGTCCTAGAAAAAGACATACAAGAAGCAGTCGACGATGTACGTTCGGCGGTCGGTGAGGTACGTGGCGATTTGCCAGCTGCGGCCAATGATCCAATCATTACCAAAGTCTCAACGGCCGGGTTTCCCGTCGTCACTTACTCTGTTGCCTCTGACAATATGAACGTCGAGGACTTATCTTGGTTCGTCGATGATACGGTCACCAAGCGTTTATCCGATATTCCAGGGGTCAGTACCGTTAGCCGCATCGGTGGTTTGCAACGTGAAATCACCGTTGCCGCCGACCCAATTGCGTTGAGCGGTTTGAAATATCCTATCGCCCAGTTATCAGAACAAATCACCGGTATTCAACAAGACAGCTCAGGCGGTGAAGCGGAAGTAGGCAAGACCACCCAGACCATTCGGGTACTTGGTGCGGTTGAACGTGCCAGTGATTTAAACAATTTACAAGTCGCGGTACCGACAGGTGGTACGCAAGCGCTTGGACGTATGGCGCAAATTACCGATGGCGCTGCTGACCCAAGCTCGATTGCTAAGCTTGATGGGCAAACAGTGGTGGCATTTAATATCACCCGTTCGCGCGGTGCCAGTGAGGTTGAAGTGATGGAGCTGGTTGACGCCGAGCTTGCCAAGCTGTCAGCCGATGTCGGCAATATCGATATTGAAAAAGTCTATGATCGTGCTACGCCAATCGCTGAGGATTATCAAGCGTCGTTACGCATGCTAATAGAAGGCGGTTTACTTGCAGTCGTCGTGGTGTTTTTATTTTTACGCAATATCCGCGCGACTTTTGTGGCGGCCGTGGCGTTACCGTTGTCAGTTATTCCTACTTTTTTAGGGATGTACTTATTCGGATTTAGTCTTAATATTATCTCGTTATTGGCGCTGTCATTGGTCATCGGGGTCTTGGTCGATGATGCGATTGTAGAAGTTGAAAACATTATCCGCCATTTGCGCATGGGCAAGACGCCTTATGAAGCGGCAATGGAAGCAGCTGATGAGATTGGTTTAGCCGTTGTCGCGACCACATTTACCCTAATTGCAGTGTTTTTACCGACAGCTTTTATGGGCGGGATTGTCGGGCAGTTTTTCCGGCAATTTGGTTGGACTGCCGCCTTATCGATATTTGCGTCGTTAATGGTTGCGCGTCTTATCACCCCGATGATGGCCGCTTATATATTACGACCAGAAAAAAAGCATGTCGAAAAACAAAGCGCGCTCATGGATTGGTATCTAAAAGTGGTCTCTTGGACGCTGCATCATCGCTGGATTACCATGGGTGCGACGCTAATATTATTTGTAGCATCACTTGCTTTGGTAAAATTACTACCAACGTCCTTTATTCCTGATAATGATATTGACCAAACGCGGGTTGAGATTGAGCTAACCCCAGATGTAGCGCTAGAAGATACCGAACGTGTGGCGGCGATGGCTAGTGAGCGTATATTGGTCATGCCTGAAGTGAGCCATATTTTTACCTCGGTAGGCGAAGCGCAAGCGGCAATGGAGGCCAGCTCAGGCGGCAAAGCTGAAAATATCGCGGGCTTAGATATCGTACTTGCTCCGCGCGCAGAGCGTGCCTCTAAGCAAGAGATTGAACGGCAGATAAGCAGCATGCTCTCAGAAGTACCCGGCGCACGCTTTACGGTTGGTTTATCGAGTGGCGGTGAGACCGGTTATAATTTTTCTTTGACCAGTACTGATCCGCAACTGCTCGAGCAAACCGCGCAGCAAATAATGACAGAGATTCGTGCATTACCAAGTGCCGGCGCTGTCACCAGTGACCGCAGTCTACCGCGTCAAGAGCTAACGGTAACTCCAGACAGACTGGCGATGGCGGATAAAGGCGTGACCACGCAAGATATCGCCACCACCTTACGTGTGGCGACTGTTGGTGATTATGAGCAGCGATTATCTAAGCTCAATCTCGATACACGCCAGATTCCTATCGTGGTGCGCCTGCCAGATGTTGCCAAACAAAATGTCAGTCAATTAGAAGGCTTATATGTGCCAAGCGCCTTACCACCGGGACAAGGCGTACGGGTAGGTGAGGTGGCATCGTTAAACTTTGGTACCGGACCTGCACAAATCAGCCGCCTTGATCGTGAGCGGGCGATTAGTATTACGGTGCAGCCTGCCAATGGCGAGCTTGGGGACTTGGTGCAAGCAGTTAAAGCCATACCCAGTATGCAGCAGCTGCCGGCCTCTATTACTATTATTGACCAAGGACAAGCCGAGAATATGGCTGAGCTATTTAGTGGCTTTGTGATTGCGATGTCTGTCGGTGTGGTCTGTATCTTAGGCGTGCTGATTTTATTATTTGGGCGGATATTGCAGCCATTTACCATTTTGATGGCGCTGCCGCTGTCTATCGGTGGCGCTTTTGTCGGCTTAGTGATTACCAAAAGTAGTCTGTCGATGCCATCGATGATTGGTTTTATCATGCTGATGGGCATCGCCACCAAAAACTCTATCTTGTTGGTCGATTACGCATTGATTGCTCAGCGCCGAGGTTTGGCGCGTTTTGATGCCATTATCGATTCTTGTCGTAAGCGTGCGCGGCCAATTATCATGACCACCATTGCGATGGGCGCTGGCATGTTGCCATTGGTCTTTGGTTGGGGAGATGCCGATCCTACCTTCCGTCGTCCGATGGCTGCCGCGGTATTGGGCGGTTTGGCCACCTCAACCCTATTAAGCCTCGTAGTCATTCCGGTGGTTTATACCTTGATGGACGACTTATCAGGGTGGTTTGGCAAATGGTTGATACCGCATGGTAAAGAGAAGGAAAGCGTCGTTATTGAAAAATAATTTTTCTGCTAAAGCTTCTAAGTCAGGCATATAAAATACGAGAACCGACGATTGTAAGAGATAGGTTATTAATAGAGACTTTATTTAATACATTAATAGACCCCACTCTCAACTTGAAATAAGCAAATCAAACTGAAGAGGCGGATTACCAAGTTTTTTGTTGAGTACAAAGCATAGATTGTGTGAAAGAATCTTACGAATCAATCGATGAGACAAATGCCATAAATCTCTTGCTCGTACC
>NZ_VKLR01000031.1:0-25616 GCF_007280595.1 Psychrobacter sp. YGAH215 | reverse complement strand
CCAATGCCAAATAGTCCGCGCTGGCTGCTTCTTGAATTGTAGTAACGGTTGAGTCTTAGGGCATAGTCATCACCTACGGCTTGGATGTCTGTGGCTTGTTCAAACTTGTTGCCGTTAAGAACGTTGATGGGGTTGCCTGCGCCTTGGTCTGTACTTAAGGTATCTACAATGCCTGCGCCTTGGTTAGCAGGACATCCAGGTGTTCCGTTATTACCTGTGCTATTGCAAACTTTACTAGCATTGTTGGTAAATAAGTCACCTAAACTTTTGGCTGCAGCAGCATTCAAAGAAAAACTAATAAGTATAGTCACACTATAAAATAAAGGGGTTAGGCGCATAACCTTATCTCAACAAAAGTACAATTTGTAGCGCTAATATTATACTTTTGTTATATCATTGTCACGTATACACAATGATTTATTTCAGATCAGACTTTAAAGATTTTTTTAGAATTAACGATCTATACTAAAATATAGAACTTTAGGCGCTTTTATAATTTCTATTGTCTTATCACCAATCACACTCTGCTCTACCAAAACCTTTGAACCATCGCTTTGACTTTGAATATCTATACCATAAATTTGTTTATCAAGACCTGCATTATAAGATTTGAGGACGTTGAGAACATATTTCTGTGTTTCTAAAAAAGGAGGAATACCATTATATTTACTCACATTTCCTTCACCAGCATTATATGCCGCCAATGCTAATGGTAACTGTTTGTATTTTTTCATTAATCTAGAGAAATGACGACTACCTACTTCTACGTTATGGTGTGGTAGAAATAAATCGTAAGAGCCATAATTCTTTGCTGTTGAGGGTAATACTTGCATCAGTCCTCTTGCGCCTTTGGGTGAGACAGCGAGAGTATTAAAATTAGATTCTTGTCTTATAATTGCTCTAATCAATGCAGGAGATACGTCATATTTATTTGCATTATACTCAATAACTTGATCTAATTTAGTTTTGTTATAGTCATTGATTCTTCCCTTTTTTGAATTTGAAGCATTGACTACTTTTGGAGTGTTATGAGCAGTAACTTCAGGATTTAAATTACTCATATTTATATATTTCACATCAGCGTGCACTGGGCAAACCAATAGCAAGCCTGTGCTAGTACAAAGTAAAAAGAACGTTTTAACGCAATGATATTGCATACATATGGCTCTATTGAATAAAATCTGATAACAATAATGTGTTTAATGTATCTATCACTAAAAACATCTATTATATAGCAGTAAATATTTTAGTAAACAAATATCTAATAGATAGAATTAAGCTAATTGGCAGTAAAACCTATAGTACGTGTATCGTTAAAAACTTTGGACTACTCAACCAACACTACCAAAACCCCACCCAAAAACCTCAAGACACCAGATGACTCATAGACAGCGTTATCAGTAGGAATTTTTATTTTTCTGACAATCCTAACTTCAAAGCCTACACAGTTTTGGTTGGCTTCTACCCTAATGGCACTATTGAGTTCATGCTTCTTCTTAAAGTCCCTAACTTCTTTTGTGCTACTAGAAGTGAGTTGCCAATGCTGCGGCGCGACAATTTGACACCCTATCCTTAAAAATTCAGCCAACAGCTCATGTTGAGACTTTTTAATGCCAAACTTTAAGTAAGACCGAGAGGTAATGTGCTTTTTTTGATAGGTCCTGACAAACCCTTGCAATATATCAGGTTTCTGTACAGACATATTATAAGCGTTATCCAAAGCCGTGGTAATAATCGCTTGAGCAGTTTGACCTTTGACTTGAGTGATGAGCTTGTCGTTATTATTTAAGCCACTCGCATTTTTGTATAACGCTAGCGCATTATTTAGATAAATACCGTGTTTTATCGCTATATTTTCCAATTCTTTTTCACGCAGCTCAGGCTTAACTTTATCAACCTCTCTTATAAAGCTTATAACAGCATCGTACCTAGTATCAATAAAAATAGAGCGATGTATCCCCTCACCTTCAGTATTCTGTTGGATAAGTTGGGCGCTCACATCAGATGCTGTAAACAAAGGAGCGTGATGTGCTTTTAGCTTTTTCGCAAAGTATGGCCTTAATTTCTTCAACGCTACCGCTTTAGTAGATTTATCATAGGCAGTTTTATCGTGATAATTGACTGTTTGATAATCTATACCAGTTATATTCTGTAATACCGTAAAAGGTATTTCGATTTTTGCGTTGCTTAACTGCCACCCTGCTAATAAATGTGCGGTATGGATGTAATGCTCAAAAGTTGTGTCACAAGTCAGATGACCCACAAAACTTGCTAACCCAAACCAAGCACCTTGATTTTGATGATAACCAGCAAGACTGTCAGCAATACTTTGGCATTCCTCGATGGTATAATCCGTCATCACCTCTGTTAATGCCGAGCCATTGATAGCTAGCGCCAATTGACTGATTGCCGTATGTCTAAGGCTATGAAAAGTATAGTTGTGATTGTCTTGCCCAAGCACGCCATCCCATAACATTCTCATCAAATTGCTAAAAAAATACGTTGGTAGCGGCTGCTTACCCACGCCTTGTGAGAACAAATAGGACGCCTCCATTCTTTCTTGCTGAGCAATAAACGACGTCAATATTTTTAATTCATCTTTCTTTAAAAGTGCTGCTAATAAAACTCTTCTTTTAGCACTGCTACTTTTAAGACGTAGATAAGGGTTTGGCGTCAGTACAATGCTAATATCTGAAAGGGCTTTTACGTTTTTGAGTTTTATACCTGCAATCTCATTAATACGCATACCAGTACGATACGCTAGAATCAATATCGTCTGGCATAACAGCTTTTGGCTCTTGTTTAATTCAGATACTTGTAGTGCGCTATGCATGGCGTTGTATACTCGAGGCGATACCATACCCGATTTAACGATCTGTTTGTTTTCTCCCCATGCAAAAACCACGTCAGGAGCATCGAAATACTGCATCTGATATCGATGAAAAGCGCGCAGACGCCCATAGGTATAAGACTGGGTATTTTTGAGCTCATCTAGGCTAGTGGATTGTTTGCCTTCATCTTTTGAGTCGATATTTTGGTCTAGCGCCTGCTCTAAATCAGCTACTGGATCATCTAAATAATCATCTTTACCATTCTTGATATCATCATCATCAAGTTCAATGTCATCTCTATCATCGATCGGGTCTTTCTGCAAAACATCTTTTTTACGAGCATCTTTGACTTTACTTAAGATGATTTGCTCATATATTTCTTCATAATCATTGGTACCCCATTCCTCTAATTCTTCATCCATGGTCAACATAAGCCATTCACGTCCAATACAACCTACATATTTACTGACTGAGTTTAGGTTGGTTTGATTGCCTTCTAGTAAAAATAGTACCCAGCCTAGCAGACGTATGGCGTTAGGCTGAGGAAACTCATCTTTTATGTTGTTAATAGTATCTTTGGCAGATGATTTAGTCCCTTTCAATGCCTCTTGAATGAGCTGAATGATATTCTTGCTAAAAGCGGGATAGCTTTTACTGGGCTTAGAGGTATCGTTCGATGATGTGCTTTGGATAAACAGCTTTTGCCAAGTAATAGCTGGTTGGGTACTTTGAATGATTTCTTGGTTGTAACTAAGTAGTTGCTTAGTAGGTAGTGACGTACTTTTAAGCTGTCCTTGCATGACCAGACTGCCAGCGCTATCGATAGCACTACCAGGCCACTGCCGCCAATGAAAATTAGCGTATTTGATAAGATGTGATAAATGGATTTTTTCTGGATCTCGGCAAGTAATTTCAAACGTATTATTTAATCCTTTGATAATCGTCTCAAACTGCTGTATTTTACGCTTATTTATATCAGTATCACCTAAAGCGTATAGAAACATAAGACTTAGGTCATCAGGGACATAAGAAACATAGCGAGTCAATGCCTCATCGATGCCATCAACTCTGCAACCATATTTATTATCTCTGACCTCTAAAGGAATCACGAGCAGAATTTTATTAGCATCTAACTTCTGATAAGGTTTAGTCTGTTTTTCTAAATCAACAAGATGCAATTTTCGATTGCTAAATATCCACTGATACAACGCTTTTAATGCAGATAAATCATTTAGACCACCGAATATAATACTGCTATATAAAAAGTAAGTCACATAGTCATTGGCACTAAACTTACGCTTATTCTGCCAAAATAGTTGCATCGCCTCCCAAGTACTTGAAACCTTTGAACCTTCAACAAACCACTCATAGCTAATGGTGAGTTTATCTCGTTCAGCCACAATTGGAACGACTGGCTCATCTAATGAACAGTGTTTATCTTTATTATAAGTTCTGACTGCTTGCAAAAACCCTTGCCTTGCACAGCGGTATTGATTGAATGTCGTGAATGAATTTGATAGTTCATTATCGATAGCATGATAATGCTCTTCCATATTAGATTCATTAAAAGGCTGATGTCTGTATAAATAATCAGCAGCCACCTCCTCCGCTTTACTGATTAATGCTTGTTTTTGACGCTGTAAATTAGCAGCTCTTTTCTCATGAGACGATAACTCTGATGACTTAGCCATGCTTGATCTCCACTTGCTTAAGATCAAGCTTTTGCGCCACACGATCTAGCTGGGGCAATAGCTCTGTCCTATATTGATGGATTGATAATGAGGACATCGGATGAAATATCTCTTGATCAGCGTGTTCATGACCTAATAGGGCGCAAACGTATACCTCGTCTACTTCGTTGGTCAGCATCGAGCGTAATTGATGTCGTAACCAGTTATCTTGATGAGGCAGCGCTTTACCCACCGTATTTCTAATGCGTTTTGGTGTGATCGGCATAAACTTTTTTGGATTTAAGCTAAATATCTGTAAAAAAGGTTCTTCTGATTGCAAAATCTTATTAATGTTAAGTCTATGGTCTGAATATAAAGGATTGTGCACACTAGCAAAGTGTTTAATATAGTTAATATAGTTTTTTAGCGCCGTTTTTAAAAAATCACTCATAGGGATGAGGCGACCGTGGTCTTTGCCTTGACGTATAGATTTATCTGAAACCCAATACATGTCATGACTAAAGTTAAATTGATTTAAAAATCCAGGTGCATCATTGACGGGTCTTATACCAGTTTGAATCTGAATAACGTGCCATAGCCATAAGCCATAAGCATTAAATTGTTTGATATATTCATCTTCATTGGCATTTGTACCATGGCTTAATAGTCGCTTATCAGCATGCACATGTTCTGCAAGTAGTGCAAAAAAATTACTGCACACCTGATCAGTCAGTGCCATCTCACTACCAATGTAGGTTTTATTAATATTACTAGCGACAATCGGCATATCCACAAAATAAGGGTATCTATGAGCTTGCCATAATTTATAGTTTTTCGGATTTAGCGACTCTAAGAGTTTCTGAGCTCTATTAATTCTATAGAAGTTAGTAGACTTTAAGCTTTCAAAACACCGATTACTCAGTATTTTAATTGCGGCTTGATAAGTATCAAACAGTGAAGATGTTTTTATACTGGTATAGTACAGCGGTGATGAATGCTCTACCTCTACACCTGTAATAATATCTGAGTGTAATGGTTCGCCAATACGATGGGTAATAATAAACGCTAACGCTGATTCAATATGTTGATTTGATAATAAAGGTAATGATAAGGATTCTCTAAGTGTTTTTAAAAGCTGAGTGATCTCGGTTGGTTCAACTTCAAATTTATACGATAATATGACACTTAAGGGTAATGGCAACGGCAAACTAAAGTTATTGCTATGACTTTTGGTGACTGGCTTTATTTTATCACGCTGATTGACAGTCACATTAATGGTATTCCGAATTACGGTTACACCATTCTCTTCTTCCACCAAAAATTCTCTTTGGCTTTTGTTAGTAGCTACCTCTTTAATCACGTTTTGAATTGACCTGCCACTTATCATTGATAGTACCAATATAGCAGCGACTCGCCTAACACGTTGTTCTTCATGAGATACTATAAACCACAGTTTTACAAAAACCGACTGATAGTCGGATACTGTTAACAACCTAGTATTACTGGGAAACATAAATTGATTACGTTTATTATGTAAGTAGCTGGTTTTGACTTGATACTGCTGCAATTGTGATGATTTAGCTGTTTTCTTACTAGGATTGTATTTATTATCTAAAAGCGCTAGTGGATTATCGTCTGCTAGGTCCTCTGGTTTGGCAACGTTGTTATCTGAGGATGGCTTAGGAAAACGTATTCGTCGGGTTATTTCATTTGTGAAAGGTAAAGCCTGTTCATTTCTCGTCTTATTTATGAATACAGACTGCTTCTTTCCCCTAAACTTCCTTTCGATATAAACCTTATCCTCAAGAACAACTTCATAAGCAAGCCTTATCTCACCAACTTTCTTAGCTATATTTGTATTTTTGACTAAGCCTGTCTGCTCCCTATGCCGCATATCTTGTTCATACGATTCAATATCGGCGAAGTTCTCGTAAACATTAGCAGATGATCCATGTATGTTAATTAACTTATCAATAATCGCAGTCTGAGATGAGTTCTTTTTGAGCGCCATTCTTATTCGAACGCCAAGATTGTTAATCTTATTAAAATGCTTATCTTCACGCTCTACTATCAGCAGTATAAACTGTAAGTACTTGCTCATAAAAAGCCAAGATTTATCAGTAAGTGGTTTTTTTCTATAGTAGTCAGTAAATGCAGCTAACATATAAGGAACAGACCAGATATCAGAGCTTTTATGAAAATTTACAACTTTTATTATAGTATTGCATTCGTCATGCGTTAGTTTTGTCAAACTCGAATCGGTACTCTGATCATTAGTTCTCATCAAGTATCTTGGAGACAGCTTTATCAGCTCAAAAACAAATCTGTGCACTTGAGCTGACAATGGTGAATCATATGGCACAATCCGTCTGATCAAACCATGAACCGTTTCGGCCTCCATAGTCCTAACAGTCCATTCTTTCACTTTATACATTGGTCCAGTCCGTATTCTGTGCTAAATCAAACGTTTTTTTAACTGGCTTTAAAGACCTTTGCCTGTAGAAATATCGATCGATATTGATTCCTGCAAAATCACAGTAATCCTCATTGAACAAACTATCACACCCCATTAGCTGCTTTAGTGTTGTCGCTGCACAGTCATGTCGTAAGTGCTGCCATAAAGAAACATGGTCAACATTCTGATAGCGGCAAAGCCTCAATACTTCTACCCAAGCCATCTTAGTAATTTGCTGATCATTACCTGTAATGATTATAAATGGCTGACTTATATCAGTCTCGTAAAGAAAAATATCTGCCATACGCTCAAAGTTGTCAAAGTATAGGTAGCCCTCTTTATCACTAGAAATAATTCTTATCGGCGGCTTATGATATTTATCGATATCAGCAAGATGAATGGGCGATGTTTTGGGACGACACTTCAGCCAAGTTTTATAGGCCATTGACGCTTTGGGATGGACGGTCAACGTAGTATGACTGGGTGTAAAAAAGTGATTACGAGCTGAAGGCTTCTTTGTCATTGAACACCTCTAATAGATAGGATAATAAACCGTCCTAGAAATAATGACGATAGGGCAGGAGTAGATCCAGACTATCTTAATAATAGTTAGGTGTCAATCAGTGCTTTTTTACGGTGACAGCAATATAAAAATATATCGTTTATTGCGTTAATATGGTAAAATAATTTTATTAAATATAAAAAATAAGTATATTAATATCATATACTTATATGTAAAACACTATATAACATAATAGTTCTACACCATTGCCAAGGTTGGGGTCGAGAGTTCGAATCTCTTTTCCCGCTCCAAATACTTAAAAAGCCTCACTTAACAGTGAGGCTTTTTTTGTCCAATTTTCGGGGGTTGTAGAGAAATTATCGAGATATATTTTTGAATATAGTTAAGCTTATCTACTCAATCAAAAAGCTCATTTTCGGTGCGGTGCCCATTTGGTGCCCACCTTCTAAAACTAAAAGCTCGTTTCTTTCAATCAAGTTATAGTACTATTAGAATCGATTATCATCACAGTGCATTCTAATTAACGACAGATTGAGCCATTCATGAACTTTATAGACGTTGAACCCACGCTAGAAAACTACTAGCGAGCGATTATTTTGTTTGGTAAAAACACGGCTTCTTATAAATTCGCGCTTGCCAAAACTCTGATCGACGTTAGCTTAGAAAGAAATTCTGATTTAATTTCATTAGAAGATTTAGCACTGCCCTACGCCATGCACCTGTGTGAGCATCTAAAACACAGTCCTAAACAAAGCACTTTTGGTAGTGGTAAATTTATCAATGCTTGCACTCAATTCAACCATCAACAGATTAGCAAAGATGAACTTATTGATATTACGAATAAAGAAGGATTTAAATACGTTTTGGACGCATTTCATGTGGTCAATACCAAAGCGGTGCGAGAACGGTTATCAAAAGAGCAGATGCTTTTATTGCTTTACAGAAATCAGCATTGCGTCTAATGACCCGATGCTAGCAGATGTTGACCACTTTTTTCCGCACACTTTAAAACCCCAAGTAGCAACCGCTGGTTGCTGTCGTCCGGTTAATGTCGATGGCGTTTGGAATCTAGTGCTTGCTTGCTCTGATTGTAACCGTGGTATAGACGGTAAATCTGCTCAAGTACCTAATATTGAATTATTAAAAAGACTGCACACACGCAACGAATATTTGATTGGCAGTCACCACCCCTTACGTGAGACTTTAATCAATCAAACGGGTAAGAATGAAAAGACACGTCAACAGTTTTTGCAAAAGTCCTTTAACTTCTCAAAAGAACGTTTGATTCATGTTTGGCAACCTCAACAACAAGGCTGTAGTCTTTTCTGATAATAAACTGCGATATATAACCTATGATAAACCAATCAAATACCTTAGCCTTTTATAACAGCAATGCACACTCATTTATTGAGCAAACCATCGATGTGAATATGCGTCTGCTATATCAACCCTTTATAGATAATCTACCTGTCAGACCAATAAGCAATCAAAATATACTGGATTTAGGCTGCGGTTCAGGTCGTGACAGTATGTATTTTACCAACTTAGGCTTTAATGTTACTGCTATTGATAGTAGCTCGGCATTACTTGACCTTGCAAAAGCGGCTGCTCAAAAGCGCATGGACTATCAAGATACGATTGAGTGGCACTGCGCTACTTTTCAAGACATTATCCAAAAAGACTGGCAACGCCAATTTACCGCTATTTGGGCATGCGCTTCATTGCTTCATGTGGCTTATGATGAGCTGCCTGAATTAATAGATGGGTTACTACACATACTGACAGACGATGGCGTTTTTTACGGATCGTTTAAATATGGCGATGATGAGTACGTGAAAGACAGCCGCTTTTTTTGCGATATGAATGAAGAACGCTGGGAAGCTATCAAGCAAAAAACCAACCATGAATTCAAAGACAGTATTTGGCTTACTGATGATCAAAGAGTAGATAGAAATGAAAAGTGGTTTAATATTATGATCAAGCAATGACAAACTTAAAATGATGCTAAGACAACTTGGTAAAACATGGTGTGAATCATAAGAAAAGCCAGACCGCTTAAGTTGTCTGGCTTTTTAGGTAACCTCTCTTGTCTGTATCATTAAATAAAAAGCCTAACGCTTACGTTCTATAAAGCACCTTAACCACATGCCAGCCAAATTTGGTCTTCACTAAATGCGGGGTAAAAAGTTCGCTGTTAAAGCAAACTTTATCAAATGCTGGCACCATTTGACCTTTTTTAAACTCACCTAAGTTGCCGCCTTTTTTACCTGATGGGCAAGTTGAGTGTTTCTTAGCCAGCACGTCAAACTGCACACCTTTTTTAAGTTTGGCCATAATGTCATCAGCCAGTTCTTTGTCTTTTACTAAAATGTGTAAGGCGCTAGCGGTACGAGCCATAATGTAAACCCTTTATAAAATATCGATTATCGGGGCATTATATCACTACTGAGTTTGGTGACTAACCTAACTTAACTGCTCTACTGCATCAAAAGTCATTACCTATTGATCTATCGTTTTGAGGACCGCGAAGAACCTCGACCTCTTGCAGGACGCTTACCATTAGCAGCAGGTTTGCCATTGCCGCCAGACTTCTTGCTATCCCCAAAAGGACGCTTACCTTTAGAACCCGCTGGTTTTCTAGCGCCATCCTTGGGGTGTTTAGCATTGCCCTTTGCTGCGCCCGCTGGTTTTGACGACTCTTTTGATTTTGATGAGGTATCAGTACGCGGTTTTCTTCGTGGCGACTTACGTGATTTCTTAGCCGCAGTATTGTCTTCTGAAGAAGAGTCTTCTATAGATTTCAGTAAAACGGACAACTCTTTTGGGGTTAAATCTCGCCAGTCTCCAACGGGAATACCCTTTAGACTCACATTCATAATCCGTGTGCGTTCAAGCTTTACGACTTCATAGCCAAAATGCTCACACATACGGCGAATTTGACGGTTTAATCCCTGTACTAGCGTAATATTAAACACGGTAGGTGCTACCTTAGTCACCGGGCACTTTTTCGTCATTCTCCCCAAAATAGGTACGCCACCTGCTAGACCTTCAATAAAACTATCGGTTATCGGCTTATTGACTGTCACCACATAATCTTTTTCATGGTTATTACCCGCACGCAACACCTTATTAACCAAATCGCCATTGCTCGTTAAAAAGATTAAACCTTGAGAATCTTTATCCAGACGCCCAATCGGGAAAATACGGTCGCTATGTCCAACAAAATCAACGATATTGTTTTTCTCAGAGCTTTCTGTGGTGCTCACAATCCCGACTGGTTTGTTCAACGCAATAAAAATGAAATCGTCTGCTTCTCGTGGCTCAATAAGTTGCCCGTTAACTTTCACCGTATCTCCAGCAACCACTTGCGCACCTACTTGAGCACGTTTGCCATTGACGTACACGTTACCTTGTTCAATAAAACGGTCAGCGTCGCGCCGAGAGCAAATACCGCTTTCGCTAATATATTTATTTAAACGAGTCGAGGAAGTGTTAAACATAAAGTGCCATTTTCACCTAATAAAAAGCTTTTTGTACTAAGAAAAAGACTGAATTGAATGAATAATCAATAACGAGATAGCTGACATTATATAGGAAATTCAGTAGCTATTTTAAGAGAGATGAACCCAAACCTGTTTATCATCACTGAAAACAACTTAGCGACTCATTGAGGCAGTCATATTATGTAAAGTCCATACTTAACCTCATCTGAAATTTAGTATGACCGCGCCCTATCACTTATAAACATAATCCTCTAAAATAGATGCCATTTCTATCAATCAGTTATTCATTACAGGGCAGATTACTGCGCATACTTTATTTCACAGTAAATATGAATTGCATAGCATTGCTACTTGTTACGTATCACTTTAGCAATAATGGACTGTCCGCTTCATCAACGTAAGGCTAATCATAATGACATCAATAATTAGAGTCGCCATCGCCGGTTACGGCAACCTTGGCCGCGGCGCCCAAGCTGCCATTAAGCAAAGCTCAGATATGCAGCTGGTTTGTGTATTCAGCCGCCGCGACCCTGCCTCCGTTACCCTGATTGACGACAGTGTGCCCGTTTACGCGATGGACGATATTGCCCAATATAAAGACGACATAGACGTGCTGATATTGTGTGGTGGCTCTAAGTCTGATTTGCCTGAGCAAGGTCCAGCGCTCGCTGGTTTGTTTAATATCGTCGACAGTTTTGATACTCACGCCAAAATCCCTGAGTACTTTGCCGCGCTTGATACGCCTGCCAAAAAAGCCAATAAAGTCGCCATGTTATCGGTCGGTTGGGATCCCGGTTTATTTTCTATCAACCGCTTATACGGCGAAGCCATTTTACCGGTCGGCGAAACCTACACCTTTTGGGGCAAAGGCTTAAGCCAAGGACATTCAGATGCAGTACGCCGCGTCGACGGCGTCAAATCAGGCGTGCAATACACCATTCCCTCAGAATCTGCGATGGAAAAAGTACGCAATGGCGAGCAGCCAACGCTAAGCACCCGCGAGAAACATACCCGTGAATGCTATATCGTGCTCGCTGATGGCGCCGATAGCGATAGCGTACGCGATACCATCGTCACCATGCCGGATTACTTTGCCGACTACGATACCACAGTGCACTTTATTGACGAGCAGACGTTTGAGCGGGACCATCAAAAGATGCCGCATGGCGGATTCGTTATTCGCAGTGGCGTAAGCGGTATGGATAATGCGCAAAACAATCAGGTGTTAGAGTTCTCGTTAAAGCTTGGCAGCAACCCTGAATTTACCGCCAGCGTGCTCGTGGCTTATGCCCGTGCTGCTTATAAAATGAATCAAGCAGGAGAGAATGGCGCAAAAACCGTCCTCGATGTCGCGCCTAGCTTGTTATCGCCTAAAACGCCTGC
The DNA here is from genome assembly GCF_007280595.1 of Psychrobacter sp. YGAH215. Classification (NCBI taxonomy): domain Bacteria; kingdom Pseudomonadati; phylum Pseudomonadota; class Gammaproteobacteria; order Moraxellales; family Moraxellaceae; genus Psychrobacter; species Psychrobacter sp. YGAH215. The sequence goes on along the minus strand of NZ_VKLR01000031.1, from coordinate 13,251 downwards.
CCAGCTGCGTAAAGAGTTGCTGTAAGTACTGGCTATGAATTAGAAATAACAATCTCCACGCTAAAAACAGAAAGCACCAAGCCATGCAAGCTCGGTGCTTTTTTTATGCTTAACTTTCTTTATACTTAGTAACTTAATTAAAAACACCAATCACAGCAGACCATTTTCCAGAAGTTTAGCCGTATTACTGACTTTAAAGTCATGATATAAATCATAAAACACAATCGGGTCTTCGACGCCATCAAGCAATCCACGTTTATTGAGCGCGACAAACATCGCTAGCGAATAGGCCGCACAATGGATAGATTTTTTGGGATTAAACTCACGATCGGTAAAAGCCTGATACTGCATGACTTCCTCATGTAGCTGAGGATTTTGCTTGAGCGCATTGACATACAGCCAATCATAAAACGCAGTCAATGGCTCAAGGCTCCACTCCATGCCAAAATAATCATAGCCAATCAGCTCACCAGAGGTTGTTAAACGCTCGTCTTTTTTGGCCTGTCTTGGTGCGACGGTCAGTAAGTCAATATACGGCCCACCATTCTCGAATACTTTACTGGCTTGCAAAGCATTTTCGACACTATAGGCTTGACCGTCATGCTCATTGGTAATTTTTAAGCTTAATGGACTGAGCGGGAAACTGAGTTTATCGCCAGATTTGCTAGACAGCTCTAAAACATGGCTAAAGCCATATTTTTTGCGAATGACTTGATGCATATCATTGATGGATTTTTTCTTTTGTCTACTGGCAAACCCCACGTGGCGCTCAAACCTTACCATGTCCGTTTTGACCAAATTATCACTATTGACTCTAGGCATAAAGACCGGTTGATGCTCTACCGCGTTTGGCGTTTGTTCCATAGGATTCTGTCTTTGTTGCATCGTGATACGCCTTATATCAATGGTCTGGTATAAATATTTGTGTAAGAGAATTGATATGCTGCTTTATCAATGCTGCTTTAAGCGATTCATTTAATTTTAAGATAGCTATGATACCCCATTAGGGTTCGCATTTCATGGGACGATATTGTTTTTTGCGTGAGGCATTTTGGTTTTTCAAAAAAAGCCTTACCTATAAACTAGGTAAGGCCATTACTAGGAGTTTTATTTATAAAAACGGTGGTGTGTCAAAAAGTATGCTGATTAAAACTTGAACAATTTTTGAAGCCTTGAAAGCCCTATAGAATCAGAGAACTTAGCATAGATTTCTTATTGACTTCTATCGCCAGCATACTTTTTAGAACACCACCCAGGATTCAAGCCGTAGCGGCTATTGAGATCAACGGTCATGGCAACCTCTTATAGGTAATTGAGAGATTTTATCATAGCACTAATGACGCTCGATGAAAGCGGCAGGAAAAACCACCACGTCATCTTTTTCTTGCCAGGGCGCAAACTTGGTCATCGCTTGCAAAAAAAGTGGATGGTTGAGCCAGTCTTGTAGCCAGCGCTGCAAATTTGGATAAGGTAAATCGTAAAAAACCTTGCGATTCACATGCGCAAATTGACGGACAAACGGCATGATACCAATATCAGCGATGGTTATACTCTCTCCTAGTAAATAAGGATTTTTGATTAATAACTCCTCTAACATTTGTAAAAAAGCTTCACCTCGTTGTCGATACTCTGCTTGGCTCATATCGAGATGACGGTCGGCGTATTTATAGCGATCGAGCCAATATTTAAACTCATTGTCGTTTTTATCAATCAGCGCATTTGCTTCAAGCAAGGTCTGGGCAGCAAGCAACCCTTGCGCATCTTGCTGTTCAAGCGCCCATGTCATTATCTCTCTACTCTCTTCAATCACTGTGCCATCTAAAAGCTGCAAAACAGGCACCGTGCCTTTTGGGCTAATCGCTAGCATTTGCGGCGGCTTATTTTTTAATATTATCTCGCGCAGCTCGACCTGCAGCCCCGCAAACAACAACCCAAGACGGGCGCGCATGGCATAAGGACAGCGCCGAAAAGAGTACAGACGAGGATAAGAGGAAGTCGAGGGAGTCATAGACGTGTTTCGCAGTTTGATTAATCTTTATCGTTTTAGGCTTAAAAGTTATTATGTATAGCTTGGCTTATCATAACAATGACCACACTTGCCTTCAATGGTAGGCTTTAATTTTAAAAATTTTTACTTAATACAAAAAAGCCTCGCTATCATAAAAGGATAGAGAGGCTTATGTTTAAGATGATTTTTAATATGACATTTAATTTAAAGCAATGTAAGGATAGTTTTTTGAAATTATAGTTTTAGTTTTGCTTAGGCTATTACACACTTTTAGATTTTGGTAAGTCGTACGCGATTCTCTCGACCTCTTTATCTTGCAGTTCCATAATCAAGCAATAGCCTTTTATAGCGCCATCGTACGGCACGTTAGATCCACGCTCTTGATAATGCGTGCGGATACGCTCTTTAATAATGCTTTTACGCGCAGCGTCATCCAGTTTGGCAAATCCGCTTGGCAAATCTACCTGAGTCCAAAGTGCAGCGCCCCAACGAGACAACCAATTGGCGTTGTCATCAAACTTAAAATCAACATCGGCGTATAAACGATATCGAGGTTGCGGCGCAGCACCCTGTGCTATTTCATCTTTAATCTGAGCAATATCTTCTGCAAATGGCTCATAAGGCAAATCGAGTACCGAAAATAACTTTGCTAAAAACTCTTCGGCGCTAAAGTATTTATCCATATAGCTGCCGTCAAGGCCAAGATGCTTATTGGACAGCACATGACGCAGGCGTTCGCAAGCAGGCATGGTATGCTTTAGTGGGTAACCCATGGTTTTGACAATATATTGCGCGCGATATTCTAACGTATCTATTTGCGCGATGACGTATTGTGCGAGAGGATGGCACGGCTGAAAACGGCGGGTAAATTTGGATGGCTGGGCAGATTGGCTCATGATGATGAAGACCTTATATTCCTATAACTCCGACGAAAAAGTATAAAATCAGGCACAAATGAGGATGTCGGAGTACAGGCTCATGCGCTTTACCAGGATTGTTTTATATCGTGCTGGAAGTTGCAAGGTTTGTACGCTGCCACCAATTGCAATCATGATGATTTGCAATAAATGACGAGGACAAAACTGTTAAACCCACGATAGTTTATTCAATGATGATAGCACATCAGCCCATAGAAAATAAATACGCGATCATGACTTCTTTTTAATCAGCAAATATCCTAATCTTCACCATGATACGTCGCCTCATCCATCCAAACGATAGGGTCTTCACACAGATGTACCAAGTGATACCAAATATCACTACTGCGAGCGATACGGTGATGACCGCCGTCAAAATAATCGACTTCCCAGCTATCCGGCAGATTAACCAAAGTTCGCCTAGCGACCGCCACATCCAAGCTTTCATCGTCGACTTCTACCATCACTCGCATCATCTCAGAGTTTGAGGTCGGAAACGACAATTTCATATCGGCTACGGCGGGAATACGGTCCGCTAAAACATCACTTGGATAAATACACGGCGCAATTAAGAGCGCCCGCAAGTTATATTTATGGGCAAAATGATTGGCAAACCAAGCGCCAAGCGAATGCCCTGCCAACACCACGCGTGGATACTCTTGCATTTTTTCTTGAATTAAAGCATCGTAAATCTTAAAAATTTCTGCAAAATTTTCGCGGTAATTGACCGTTTGACAATATTTCGGCTCGCGCTTGATACACGTGTATTTACTGGTCTCGCAACTTGAATCAAGACCATGGAAAAACAGTAAAAACGTGTCGTTATTTTCGATAGGAAACATCATAGCTTTCTCCTTTTATCATTATTTTTTAGTATTATTTTTAATAATTTTATCTATTGTTTAAACCGCTTTTTGATTGGCAATTTGCGCTTGGTATAAACACAAAATCTCCTCACAAGCCTGCATTGAGAGATTCTTTGCAAAGCCCTTACCAAACCAAAAATCATAAACCGCTTGGATAATGGGTTTTACCGCCTCAGCATCTTTTGGTTTTTGCGCTGTTAATTTACGCGCAATATCTTTTGCTTGAATATCGGACTCATTGTAGGGCGCACTCCAGCCTACACAATAGCGATAGAGCACATCATTAATAGCCAAGATAAATATAGCGTCAGCCACGCCATACTGTTCAATAAATTGCTCTAACATCGAACAGCGCTCGTCATAGAGTAAAGGCTCTATCGGCATCTCATTGCGCTCAGTCACATACTCACTGCTCACTACGTGCGAGGGCTTGCTAAAATCCTCCCACAGCAATGGATAAGATCCGCCAATTCCGCCCTTCTCCACCACATTAAAGCGCCAAATGCCATAATGCGTATCAATGCCTTTGGTATCAATGCCCTTATAAGGCACATCGATAAACCACTGCATCAGCGCATCGCTATCATAAATGACATGCGTACTGCCAATACGCACCGCTTGTTTCGGTAAAACGTCCGTATATAAATACTCGATATCATCGCTATAAAGTTTTGCCTTTTCTACGTTTTCAGCACTGACATCACCGAGCTTAGCCCTTGCCTCACCTATGTTTCGGCACAGCCGAAACGGCGCGACAAAGCTCAAGGTATCATCGGTATTATTGACAAAATATACATCATCTTCATAATTATTTATCGAAACCGTCTCAAGATAAAATAATGGGCTTTTACGTACCCGCCCTTTCTCATCATTCGCCAGTGCCGTCATTCCAGACAGTTTTGCGCCATGCGACCACTGCACATTGTCTATACGTTTTTGCTCAAATTGATAGGTTAACTTTGTCATCGTCATATCCTTATTATTTTGATTTTGGTTTGTTCGTTGCAGTATTTTTCGTACTTTTTTCTTGCTTTCTTATTTTTTGGGCTTTGTTAAGCGCAATTTTAAGCCAGCCGAGTCTGTTCGCCATTTGCTTAAATAACGTTATTGGCTATAAAATTAGTGAAGTTAATTGGTTTTATAATGTAAGATTGGGTGTTTTTTATAATTGTTTAGCCGTAGTTTCTCATTATCGTCGCGCTATTTTTTAGCGTTATAAATTTTAAAAAACTAACATTAACAGGCGTTTTTCTGTTCAGTTATTTTGCTTATTAATCAATATTTTTTTGGGGGTTTAGGTTTGGATTTGTGCAGGCGTGATTGTTTAGGATTAAACGAAAATAACATTATTCAAAATGTTTGCTAAAGACAACTCAGTTAAAAAGTGAAGCGTTGCGCCCCGAGGGTTAACGGTTTGTCCTGTTATTTTTGCCTGACTCAATAACTATAATATAAAAACTGATGAAAATAAAGCGGCTAAAAAAGCTGTGCGACAACCGCTGTCGCCCAATCACTTATTACTAAATTTATTACTAAATTTATCATTAAACGCAATATGTGTTGAGCTAATTTGTATAAAAAACCCCATAAGCTGTATGCAACTTATGGGGTTATATTTTGCCAAATGATTAATCACATCTCTAACATCTAGCAAGTTATAGTAGAATTACTTTAAAATCGATACAGTGCGACTGGGATGAATTTTTCGTAGCCTCTGTGATAACAGCAAGCAAGGAAAATTTATACCAGTCGCACACAGCTATAATTTCTCGCTTTTATTTTGAACTAACTATATATACTAGCCTTTGATGAATGATTTTATGAATGGATTAACGTTCTAAATGCAGATACTGCATATGACATTCGTACTGATGCAAGATATCGACCAGCACTTGCTCTTTGGTATAGCCAACCAAATCATACTCTTGCGAGCCATCACTTAAAAACACCTCAGCACGGTAATAAAACTCGGCCTGCTTACTGGAAGTATTAAGGGTAAAGTTTGGTCGCTCAGCTTTGATGAGATTGACTTCATATATAAAGTCATCTTCATCACCATGCCCGACGCGCAGTTTTACCCCATCTATCTGACCGTCATCTTCATCCGTTGCGGCATCGATATTTTTACCAATACTGGCCAGATTTCGGATATCCAGTGAGGTTTTAAGACCGCCTGCTTTTAGCTCGTTTTCTACCTCAATCATGGCAGGTTTAACGACCGTCTGTAAAAAGCGTTCGACTTGCTTGTGACTTGGGAAGCTGACGATACGCTGCAAGCGCGCTTTCCAGCCTTTACCGCTATCGAGCACGTTTGCCGTGCCAACCGTACTGGCTTTGCGCTTGTTGCCCTCTTCTTTTAGTGATTTCCACATAGCCATCATGTAAAGCAGCAAAATAAGCGAGAACGGCAGACCAGCAATGACGGAAACCGATTGTAGCGAAGTAAAACCACCCGCAAACAATAAACCTAAAGTAATCAAACCTGTGGCTGCCGCCCAAAACAGGCGTAACCAAACAGGCGCGTCGGTATCATTGGTCATACCTTTTGAGCTTAGATTTGCAAGTACTAAAGCGCCTGAGTCCGCTGAGGTCACAAAAAATATCAGACCAATAAACACGCCTGCCAATGAAAAAATATCACTGTAAGGGAAGTATTCAAACAAGGCAAACATACCCATCGCGGCCTCATTGACGGCGATTTCACCGAGCTCAGTTGCACCATTGGCGACCAAATCTATCGCTGAATTACCAAAGATAGAGAACCACGCAAAAATAAAACCAAGCGGGATAAACATCACGCCAAAGACAAACTCACGCAAAGTACGACCACGGCTAATACGCGCGATAAACAAACCGACAAAGGGTGCCCAAGCGACCCACCATGCCCAGAAAAATATCGTCCAACCTGACTTCCAATCAGCGCCAGCGCTGCCATCATAAGCATAGACATCAAAGGTTTTAAAAATAATCGTTTGGAAATATTGCCCAATATTTTGGGTAAAGGTATTGAGCAAATAAACCGTATTACCCAGTACCAATATGGCCAATAGTAGCAATATCGATGACAGCATATTAAATTCGGATAAACGGCGTACGCCTTTTTCAACACCGGTCATCGCAGAAATAGCGGCAGCAACAACCACGCCTAAGATAATCAGGCTCTGCACCATTTTGCTCGATTCGATACCGAATACATGAGTCAAGCCTGCGTTGGCCTGCAATACGCCGATGCCTAAGCTGGTGGCAATACCCATCAGCGTACAGACGACGCCAAAGGTATCGATGCCATCACCGAGCCAGCCCTTGATTAAACGCTCACCAAATATCGGTGTCAGCGGTGAACGTAGCGCGAGTGGCATGTTTTTACGATACGCAAAGTACGCCAATGCCATACCAATGAGCGCATAAATACCCCAACCATGAAGACCCCAGTGTAAAAAGGTTTGCGACAGCGCTTCACGCATCGCTTCAGCACTGGCAGGCTCTAAGCCCGTATGCGGCGTGAGATAATGCATCAACGGCTCAGAGGCACCAAAGAATAATAAATCAATCCCGATACCGGCGGAGAATAGCATCGCCGCCCATGCTAAAAAAGGAAACTGAGCTTTTTCGTGATCTTGTCCCAGCTTGATATCGCCGTATTTGGAAAAACCAACAAACAAAGCGAAAATACTATAAGCGGCAACCACCAGCATATAATACCAGCCAAAACTCTCTGATACCCATGCCATACTGGCGCTTAATAATGCCTCACTATAATCTGGCAAGGCAATCGTCCAGATAATCAATAAAATAGAAATAATAGCTGAACCTAAAAAAACCGTCTTATTTAGAGTCAGGGGTTTCGTCGCATCTTCTGATGGCGAGCTGTACATAAAAGACCTCAATAGGTAAATGAAACAGGGTCTGATATTGCTTTGTCCGTCATAGTCTTATGAATCTTAAACTCATAAGGTATAAATAACCGCATGACGCACAAAGCAGTACCAATTAATAAAAACTGAAAGATAAACGATTAGAAAAACAGCGACGCGAATGCTAAGTAAATTTAACCTCAATGGTTTTCATCTCTATAAACATAAGCGCTGATAAAAAAGACCTTTACTACGAAAGGCCTTTTGATAGAAATGGACTTATATTACTTATTGTTTATTAGTTCGCGCAGTTGCCTAAATACTCGTTTAGGCATTCATTTAAAAAGGCGTTTAAACGACAGAGTTATAAACGCGCATCGGCTCGGCTCTGAGCGGTGCGCCATTGGCAACGTAATAATCTGCTGTTGAGCGTGGCAACTGCACACCGCGCATCTTATCGACGATTTTTTCGGCCAGCATAATGGTGGTTGCGTTTAGATTACCACTGATGATATTTGGCATAATCGACGCATCGATGACGCGCAAGCCATCGATACCGTGTACTAATCCCTCACCGTTGACCACCGAATCGTTACCCTCGCCCATCGCACAAGTACATGAGGGATGATAAGCCGTCTCGCTATGGTTACGGACATATTCGTCCAACTGCGCATCGGTCACCAAATCATCGGTCGGCGCAATGGCGCGGCCGCGATAAGGGTCAAGCGCTGGCTGATGCATAATCTCACGGGTGATACGCATGGCGGCGCGGAACTCTTGCCAGTCTTGCTCATGCGACATATAGTTAAATAAGATACTAGGATGCGCGCTTGGGTCTTTTGAAGTTAGCTTGACGCGGCCACGGCTTGGCGAGCGTAATGAGCCCACATGCGCTTGGAAGCTATGCGATTTCACCGCGCTGCGACCATCGTAACGCACCGCTAACGGTAAGAAATGATACTGAATATTAGGATGGGTGAATTTCTCATCGGTACGAATAAAACCGCCGCCCTCAAACTGATTCGACGCGCCAAGTCCGGTGCCATTGAACAACCACTCGGCACCTATGGCGGGCTTATTCCACCATTTATTGGCAGGGGCAATCGAGACGGGTAGCTTACATTCATACTGCATATACAGCTCTAAATGGTCTTGCAGGTTATTACCAACGCCCGGCAGCTCTAAAATCTCGTTAATATCTAAGTCTTTAAGCCATTGACCAGGACCAATCCCTGAACGTTGCAATAATTGCGGAGAGGCAATCGCACCCGATGAGACAATCACTTCGCGAGCGGCGTAGAATTTTTCGGTTTGACCTTGGTGCGCGACTTTGACACCGACCGCACGCTTACCATCGAACAAAATCACATCGGTCAATGCACCAGTTAAAATAGTGATGTTACTGCGCGGTTTGGCACGGTCAAGATAACCACGCGCGGTGGAAGCACGGCGACCATTAGGGGTTACAAAGCGATCCATTGGCCCAAAGCCTTCTTGCTGATAACCATTTAGGTCATCCGTGCTCGGATAGCCAGCTTGCACGCCCGCTTCAATCATCGCTTCAAACAGCGGATTGACGCCAGGTTTTGAGGTAGTCATTTCAACCGGACCACCGACGCCATGATAGTCATTTTCGCCTGCATCGCAGTTTTCTGACTTTTTAAAGTAGGGTAAGCAGTCGAGATACGTCCAGTTCTCTAAGCCTTTAATTTTTGCCCAATCATCAAAATCGAGCGCGTTACCACGGATATAGCACATCCCATTAATCAATGATGAGCCGCCCAGCCCTTTACCGCGGCCACAGTCCATGACGCGGTTATTCATATAGGGTTCGGGATCTGTTTTGTAGCCCCAGTTATACGTGGTGCCTTGTAGCGGCATGGCGAGTGCCGCTGGCATCTGGGTGCGAAAGTCTAAGCGATGGTCTGGACGACCTGCCTCTAACAGCAACACCTTAATGTTGGCATCTTCGGTCAAGCGCGTGGCTAGCACGTTGCCTGCTGAGCCTGCGCCGACGATGATGTAGTCATATTCAGGTGTGGTTGATATCATAAAACGCTCCATAAAATTAAAAATATCCATCATTTCATAGCAGTAAGGCGGCGCGAAAAGGAAAAATTATTCCTCTCGCCTTAACCTTACTGTTTAAAAATTCTTACCGTACAATTGCTTAAAATACCGATTCAAACTTGCCAAGCTCTACTTGGATAGATTTGGTCTGCGTATAGTGCTCAAGGGCTTCGATGCCGTTTTCGCGGCCAATACCAGAATGCTTATAACCGCCTACTGGCATTTGCGCAGGCGACTCGCCCCACGTATTTAGCCAGCAGATACCCGCCTCTATCTGCCCAATAACGCGATGCGCGCGGGTCAAATCAGCAGTTACCACTCCTGCTGCCAAACCGTACTCGGTATCATTGGCACGGCGAATCACTTCTTCCTCAAGCTCGTAGGTCAATATCGACATGACTGGACCAAATATTTCCTCACGTACGATGGTCATATCATCGCTGCAATCGCTAAACACGGTCGGTGCAACGAATGCCCCATTGGCAAGCTCGCCTGCCGTGATACGTTCGCCGCCCGCCAATAGACGCGCGCCGCCCGCTTTACCTTGTTCGATATAGCCAAGCACTCGCTCCATATGCGGGAAGCTGACCAATGGCCCCATATTGATATTCTCATCAATCGGATCGCCAAGCTTAGTGCGCTTAACACGCGTCAAGATTGCCTCTTCAAACTTGGCTTGTAAGGTTTTGGGGATAAATACACGCGTGCCATTAGTACAGACCTGACCGGTACTATAAAAGTTCGCCATCATGGCGATGTCAGCAGCCATATCAATATCCGCATCGTCAAAGATAATCAATGGCGACTTACCGCCCAGCTCTAAGGTTACGTCTTTCAGCGACGATGATGCCGCACTTGCCATGACTTTTTTACCCGTTGGCACCCCGCCTGTGAATGAGACCTTGGCGATATCAGGATGCTGGGTTAATGCTTCGCCAACTTTATAATCCCCTTGCACGACGTTAAAGACGCCGTCTGGTAAGCCTGCTTCGGTGAAGATTTCTGCCAGTTTTAGTGCCGTTAACGGTGTGACTTCTGAGGGTTTAAAAATCATCGCATTACCAGCAGCCAATGCTGGCGCAGCTTTCCACATCGCAATTTGAATCGGATAATTCCACGCACCGATACCTGCTACCACGCCGAGTGGCTCGCGGCGGGTATAAACAAAACTGCTATCACGTAGTGGAATCTGACGACCCTCTAACATTGGCGCAAGCCCCGCATAATACTCAACGACATCAGCACCAGTGACGATATCGACATACTTGGTCTCAGAAAGCGCTTTACCCGTGTCTTTGGTTTCGAGCAATGCTAATACATCATTACGCTCGCGCAATATCGCAACTGCGTTTAATAAAATCCGGCCGCGCTCAACCGCGGTCATTGCTGCCCACACTTTTTGACCTTGTTGCGCGGCTTTTACCGCCTCATCGATTTGCTCAGTCGTCGTTTGTTGAATGATAGCTAACACTTCACCTGTCGCTGGGTTGATATCTTCAAAGGTCGTTAAAGAATCATCGACCGCCAGATAGCGACCGTTAATATAAGCGGTTTGTGTTTGTGTGAAATCAATAATGTCTTGTAAATTATTTATGGTTGTCTGAGTAGCTGTCATAAGTTTTCCTTAGGGCGACGGGTTCGCTTTATAAAAAAGCTTTTTTATAAAGTCTTAAAAACAATGTCGTCATGGATTAAAGGTGAAAAATAAAAGTAGTTTGTATGCATTTTTAAGCGTCAAAGTCTTGCTGCGTCATAGTTATCAAGCGCGTGCGTAGTGAGGCTTTATCCGAGATATCGATACCCGAAAAGTCAGAGAGCCAAATCCCATCGGCGACCAGACGCACCATACATAGCGTTTCGGTATTGTCCGTAGCAGCGTGTTTTTTTAGCTGCTCGTTTGACCATTCAGCCCAGCGTTCGCGTAGCATCCGATCCCCTAGCATCAAGACGTACAGCGTGGCTTGGCTATTAAACTCGGCTTGACCTTTTTCGCCCAGACTGATGGTGGCATCGATATAAGCGCGGGTAAACGAGCCATAGCTGACTGGATCTTTTGCCATCGCTTGATTGACTTCCGCCTCAAACTTAGCCATCGCGTCATAAAACACCTCTAAGATGAGCGCGTCCTTGGTGGCAAAATGATGCATCACCCCGCCTTTGGTCACGCCGACGGCATCCGCTACCGATTGGAAGGTGACTTTAGACAAGCCCTGCTCCAAAGTGATGCGCGCTGCCTCATCAAGCAGCGCCCGCCGTATAAGCTCTGGCTGTTTTTTACGTTTATGAGCGTTTTGAGTTTCCATTTTTATCTCGATATTAGCGCGTCAGTTTAACTAAAAGTAAATTTGGCTTTAAAAGAATGTGTTTTATTAATACAAAAGAAAAAACAGTTTTTGATAAAGAAACCGTACGGTCGGTATTTTACAGAAATAAAGCAGCAATGTGAAGGGCAGGTATGAACCGAGGAGTTACAGAACATTATTTTAATAACTTTCTATATTTTATAGCTAATTATATGTAAATGGCGTCAAATCTATTTTTCAGAAAAATAGTTCTGACGCCTTTTTTATAGTGAAGCAGTAGCCTATAAACCATTAAAGTCGCTATTAATAATTGCTAAATCTACGTTTGCGTACTATTTTTCTTCTACTTTAGCGCCAATGACTTTAGACAGGTGACCAGTTTTGAGATAAACCGTAGCACCGTGTATGCCTGCTTTTATTTGCAGTTTTTCACCCACTGGCAAACGTAGCCAACTACCGCGAGTATAGGTTTTAGCGTCATCTGTAAGTTCAGTATCTATCAGCTTACCATCTAGCACCAGTATCTCAGCGCCGCCTTTGATTGTGTCGGTAAATATTGCGTTTATAAATACTGTGTCGGTAAATAGGGCTTCATTGGCCTTTAAACGCTGTAAGCTGACCTGTTCGCTGTCATCTGAGAATAACTGACAGACCTCACGATTGTCCTGTATTTGCCAGTTTGCCCAATCGTTAGTATCGATAGCAACATAACGTGTTTCGGTGGCTAGCATTTGCCAAAGTTTGACGAAAATGACTGCGCCATCTTTACTATAGGGCTGATGGCCAGAGTTTGTTGGATTGCGTAAGTACCAACCTGCTGGATAGTCGATATTATCTGCCGAAAAAGTCCCCGACAGCACCAAAATCTCTTCGCCGCCCGGATGCATATGATGCGGAAAATAGGACTCAGGCGCATAGCGCACGATACTGGTGGCACGGGCTTTTTCTGCGCCGACGCGGTCGAGCATGACACGCTCGACGCCGTTTTGCGGTGATGGCACCCATTGATAGTGTTCGGGTGCCAATGCAGCACGGCGAGTAAAATCTGCATTAATCAGCATAAAATAGTTTCTCGAGATTAGATTTAATGCTGTAGATTATCCCCTGATTTACAGCGGCTGACAAACAAGACACTGTTCTTATTATTAAAAAATCGGGTGGTGTTCTAAAAAGTATGCTGGCATCAGACATAGCCATAATTGACATAGAAGAATACCAAATCAAACACCTTAA
>NZ_VKLR01000030.1:0-26697 GCF_007280595.1 Psychrobacter sp. YGAH215 | reverse complement strand
AGCAGAGTTATGAAAATACAGTCGCTCTTGCTTGTGCTTATATCTGGCTCAAATTATGAATGTTCAACACGCCCTAGCGTTATCGCGAGTAAATACTGATGTAAATAATAAGGTAAGTAGTTAAATGAATAGTAATAAATAACGTTAAACCAAGGATTTAGCGTCTATATTAAAAAAGCTATTTAGTAAGATTGAAAAAGCCAACGTCCTATTATCAAAGGACGTTGGCTTTTTAATGGGTAGAAATGATGTGGAATTTATCTACATTTAAACGGTTAATTTAACGCGGTTAAGGTTTGCTCAAACGCTGCGCGCCCGATTTCACCCACTTGCTGATTGACCAATTGCCCGTCTTGATAATACAGCAATGCTGGCGGACCAAATAGTTTATAACGCGCTAAGATTGCTTTTGAATCAGCCGTAGTCTCCGTGATATCAAGTCTGACCAATTGCCAATCTTGCATTTGCGCAGGGCGATTATGAAATAAGTTTTTATCCATAATCCGGCACTCAATACACCATTCGGCGGTGACATCGACCAGCACTTTAGGGTTGGCGGCGACAATGGCATCTAATTCAGCGAGCGTCGTGACCGTCTTATCGGTTGCATTACTGCTGGCTGGTTGACCAGCAGTCGTCTGCATCACTGGCGCGGCGCTTAATGACGCGAGCGGATGTAAACTATCATCATTACCCAAGGCGGCGCCGACGATTAAACACGTCGCCCAAATACCAGCGATTAAGCCTAGCGCTTGGGTCAACATTCGACCTTTGCCTAGCCAGCTCCACGCCCATATCGCCACGACCATAAACCATAACGCCCAAACCATCAGCATCACAGGTGAGATAAAGACGCGCTCAATTAATAGCAATGCCACGGCAAAAAGTAGCAGAGCAAAGCCTTGCTTGACCCAGTTCATCCACTCACCCGCTTTTGGCATGATTTTACCTTGGGTCGCGCCGATTAAAATAAGCGGCGCTGATAAACCAAAACCGAGCATAAATAAAGCCGCAAAGCCAAGTAATCGACTTCCAATCGTTGATACAGCAAGCAGCGCCCCAAATAAGGGTGCCGAAACACAAGGCGATACCACGAGTGCTGATAAGAATCCCGCAATTAAACTGCCGCCCGTACTACCAAGCTTGCTATCCCCCGCTTGGCTTAGACCCTGCATTTTACTACTGATAAATCTCGGCAGACGAATGCTAAATACGCCCAACATATAAAGGGCTAATAAGACAAAAACGATGGCAAAGGCAATTAGTATAATCGGGTTTTGTAGCCAACCGATAATGCCTAACGATTCACCAAATATAGCAATGACCGCACCCAAAATACCATAAGCGATAGCAACACCAATCGCATAACTGGTGGTTAAAATGACACCTTTTTTAACTGTTGGGTTTTGCTGGCGAGCGACGATATTGGCGACAATCGGTAGCATCGGTAACACGCACGGCGTCAATGCCAAGCCTAATCCTGCCAAAAATAATAACACCAATGCCAACCACGGATGCGAGGCTAAGCCAAAAGGGTCGCTATCAATCGTGTTATCACCAACAACGGTATTGCTTGTTGCAGCAGCATTATTTATGACAGCGTCATTGTTCGCTGCTTCACTTGTGACATTATCGCCTACCACTTCTTCATCGGCTCCAGAGATGGTATTGATTGCACCAAGCTCTGCATCTAACGCTTCGTCATCTAACAATGCATAATCAATCACCTCGTCATCTGGCGTAGTTTGCTCTGTAGCAATACTATCGATATCTGTCCCATCTGTAGAGGCTTGCGCAGTTTCTACATTGCTGTTATTGCTCGCAGAAACTGTAGTAGTACTACTTGAACTATTGGCTGCCGATTGTGACGCAGCAGCGATATTGACCGTGGTTTTTATTTTCTCCGGTGGATAGCATAGACCCGCTTTGGCACAGCCTTGCCAACCTATCGTTACAGCGGCATTATTTATCGCCTTGCCATTACTACTCAATATAGTGCTAGCAACCATATTGGCTTGGTCAAATACCAATACTTGCCCAAAAGTTGGATCATCAATGGAGACTGGCTTTTGGCTAAAGGTAAAAGGTGCAGCGCTCACGCCAGCAGGCAGCGTTAGCTTAATTTGGTCTCTATAAACATAGTGCTCAGGCGTAATGTCAAAGTTAATGGCTAAGCGCGTGCCATTATTGGTCGGTTTGCTGCTGCTGCTAACTTGAAACGCTTCGTTAACGGGCAAAAATTTCGGTTGGGCAGCACTTTTATTACCAAATAAATCACCCAATCCTGCCGCTTGCGATGCCACTGGCACGGCCGTCAGCCCAGTCGCTGCTAGCCCTGTCAATAATGAACCAGCGCTTAAAGCGAACGCCAACAGATAAGATTTTTTTGACGATTTATTTTGCGTTAATGACGGAGACTTTTCTGCGCTCTTAAGGGACATGAAGGGCTACCTATTATTTCCAATATTCGAATTGACCAATTCACTGTCTGTATGGACTTGTCTATTTACATCATTATTTATTTACGAGCTGTTTATTTACCAGCTGTGCCAATATTCACTGTGGTTTTAATTTTCTCGGGCGGATAGCATAAACCCGCTTTAGCACAACCTTGCCAGCCGATGACAACAGGGACATTTTTGGCGCCTTTACCATTATTGGTACTCAGAGTGGTAGTAGCAATTATATTTTTTTGCGTAAAAACAGGCACTTTCCCAAAGGTAGGATCATTAATAGAAATTGGCGACTGGCTAAAGCGAAATGGCGACGCGCTAATGCCCTTTGGAAAGCTTAGCGTCAGCTTGTCTTTATAAACGTAATGGCCGGGCGTAATATCAAAGGTAATCGATAACTGCGTACCTTTAGACGTCGCGTTGGTAATACTATCTACTTTAAAAGCTTTATCGACTGGCAAGAACTTCGATTGCGCCGCATTGTTATTGCCAAACAATTCACCAAGCCCTGCTGCCTGCACGCTCATTGACGCCATTGATAAACCTGTTATCAACGAGGTGCCTATAAGCGACACTGCCAATAGATGAGACTTTTTAGCAAGGCGTTTATTGATAACTAGCGTGGCTGTTTTGATAAACATAAATAACTACCTTTGATAGCGGGTTTTAAAGGTTACTTTTAACAACTGTTTGTAATGACTTTTAATTAAAAAGGCTAAACGTATATGATGGGCGTCTACTTATCATGGTACTTACTAGCATAGTACTTATTTTATGCTGTAATAAAAAATATCAACCAATAAAGCCTTATTGGTTGATATATAGAAATTTTAACACCGCTTTAATCAGTAAAGTGTTAGAAAACGCTATGTTGCTCAGCGCTAATCACTTTAATCTAATCACTTTAAATCGCAGCTTACAACTGAGCATAAATATCGGCGTCTTGCCCTTCGCCGCCTTGCTGCCCATCAGCCCCTAATGAAAATAAATCATAAGGACGACCTTCGCTACCTGGCGCGACATATTGCAACTCGTTTTCCCAACCATCGGTCGGATAGCCACCTTTGATATAACCGCCATCGGGATAGTTTTTGGCGTCAGCAGGCGGTGTGGTTAGGGCTTCTAAACCTTGCGCCGTCGTCGGATAACGCGAATTATCAACCTTGTACATATCAAGGGCATTGGATACGGTCGCCAGCGCCGTTTCAGTGGTTTTGACGCGCGCTTTGTCACTTTGTCCAACCACTTTTGGTACCACCAAGCCTGCGAGAATGGCTAAAATCACAATCACTACCATAATCTCAATAAGGGTAAATCCAGACTGGCTATGACGCAATAACGCACGACCTTTCAGAGCAGCGGGCGTATTTTTATTCATATTTTCTGCCTGCAACTTCTCATTATTCCTAGCGTTTTTTGGTATGGTATCTACTTGCTTCGTGTCAATTATAGTCATCGCTTTTGTCATCGCTTTTGGTATCAGGTGATATAACTAATGAATATGCTGTTCAGAGCGTTTTAATGGGTTGGCTTCAGATTGATGAACCCTCAACCGTTTATCACTATAAACCATGCCTTTATTTTTATCCAGCGCTGCAATGGATTGTTATGAATATTGACTTTTATGGATACACGCCGTGAAATATTGGATGACCGCTACCCTTTATAAGCAGTTTATAAGCGAAGCTTTTGACGAGTGCTTACTATAGCGTGATGATTGGCTGCGCTCTAGTAAAAGCGTACCGTTGTCAACAATCTACAACACTAAGCAAGGCTTAAGAAATTTAGCGGAAGCTTTAGCAAGATAGATGTAATGGATTTTGAGCCAGCTACAGAGAAATTAACAAAGCTTAAGCGTTTACTAACCTGCCAAATCATTCATATTCACTATCGGCAGCATCACCGCCATGACGATAATCACCACCACCACGCCCATCAGTACTAGCATTAACGGCTCAAGTAACGACAGTAAGGTGCTGATAAAGTTGGTTGCTTCGGCCTCTTGCATATTAGCGGCGCGGCTGAGCATATTTTCAAGCTCGCCTGAGTTTTCACCACTTTTAATCATTTGCACCATCATCGGCGGAAAGTAGCTGGACTTTTCTAATTGACTTGATAAGCTTGAGCCTTCGGTGACCCTATCGGCTGCGGTGATAATGGTTTTTTGAATATGTAAATTGGTCGTCACCGCCGCGCCTATATGCAGCGCTTCAATCAGCGGCACCCCTGAGCGCACCAATATCGCAAGCGTACTGGCAAAACGCGCCGCATTAAGCCCTTTTGATAAGCGCGCCAGTATCGGCAGTCTAAGTACCATACTGTCTATGGCTAATTTGCCTGCTTGGGTTTGCGCAAAGCGATGAAACAAAAACGCCGCGCCTGCCAATACCAGAAGCATCAACCACCACCACTGGGTAATGATATTCGATAAGCTCAGGACGATTTGGGTAATCAGCGGTAGCGCTTGCTCCGATTGCTCAAAGACTTTGACTATTTTGGGCACCACAAAGCTCATCAGCCCCATAATGACCCCGACTGCCATTACCATTAATACAATCGGATAAACCATCGCCCCTTGGATTTTCTTTTGTAGCGCAAAACGGTTTTCGGTGTAATCTGCCAATTGATTAAGGATTAAATCTAAGTGACCTGACTTTTCCCCTGCCGCAATGGTGGCAATATAAAGCGGCGGAAAACTGGCGGCTTGTTGCAGGGCGCGTGCGAGGCTTAAACCTTCTAGCACATGCGAGCGCACGGCCAGCATTAATGATTTAATATGGGTTTTTGGTGATTGTTTGGCGACGGCAGCCAGCGTTTCCTCTAAAGGAATACCGGCGGCCAGTAAGACTGATAATTGACGGGTCAGCAATGCCAATTCATAAGCCGATGGTTTTTTATAGCGGTTTTTACTTTGGCTTTGTCGGTCATTGACGGCGGTGACTTCGACGGGTGTCCATTGTTTATCACGCAGCTGCTGGCGCACTTGCCGCGCAGAATCGCCTTCAAGTAAGCCTTTTTGGACACTGCCATGGTCGTCTAACGCTTTATAATGATAAGCGGGCATAGCAGCAAATATCCTAAGGTGAGCAATTTAACATGCTGATAAACAGAAATCTTATAATAGATTTTAAAAAATAAATGTCTTAAAAAAGCGGCGTAGAATCGCTGCTATCCGGCATCAAGCCTTGTAATAATAAAACATCCAAATGCTGTTGCTGCAATTTTTTATCAAAATCATTGACCTCAGCAATCAGCATGCGCTCGATACGCTTATCGCTAGCAAAGACGCTAAGGCGCGCGCAAATAACGGCCAATTGATAAATACGTTTTTTGCAATAACCATCCAAGCCTTGTAGCAGTCTTACCATATGCGGCGTCTCTAAACTGGCGTATTCATAGTCGCTCACGATCTGCGGAGCAAGGGCGGTAACCCCATAACTGATAGACAGATGGGCGCAAAAATAGCAGCTAAATAAGTAACCAACCACGTGTCCAATATAATAAGCGCGGTCATAAGTAAAGCTGCTAACCCCAAAGTGCCCGAGGACATAACTGTTCAAGCTGCCTTGATCTACAATAGGCTTGTCATGTTTGAGTTTACCAACGGTAGGGAAACGCAGTGGATTATGACCATCTTGCGTCGTCAGCTGCCAACCAACGGGCTGCTGCGCCGGCATATGACGCACGATATCTTCGATAATATCATCGACCACGTGCAACTGTTGCCATAAACGCTCTAGCCCATCGGTATCCATCAGACCACGTTTATCAAGCTGCTGCGCCAGTAAATATTGCTGATATTCTGCAAACTGCGTTTTTAGCGTTTGCACCAGATACGTAGGACGAGTAGCGGTAGACGCTACATACAGCTGACGTGTACGCTCATGCTGACGACGATAAAGCGCTAACCGCTGCGTGGCGACATTGGTTTCGCTGCTATTCGACTCACTGCTGCTAGTAAAATCTAAGCTTACTTGCTCAGCACCTGATTCAGCATCTGGCAAGGTAAATAACGCGAGCAGCGCCGCTTTATCAAGCGCAGGCGTAATATTGGTTTTTTGCTTATTTTTTGCCGTACGCGGTTTATTTTTTGCCTTACTTTTCACGTCTTTTTTATCAGCGTTGGCTGTCGAAGTAGCGGACGCAGTAGTACGCTGGCTATTTGAAGTCACGGTTGGCTTAGCGGTTGGTTCAGTCATAAAATACCATTAGCTGCAAAAATAAACTTTGCCCAAGTTATCCTAAATGAATAGTCTATCAGCGTTTAAAACCAACTACTTACCGATAGCGGCCAGCAGACAGGGCCATAAAATGCGCTAGAATCTCACTATGAAGCTTGGGCAAAACATGACTCTATAGTACCTTAACCTAAGTGCATTGTCAGCTGTCCATCGCCGAAATACTCGGTATCGAAATCAGTGATAAAGGTAATGGTAAGCAATAGTTATGCTAAAAGGCGGGAGTTTTAATTAATGGTGAGCATCGAGCAAAAAAGCGCTAAGGACGATAAATAGCCTGAGCGCTTTTTAAATAGGTATAGCAGTTAACAGCTAATTAAGAGAGCGTTTGCTGTTGATACTGCTGCCGATAAGCTTTAGGTGAGATGCCGTAAACACGCTTAAACGCTTGGCTAAAGGTTGAGTCCGAGGCATAACCGACCAAACCGCTAATACGGCTGATACTGTTTTGCTGCAAACGCAAATAACGCGCGGCCAAGCGCAAGCGATAATCCATCAAATAGGTCAACGGCGGTATACCGACGACCTCTTTAAAGCGCTGAGCAAAGCTTGAGCGCGACATCCCCGCTACCTCAGCGAGCTTATTAATCGTCCAATTTTCGCTTGGCATCTCATGCATTGCAACCAGCGCTTTGGTCAAAAACGGATCCTTCATCGCTTTTAGCCAATTTTCAGTGGCTTCAGGCAGACTCTCAATATATACCCGCAAGCATTCAATCATCATAATACTTGCCCAATGATTGATGACCGCGGTTTTACCCATGCGCTCGTGCTCAGCCTCTAGCGTCAGTAGCCTAATCTCGACATCAATCACTTCAAACCGGCCATCATCTTCATCATTGACTTCCGGCAGAATCGATGGCAGTACGGACAATAAAGGCCGAATCATTGCCTTATCATACTTACACTCGATTAATATCAATGACGCTTCAGAATCACCATCACCCTTTAAATCCAGCGTATGATCTTTACAGCTCGTCAATAACTCATCTAACGGCTGCGCCTCATCACTATGATAGTTTAGCGCATAACTCACATGCTGATGCGCGCTTGGGATCATAATCATGTCACCCGCGCGCGTTTCTCGTGGGCCATTGCCGACGTCGATACAAAAACCACCCGACATCACCAAATAAAATAAAATCGTATCTTGCCTCGTGAGTGAATAAGACCAATTGCCCGTCACATTCAATCGATAATACTTCGTTTCGAATAAATGTACATTTTGTAGCAACACGCTTAGTGCGTCCATCGCTCACTTCCTCAATCATTGGTAATTAAAATAGCAAAATTTAAAAATAGAAACAAAGCACTGATGACTGCAAAATTTTTTAAAAAATGCGGCAAAAACTCTAATGTTTATTTAATAAGCGGTTTATTTTAGATAAAATCAAAGCAAAAATTTGAATAAGAATATCAAGTAAATGATTTAATGTGATAGCTTAATTGAACAAGGCTTAACAAATGATAGAACATTCGCGAGCCTATCTATCATAAGAAAAAAAGCGAAAAAAGGCTAGCAGATGCTTAGATAATTAAATGCCTAGGAAGTTTATAACTGATAAGAATTAAAACAGCAGAATAGTTCGCATATCATCATAACTTAAAAAGTATGCATTGATATAAAACAGACAGGCACGAAAAAATGCCCGTAAAGGCAAGCAGCGTTATTTTAATATTTTTGAATTTAATAAGGAAGGAGGTACAGAATAAAATATGGGGCGACTGATGGGACTCGAACCCACGACAACCGAGATCACAACCCGGGGCTCTACCAACTGAGCTACAACCGCCATAACTATTGCCTGATAAGGCAAGATTGACAGGCTAAATGGTGCGCCTGGCAGGATTCGAACCTGCGGCCACCTCCTTAGAAGGGAGATGCTCTATCCAGCTGAGCTACAGGCGCTCTTAGAGGACTTTTATATATTTTGATTGGTTTATCATATCAGAAATAACTAACATAAAAAACTAAATCATCATACATAAAAAAAAGCCTGTAAGGCTCTTTAAATAGATGGTCGGAGTGATAGGATTCGAACCTACGACCCTCTGGTCCCAAACCAGATGCGCTACCAAACTGCGCCACACTCCGAAATTCTCTATTATCTCGATAATTTGTTACTTAACTTGTTGTTGGTAATACCGCTAACTTGTTAATGTTCCTCGCTATCGAGGTGCACATATTAAGGGGTAAAGCCGATTGTGTCAACACCTATTTTTGATTATTTTAAAGAATCGTTAAATTCTTTCAAAAATGCGCCATTTTTATAACAATGGCGGCGTCGCAACGTTGGTTTTTTACTGACCTTAATACTACATTGCCAACAGCGCTTATTATACTACATTCAAATCTGGAAGCAAGTCACCGTTTACTTTTCCGGTCAGCACATTAAAGGGCATCAGCCATAATTTGGCATGATTGGACGGCTTTTTGTAGCTTTTATCATTGTCTGCGTCATTATAAGCTTGTTGCTGGAGCAGGATTGGTTGTCTGCTATTGTCCTGTACCGGATAAACCAGCCAGCCCTGCTCGGCGTGATAAGCCTGCGCGTAACTGCTCAACTGATAGGCGTCGCCCGCACTAATCGCCCCTGCATGCGGTAAATGCTTCCATTTAATATCAATCACATGGCTATAATTGCCTGATTGGGGTGAGTGAGCAGAGGTATGCGTTTCTGATTTTACGTCATCCTCACCCAGCGCTTTAATGTGAGGTCCAGTCTGCAAATGAGCACTTTTATAAATCAATAAATCAGGACGAATGGACAAACACGCCTGCCCTTTTACATCATGTAGCCACACTCGCTGTGCTTGAAACAAAGGCTTATAAGCCAAATCAATTTGCTGAAACTGGGCCGCTATGCGCAGGCTTGTCCATTGCTCGAACGCTTGATTCATATCAATCAATAAACATAGGCGCGGTTGTGCGGCGTTTTGCTTGGCTAATGTTTGCGGCTTAATGCCATTGCCAGTATGAGCGTCAGATTGCAAGAGCCAATAAGCCAAGTCCAATAACTGCTGCGCCGCTTGTAATTGCTGCCGAGATAAAGGCTGTAGCGCCAATTGCCGCTTTGCTTGCTGATAAAAAGATTCAAGCCGCTGCAACTCATAACGACTTAACCCTGCTACTTGTCGCCACTGCTGTAATGCGGGCAGTGACATTGATGGTGGAGATAACGGAGTAAGTAAATTCAGCGCGCTTTTAATCAAGCGATTACACAGCATCTCTTGGCTCAGTACACTGCTTTCACAGACAAACTTATGCGGCTGCATGCTGTTATGGCGCAACTGTTCTTTAATCAGCAAGCGACCTTGTAGCGCTGCTTGGTTATGGATTTGCACCTGATAGTGCTTCGTCGGTTGATAATGCACCAAACGCTGCAAAAACTGCGCAACCAGCCAGTCGAATAATGGCATTGCTTTAGTCGGTAGCGCTGCTAGCTGAGAGCTAACTTGGCCAAAGTTTTTTGTATTAGGAAGCTTATTTTTATTATGACTGCTGGTTAAATCTGCCAGCATATTCTGCACCCATTGCCGCGTTTGATTGATGTCATTGGATTTAGCTAAACCGTATGGCTGTTGCTGATTATGTTTGCTAGACGTTTTTGCTATTAACTTAGGCAATATCTCAAGTGACATCCCACTTGGCAATAAAATAATACCAATATAATGGCCGACTTTTAGCTGCCATTGTCCTTGCTGACGTTTAATGCTAAAAACGGCAAACTCTTGCGCCATTAGCCAATGAAAGTCCGCTACGTGCACAAAATCATGGGCTGTTAAACGTTGATGCTCAAACACCGTAATAATATTAGCATTAAGTGCAGCCGCACTGACGTTATTAGCAATACTCGCACTATTACTATTGCCACAATTAACGTTATGATTAATGTCGCTGCCTATCGCTTTGTCATCAGACTGTAATACTCTACTCATCATAAGCTAGTAACCTTGTTAATATAAACGCTGATAGACAAACGGCTTGGCAAACTCAGCCGTATTATTGATTAAATCGGCATTAATTTTATAACTGCCACTACTCATAGACTGGCCGAGCAATGAATGCTGGTCGGCAAACATTGAGTTTGAATTATTAGGACTGGCTAAGTTATTGGCATTATCAATCAGCGCTTGGCTATCTTGTATAAACTGCGCGCTCAGCGGCTGCTGCTCATCTTGAAAGATATATTGCAAAACAGTGACTTGCCCGCCCGCTGCTTGCGCCAATTGCGGAATGATTTGTTCAATAAGTGCCGTTTGCAAGTGCTCAAGACTGTCTACTGACCATAAAAACGCATGACCTAATTGTGCCTCTGCCCCAAGGGTTTGCGTAATACGATGATTTAAACCGGTTAAGATTTTCGCCAAATCTATTGTTTCTTCTGACTTAAACGCTTCTGTATTATCAGCTTTTAAGTCTTGATTGAGATAAATAACAGGTAATAATTCCGACTGCGGCGGACAATCAATAAAGCGAAAACGCCGCCGTAATGCCATATCAAGCGGCGCTAATGAATGGTCTTGGGTGTTCATGGTGGCATAAATATCAACGTTGGCAGGGACGTTAAAGGTTCGCCCTGAATAGGCCAAATTAACCGTCATCGCATTTGCCATGCCAGCGCGTTTATCGGGTTCAATCAAACTTAATAGCTCGCCAAAGACCCGTGATACGTTAGCGCGATTAATTTCATCAATCAGCATCGCATAACGCTGCTCGGGATCATTAGCAGCGCGTTGGCACAATTTCAAAAATGCACCATCTTGCACGTCATAACTCATTTGAGATGAGCTATTTTTTGTATGATCGGATGACGCCATCACCGGACGGATACCTTCGACAAATTCCTCATAACCATAGGCTTGATGAAAGCTGACCATGCTAAAGCGCTGCTGACGGAACTCTTTATTTTGGCTATTATTCTCGCGCTGCGCCTGCTGAAATTCCGTTAATTGCTGCGCTAAATCACTTAACAAATCTATACTTTCTGGCAGTAAATACCATGCACCGCTATTATCTTTATCAAAATAGGCTTGGCTGGCGCGGTTTTTATAACTCACCGTTTGTGAGCTCATAGACGTGTGCATTTGCAGCACAGACCAAGCGGTATTGCTTAAGTTTTTCTCGCGCGCATTTTGCGCCGCTTTATTGACAAAAAACTCATGATTGACAATTTCTGGTACCTTGACCAAGTCCTGTTTTTTCGATTTAAAATCCAAAAATATTAAGCAAACCACGTCACGCCAGCTTAACGGCTGCAAAAGTTGTCTCAATAATTCTTTGTCATTTATCTTTGGTAAGTAGTCAGTATATTGCTGTGCGATTTGGAGCAAGCGATAGGTTTTACCTGTACCAGCAACGCCTGTATAGATGATATTGGTTGGTTTGGAAAGAGACATATTTGGCATGGCCTTATCTAGCGTGGCATTGTCGAACATGAGAAAAACACGGCAAAATAGTTTAGCTGTGCTAAACCCTGACGATTATAACGTGGCCAGTTAAAATTAAGCGAGCTAACGAAAAATGGCATTATTTCTCATACCTAAGATACCGTTACGTTAGTCATATTTTATAAGCGCGGCAGTTCATGTTAATAATAGTAGCGATACGGCACTTAATGTACCATAACTAAAATAGTTGCTAAGATAAAAGAATTCGCTAACTTATCAATCATCTCAATATTTTTTATCGCATTAGCAAAACACTGTAAATCCCACTTTAAATTGAGGAACGTTGTATGTCAGGATTATTAAAAAAACTCCCTAGCAAACTAAGTAGCAAACTACCAATCAAAGTTTCTGACAACACCAAAGTGCCAGCTGCACAACCACACACTACGCTAAAACCCATCAGCAACCAATTTACCAAACTGCTATCTGTCACCAAGTTTCTGCCTGCGGCCGCGCGCGCCAGCATTTTATCAAAAGCCTTTGGTAAAGTGGTGCCGTACGTGGGCACAACAGGTATTTATTATGAAAACGTCGATCCCAATCAAGTGGTGGTCAGCTTAAATAATACCAAAGCGGTGCAAAACCATATTGGCTCGGTTCATGCGGTTGCTATCACCTTACTTGCGGAAACTGCAACTGGGTTTATTTTGGGTTTAAACCTACCGTCTGACCGCGTATTATTGATTAAATCTTATTCGGTAAATTTTTATCGCCCGATTAAAAAAGGTCAGATTGCTGCCGTGGCGTCATTATCTGACGAGCAACGCTTGGATATTTTAAATACGCCAAAGGGTGAGATGGTCATACCATGCGTGATTCATGACCGTGAGTCAGATAGCGACCGTGACCCTATCGTCGTTGAGATGACGTGGGCTTGGATACCCAAATCTGAATTAGAAGCGCGTCGTCAAGGTAAAGCTGCTAAAACGCTAGAAAATAAGCAAAATGACAATGAAAAAACTGAAAGTGAGCAGCCTAAAGCCGAGCAAAACGAAAGTGAAGCAAGCAACAAGCACACAACGCTAGAATTAGAAAGCAATTAATTTCACTTTGTTAAAGAAGCAAACAGCTACCAAAAAATGGATTTAGAAAACATTACAATAACAAGGAGACAAGTATGTCTAGATATATCAATAAACTGACGACTCATTTATCTAAAGTAGTGCTGATTAGCGCCTGTTCATTAGGCTTAGGTTTTGCGGTTACGGCCAATGCCGCGCCAACAACTAATAATGCAACCGTCACCAAATCTAGCCCAGTATTTCTCGGTGATGGCGGCAACTATCCGTTTTCAGAAGCGGTACGTGTCGGCGATACATTATATATGTCAGGACAGATTGGTTTTAAAGACGGTAAATTGGTCAAAGGCGGCGTCAAAGCCGAAGCCAAGCAAGCGCTCGATAATATCAATGAAACCTTGTTAAAGTACGGCTACCAAAAGTCCGACATCGTCAAATGTATGGCGATGCTGACTGATATGGATGACTTTGATGACTTTAATAAAATCTATAAAGCAGAATTGGCTAAGCCTTATCCTGTACGCTCAGCTTTTGGTGTCGCAGAGCTTGCAGCGGGCGCAAGCGTTGAAGTTGAATGTATCGCCGCGAAATAGCAGCGCTATTACAAATAAACCAAACTGACTTTTTGATTAACGGTTATTGAGCCAATTGCGCTGACTTTTGACTCAATAACCGCTTTGCTTTATACAATCGTTTTTCTTTATACAATCGTTTTTTTAAACAAGAATAGCGGCATCAGTTAGGGCGCTTTCTTTAGTTACTCGCAGCACCTCTTCTAACGTCGTTCGACCTTCTATCACTTTACGTAAACCATCAGCTCGTATCGATGGTGTTTGCTGACGAGCATATTCTTCTAGCTCGTACTCGGCAGTATTACTATGAATCATCCGCCGCAAGGTATCGTCAATCGGTACCACTTCATAAATTGCCGTCCGCCCTTTAAATCCTGAATTATTACATTTATCACAGCCCACTGGTTTCGGCAAATTAATAATATTCTCTTTTAATTTTTCAGTAGCCGTATTTTTAGCATTCAACGTTATACCAATTTCAGTAAATAATTTGGCCTGCTCGTTATCAGCAGCCTGCCAGCTATGACAATGGGTGCATAACGTCCGTACCAAGCGCTGAGCGACGACACCAATCAGCGATGACGATAATAAAAATGGCTCTACGCCCATATCTTGCAAACGTGTGACCGCACCGATGGCGGTATTGGTATGCAGTGTCGATAATACCAAATGTCCTGTTAAAGACGCTTGCACGGCGATTTCGGCGGTTTCTAAATCACGAATCTCACCTACCATCACCACATCTGGATCTTGCCGCAACATGGCGCGCAAACTCTTAGCAAAGGTCATATAAACTTTATTATTAACCTGCGTTTGCCCAATACCATCGAGCTGAAATTCAATCGGATCTTCAGCAGTTAAGATATTGCGGGTTTGGTCATTTAAATCGGTCAATGCCGAATATAGTGTGGTGGTTTTCCCCGAACCCGTCGGTCCAGTCACCAAAATAATGCCATGTGGACGATGGATTAAGCGCTTAAGCTCGCTATAGTCATTATCAGATAGACCGAGATACGTCATATTGAGACGACCGGCTTGCTTGTCTAATAAACGCATGACCACGCGCTCACCAAAGCTTGACGGCAGCGTCGATACCCGTACATCGACCTCACGGCCTGCCAGTCTTAAACTGATGCGACCGTCTTGTGGTACACGCTTTTCGGCGATATCCAGTTTGGCCATCACCTTGATACGAGAGACCAGTAACGGCGCCAATTGGCGTTTTGGCGTGATAATTTCTTTTAGCTCTCCATCGACACGAAAGCGTACCACTAAGCGCTTCTCAAAAGTTTCAATATGAATATCTGAGGCATTTAAACGTATCGCTTCAGACAACAGCGCATTAATCAGACGAATAATTGGCGCATCGTCTTGCTGATCCATCAAATCTTCCGTTTCAGGAACGCTATCGGCCAGGCTATCGAGGTCAGGATGGTCTTCAAGCCCAGCGGCAATATGCTGCGACTCGCCCGTATTACCGGCATAGGCGGCATTCATACGTTTTTCGAAATCTTCAATGCTGATATTTTCATAATTTGGTACACCGCGTACGCCTTGCTGCTGTAAAAAACGCACCGCCTCATTAATGGCGGACAATGGCGTAGTTTTGGTCAACACCAAGGTCGGCGGCAACTCCGGATCAATAGCAAGAATGGCCAAAATTTGATGGCGTTTTGCAAAACTGTACGGCAGCTGCAGCATAAAGACGACCTAGTGAGTGGTTAATTTAAAAAAGAACTTAAAAAACAGCTTATAAAACAACTTTGAAAATGGCTTTGAAAACACAATAATACATGCCAAAAAACACCACAATCGTTAAACTGGGTAAAGATTGTCAGTAAGCGCGTATGAGTTTGTTATAATAACATTTTGTTTTAGGCAAGTAGCAAGGCTTTGCTTGGATTTATGACTTTGCTTTTAAAGCAGTTATATTATTAGCATTTAACATCGCAAGCCTTTGGCCACATAACGCCTATTTACGTTTTGCCTCTACTACTATTTAATAAAAACTCTCATTGAACACAGTAACAAACTTAATAACCTCGTTAGTCACTTTTGTCAGCCCGCTATTAGGATTATCCTTATGTCACAAGCCGCAAATACTCCTGCCAATGTTCAATCATTTTCACAAAATGCCTTATCGAATGATACCTTTACGGTTGGTAGTCGTACATTCTCTTCTCGATTGTTGGTCGGTACTGGTAAATATAAAGACATGGCTGAGACGGGTGCGGCGATTGGCGCGTCAGAAGCTGAGATTGTCACCGTTGCTATTCGCCGTACCAATATTGGTCAAAATAGCAATGAGCCAAATTTATTAGATGTGATTTCACCGGATAAATATACCATCTTACCCAATACCGCAGGCTGTTTTGATGCCGAAACCGCGATTCGGACGTGTAAGCTTGCTCGCGAGCTATTAGGCGGGCATAATCTGGTGAAGCTAGAAGTATTAGGCGATGAAAAAACCCTTTATCCAAACGTGATGGAAACTCTAAAAGCCGCCAAGGTGCTAATCGATGATGGTTTTGAAGTCATGGTTTATACCTCTGACGACCCCATCGTCGCTCAAGAATTAGAGAGCATGGGCTGTGTGGCAATTATGCCGCTTGGTAGCTTAATTGGCTCAGGTTTAGGTTTGCTCAATCGCCATACGCTTAGCCTTATTATCGAAAACGCTAATGTACCCGTATTGGTTGATGCTGGCGTCGGTACCGCTTCTGATGCCGCGATTGCGATGGAGCTTGGTTGTGATGGCGTGCTGATGAACTCAGCGATTGCCAATGCACAAAATCCCGTGTTGATGGCGCAGGCCATGAAACATGCTATATGGGCAGGGCGTCAGGCGTTCTTAGCAGGTCGTATGCCGATGCGCAAAATGGCCGCTGCCAGTTCGCCGCAGACCGGCTACTTTTTTCAGTAGTTTTTAGCTTAGATTTTTCAAGTTGAATCCTGCAGGGCGAATTTTCTAGCTTAAATCTTTAAAAGCATGGCTTAACACATAATGAAATAATAAAAATCCCGTGCGCCATGCTTTTTATATTAAGATATTTTTGTGACTACTTTTAGGTTTTTAATCGTTTTTGCTAAATGCTTTATACTTGTTACGCTTTACCTTTGTTTAACTGAATACCTATTTATTTTATTGCCATTTTTCATTCATCGTCATAAAAGGATTTATTATGCGACTTCTCACAGCAGTCGACCAGTTGTTCTTACTTCTTGAGTCGCGCAAACAACCCATGCATGTTGGCGGTCTATTTTTATTCGAATTGCCAGAAAATGCGGACAGCAGTTTTGTTTGTCAATTGGTCAAACAAATGCAACACTCTGATGTGCCGCCGACCTTTCCTTTTAACCAAGTGCTTGAGCATTTGATATTTTGGAAAAAAGACAAACACTTTGATGTTGAGCATCACTTGCACCATGTAGCGCTACCACAGCCCGCGCGTGTACGCGAGCTTTTGATGTACGTATCAAGAGAGCATGGTCGCCTGTTAGATCGGGCAATGCCGCTATGGGAATGTCATGTTATTGAAGGAATTGAGCCAGAAAGCGAAGGCGCGCCTGAACGTTTTGCCTTATATTTTAAAATCCATCATTCGCTCGTTGATGGCATCGCTGCCATGCGCTTGGTCAAAAAATCCTTATCGCAATCGCCAACCGAACCGGTGACGCTACCGATTTGGTCACTAATGGCACGTCATCGTAACCAAGTCGATGCGATTTTGCCGCAAGAGCGTTCGACGCGGCGCATTATCAAAGAGCAAATATCAACCATTAAACCGGTATTTACAGAATTGCTCGATAACTTAAAAAATTTCGGTGATGACAGTTATGTCAGTACCTTTGCCGCGCCGATGAGTGTGCTTAATAAACGCATTTCAGCCTCGCGGCGCATCGCCGCGCAGTCCTATGAGATACAGCGCTTTAATGATATTGCTGAGCGTTTAAATATCAGTAAAAACGATGTGGTGCTTGCCGTTTGTGCTGGTGCTATTCGCCGTTATCTCCTGTCGATAGATGCGCTACCAAGTAAGCCTTTGATTGCTTTTGTACCCATGTCATTACGTACCGATAATAGCGTGGCGGGCAACCAGTTGTCATTTGTTCTTGCCAATTTGGGCACACATTTAGACGATCCACTCAGCCGCATCGAGCTGATTCATCGCAGTATGAATAACGGCAAACACCGCTTTCGCCGTATGAATCAAGCGCAGGTTATCAATTACAGTGTGATTTCTTATGCGTGGGAAGGTATCAATTTGGCAACTGGGCTGTTTCCGAAAAAACAGGCCTTTAACCTGATTATCTCCAACGTTCCTGGGTCAGAAAAGCCGCTATATTGGAACGGCGCGCGTCTGCAATCTTTGTATCCGGCATCGATTGTATTCAATGGACAAGCGATGAATATCACTCTCGCCAGCTATTTGGATAAGATTGAATTTGGCATTACCGCTTGCAGTAAAGCTTTACCGCATGTACAAGATATGCTCGTCCGCATAGAAGAAGAGTTGCAACTATTAGAGCGCACTAGTAAAGAGCTTGAATTTCAAGGCATTACGGTGACAGATAAAAGTAATGACAAAGAAAATGGTAAAACAAAAAAGCTGGCTCCATAATGGAACCAGCTTTTTCAATATTAATGTTTTAAATCTTTAATAAGTTAAAACTACAAAATATCGCCCCACGTTGGGACAACCACTTGCATTAACGGTTTTAGTAATTTGACGTTACAAGCAAAGATAGAGCCTGAGGTCATTGAGTTGTGCGCGCCTGTATGGTCAACGACCACGCCGCGTGCTTCGGTGACGATAAGCTCACCGGCGGCGATATCCCACGGCTTAATAGACATCTCAAAATAACCGTCAAAACGACCAGCTGCTACATAGCATAAATCTAGCGCGGCTGAGCCTAAACGGCGAATTTGACCGCCCGCTTCAGAGATTTTTTGTAAGCTTTCAAAGTGCTGCTTGGCATAAGAGATGACTTCGCCATTGCGTTTACGCTCAAGCGGATGACCAGTGGTAAATAGGCCGCCGTCGATGGTTTTACGCTCGCTCACTTGCATACGGCGATTGTTCAAGCGTGCGCCTTTACCACGGCTGGCAGAGAACATCTCATCACGCACAGGGTCATAAATGACGCCATGCTGGGTCACGCCTTTATGTTGCACCGCGATAGAAACACAAAACTGCGGTACGCCATGGACGAAGTTTTTAGTACCATCTAGCGGATCAATAATCCAGCACCAGTCCGCATCTTCGCCGCGACCTTCTTGCATACCAAACTCTTCACCCAAAAACGAGTGATTTGGATAGCTGGCTTTTAAAGTCTCAATCGTCAGCTCTTCACTGAAACGATCAATGCGCGTGACCAAACCATCAAGCCCTTTTGACTCGATATCTAGCTCGATTTTGTGGCGGTTTTGATGCGCATATAAAATCTCTTTACCGACTTTTTCAGCAGCACGCGCTGCGATAACGACCATGGGTTCCATAAATAACCTATTTGCTTGATGAATGAATACTACTTAAAAGATGTGACTGATAAAATGTACAAAAAATAAAAGCCGCTTAAAATTAAATCAGATTAATAACTCATGAAAACCATCGCCGCCTAGCGAACCAAATAAATGATTGCCAGCAGTAGTGCCGCCCAAGTTGTCAAATAATTCACACCTACGGCAAGTAGGCGAGGTTTAAACAAAAATGCTTTATTTTTCAATCCGCTATTTTAGCAATTTTTTATCAGCGATAGGATTTTATTTTAGCAATTGCTGCAGCTGGCTGACGACTCCTGCAACATCCAGACCACAATCAGCCATTTGTTCTGCTGGCGAGCCATGAGCGATAAAGCGATCAGGTATACCAATATTACAGATTACTGGGCGGCTATTTTTAAAGGCTATTGATTCGTTAAGTAAATATTCATTGATTGCACTGCCCGCGCCGCCCATAATCGTATGCTCTTCTAAAGTAGCGATATGGGTAACGCCTTGCTCGATTAAGCTTTCAAGCAAGTGCGTATCTAATGGTTTCACCCAGCGCATATTCACCACATGTACTTGGCAGTTTGAGTTTATATTATCGTTAATCAGGCTCTCTGCTGCTTGCTGAGCCGTCGCCACCATGGTACCAAAGGCTAATAATGCCAACTTATTAGGTGCGTTATCTTGACCTAAAACTGACTCTACTATCGCTTTACCAATGGAAAAAACCTGTGCGGGCTGGGTAATCGTCGCGCCAACGCCAACCCCGCGCGGATAGCGCACAGCCGTACAGCCTTGATATTCATAGCAAGTATTGAGCAAGTGATAACATTCGTTTTCATCTTTTGGCGCGGCAATCAGCATATTTGGTACGCAGCGTAAAAAGGCAAAATCAAACACACCGGCATGGGTAGCGCCATCTTCACCGACCAGACCGGCGCGGTCAACAGCAAACATCACATCAAGGTTTTGCAATGCCACGTCATGAATCAGCTGATCGTAGCCACGCTGCAAAAAGGTTGAATAGATGGCGACGATTGGCTTGACACCTTGGGTTGCCATGCCGCCTGCTAACGTTACCGCGTGTTGTTCAGCAATCGCTACATCAAAAAAACGATTGGGAAATTGACGGGCAAACTCAATCATACCCGAGCCTTCTTCCATGGCTGGGGTAATGGCAAGCAATTTCTCGTCAGTAGCAGCTTTATCACATAAGAACTGACCAAAGACTTGCGAGTATTTTAATAGCGGTGTACTCGATGCTAAGCTATCGGTTGGGGCTTTCTTCTCGCTATCTTCAGCAGGCAATCTACTGATAGCATGATAGCCAACTGGATCTAATTCAGCAGGCGCAAACCCTTTACCTTTGGTGGTATAGATATGCACCAACACTGGGCCTTTTAATTGCTTGGCAAGCGATAGTACGCGCAGTAGCTCAGGGATATTGTGGCCATCAAACGGACCGAAATAAGTAAAACCAATGGCTTTAAATAGATTGTCTTCTAATTGCGGCACATCGCGCAGCTCGTTATGACGTTTACGGCGGTCGTAGGCTTGCATGTCAGGACGTTGGCATAATATCGGCTCGCCAGCATCAGAGATATCAACCTGATAGCCTGACTCCCACAATGTCGCTAAATGCCGTGAAAAACCACCAATCGAGCAAGATATCGACATGTCGTTGTCGTTTAAAATAACCAGCAAATCCGCATCTTGTTGGACGGCGTCATTCATCGCTTCAAACGCCATGCCGCCGGTCATTGCGCCATCACCTATAATACAGGCAACCGTTTGCGCGCGGCCTTGATAGCGTAGCGCCAGGCTCATGCCAAGACCCGCCGAAATAGACGTCGATGAATGCCCAACGCCAAAAGTGTCATAAACCGACTCGGCGCGTTCTGGAAAAGCGGTCAAACCATCTTTTGCGCGAATAGTACCAAGCTTTTCACGGCGACCCGTCAACACTTTATGGGCATAGGCCTGATGACCGACGTCCCAAACAATCTGATCTTGGGGCGCATCTAACAGATAATGCAGGGCAATGGTCAACTCAATGACGCCTAAATTGGCCCCGAAATGACCGCCACTTTGACCAGCTGAATAAAGCAGAAAAAGCCGTAGCTCATCCGCCAAGGTAATGAGCTGACTTTCGCTAAACGCTTTTAAATCAATCGGAGCGTCTACCGTATCAAGTAGCGGCGTATACGGACGCTCACGTGGAATAACTGCATAGGTTTTTTGCAGGTGCGATAGCGATGCAGCAGAATCAATGGCTGACGCAGATGATGACTTAGACTGTGGGGAATGAGGTGACTGCTGCATAAAACGTACGATACCTACCAATCTGCTAACAAGATGCTACCTTAGATACGGGCTATCACTAGCTAGCATCTAGGTGGCGTTAATAATAGTGCGGACATTATAAACTGACAAATGTCATCGACTATATGTTTATTAATACAGCGTTTAAAATAGCTGTGAATAACGATTTAAAATAAAACAAACTTTCAAAATTTAGAACTTTCAATTTTATAGACATTTTAAAATGAGACTATGTCCTCATATAAAATATTATAGCGCCTGTTAATTTTGCTTTCATATTGAGCGCATATTGGGCGACAGTGACGACATAGTAATGCAAGGGCTAAGACTTGTCACTGTATCCGTCAAAATAGTATGGCATAATAGCATTTATTTTTAATTGTCGCTTTAATCATCGTGCGCCGTCTGTGAACTTTGTGTGTATTTCCACCAAACACCTTTCGTATGCTATTTTAGTTAGCAGCGCTTATGTCACACCTTTATTATTATAAAACTTTAACCGACCGCTAGCGTCACGATGATCGGCTTATGCAGGACATTAATGTCATATCAATTTATCACCAATGCCAAACTACCGACTCGTCACGGCGAGTTTGATATTCATATCTTTGAAAATGCAGACGGTCAAGAGCATGTGATGCTTACCGTCGGTTTACCTGTGACCAAGCAAACTGACGTTTTAAATCAGCAAGGCACGGCATTTAATCAAGACAGCGATGCGCTAAAAGAAGCGCCCATACCGCTCATTCGTATTCATTCGGAATGCTTGACAGGTG
The DNA here is from genome assembly GCF_007280595.1 of Psychrobacter sp. YGAH215. Taxonomy (NCBI): domain Bacteria; kingdom Pseudomonadati; phylum Pseudomonadota; class Gammaproteobacteria; order Moraxellales; family Moraxellaceae; genus Psychrobacter; species Psychrobacter sp. YGAH215. Next base: position 4,375 of record NZ_VKLR01000030.1, on the reverse strand, counting down.
ACGCTTTTAGCTCATTAAAATGCGATTGTGGTCCCCAGCTTAATACCGCGATGCAGGCGATACAAGAAACCGGCTGCGGGGCGATATTATACTTGCGTCAAGAAGGACGCGGCATTGGCTTGACCAATAAAATCCGTGCTTATGCCTTGCAAGATCAAGGGCATGATACGTTAGATGCCAATCTTATGTTGGGTTTGCCAGCAGATGCGCGCGTTTATGATATGTGCGGGCCGATGCTTGCTCATGTCGGCGTCGATAGCGTGCGCCTGATTACCAATAATCCCGATAAAGTGGCTTACTTAACCGAGCATGGTATCAATGTCGTTGAGCGCGTGCCGTTATTGGTTGGGGTGAACGATATGAATGCTGAGTATCTCGCGACCAAACGCGACCGCATGGGCCATCTGCTCGATAAAGATTTCAATACCGCCTTACACCTTAATAAATAGTAAATAATTAGATATTTTATGACCGTACCAAATATAGATAATAATGACAATTTGCCAGAGACCAATTCTGCCGTGACGCCAGCCCACAATGACATCACGCGCGTGCGTGAGTTTTTGGTGGATCTGCAAGCGCGTATCTGCCAAGCGTTAGAAGCGCAAGAACGCGACGGCAGCGGCAATGATAAGCCGGCAACCTTTGTGACTGACGATTGGGAACGTCCTGAGGGCGGCGGCGGCCGTTCTTGCGTGCTCGCAGGTGGCGAAGTGATTGAAAAAGCAGGTGTGATGTTTAGCCATATTCATGTGCATAACCTGCCCGCTTCTGCAACTGCGCGGCATCCTGATATCGCTGGCCGTAAAGCGCAAGCGATGGGTGTTTCATTGGTTGTGCATCCTAAAAACCCCAATGTACCAACCAGCCATGCCAACGTGCGTTTGTTCGTTGCTGAAGCCGAGGGCGAAGAGCCGATTTGGTGGTTTGGTGGCGGTTTTGATTTAACGCCGTTTTATCCGGTGCTTGCTGACTGCGTACATTGGCATCAGGTTTGTCATGACCTGTGCGCGCCGTTTGGCGACAGCGTCTATCCTGACTTTAAACAATGGTGTGACGAATACTTCCATCTGCGCCATCGCGATGAGCAGCGCGGTATCGGCGGCCTGTTTTATGATGACGTCAATACCGAGAGCCGCGGTTGGAATTTTGAGACTTGCTTTGAGTTTATGCAAGCGGTCGGTAATGGTTATCTTGAAGGTATATTGCCAATTTTTGAGCAGCGTAAAAACATCCCTTATACCGAAGCACAACGTGAATTTCAGCTCTATCGCCGCGGACGCTACGTCGAATACAACCTTGTTTATGACCGTGGCACCCTATTTGGGCTACAAAGTAATGGACGCATTGAATCCATCTTAGTCAGTATGCCGCCGCTTGCCAGCTGGCACTATCGCTTTGAACCTGTCCCCGGCACGCCTGAGTTTGAGTTGACCGATTTTTATCTAAAACCGCGTGATTGGTTGACTTTATAGTCGTCATTGGCATAATAAGCCGCAGACAGCGTTTTGTTTCTTGTATAAATGGTCCTATTTGCTCTCCTTAAAATTTCAGAAAAACACTATCAAGGTCAGCGTTACTGCTGACCTTTATTATTTACTATTTTTTATTTGAGAGTAGCTAAACTGTTAAACGGGGCATTTTGACTTTTAGCTTATAAAACGCGCTTTGGCGAACATTCATAGCTGATTAAAATGCCATTACAAAAATGACATTACAAAAAGGTACTTTATTATCCTACTTTATTTTAGCCTGTTGAGGTTTAATTAATAGCAGTATGGGTTTAAAGCGTTATAGATTTAAAGTCATGTTGGTTTAACAGGCTATATGGTAAAAGACCAGAACTTAGCTGTCTTTAACATTTAGAACAACCACATAATATTCAATTCATAGTAGCAATATAACAGGTGGCGAGCATGCAAGTGCTTCGGCACCTTTTTATTAGCCACGTATAAAGGAGCAATACAGATGGCACAGGTTTCCAATAATAAATCATTCAAGTCTATCGTCGGCGTAACGTTGATAGCAGCCGCCTTAGGTCTAACGGCTTGTAGTACGTCAGTTGACCCTGACGTCAAAGCGCGCCAAGACAGCATGAAAAGCTGGGGCGATGCGATGGGCGTCATGGGTGATATGGTCAAAGCCCCTGATACCTTTGATGCGGCGGTTTTCAAAGAGCAGGCATCATTCTTGGCAGAAGATGCGGCAAACCCTTGGAGTCACTTCGAAAACCAAGAAGCCATGGGCAACGCGACTGAAGCCGTATGGTCAAATGCTGATGGTTTCAGTGCTGAAGCGGACAATTTTCAAAAAGTGACGGCTGAGCTAAATGCTGCTGCACAGTCGGCTACTAGTGTCGAAGACGTCCAGCCTGCCTTTGGTGAAGTGGGTGCAAGCTGTAAATCGTGCCATACCGAATTTAGAGCAAAGAATGACTAACTTTTTGTACTGGCCTAGTAGCTTGTAGAAAGACAAAAAAACCGCCATATCATTGAATATGGCGGTTTTTTATTGCTCAAAAAACATCACGTGAAGACAGCTCTTTGAAATAACGCTCTAAGCAAATTACTCTGTCTCTGCTTTTTTGGCATTATCATCATTAACATTGTCATCTTGCTGCTTATTTATCTGCTGAACAATAGACTTCACTGAAGGATCGCTTAGATCTATCGTACGTATTGGGAAAGGAATATTGATACCGGCTGCATCCAGCGCTTTTTTGACTTCTACGATGACTTGATGAATAGAAGCGACTTTATTAGCCTGAGTGCCGTTATCAATAAACCAACGTACTGTCAGATCCATAGAAGAGCCGCCAAACCCTGTCGCAATTACGCTTGGCGTCGCTTTTCTCGATACGCTTTCAACTTTATCCAAAGCTTGTAGAATCTCAGCCTTTGCTGTTTCGATATCGTCTTCATAACCAATGCCCACCGCCACTTGTAAGCGGCGCTGTTTGTAGGCGGTATTGACCGTCAATGCCGAGGTATATAGCTCTGAGTTTGGAATAACCACTTGCCTACCATCATAAGTCTTGATGGTCGTTGCACGGATTTTGATATCTTCTACCGTTCCTTCGTAGTCCCCTGAGACGATTTGATCGCCGATACGAAACGGCTCTGAAATCAGTAGCAAAATACCGGAGAGCAGGTTTTGAAAGATATCTTTAAAAGCAAAGCCAATCGCCACCGAACCAATACCGAGCGCGCCGATTAATTTGGCTGGTGTAAATCCTGGAATAGCGACAACCATGGCGATCATAAAGCCAATAAACAGAATAAGCGCCCCACCTATGCGCTGAAACACCTTCACCAAGTTTTGATGACGCACGCGCGCGCCTAAGGTTTTATGCACGGCTTTTTTGAAAATAATCGACAACAGCCAAAAAATCCCCAACACAATGAGCGCCGCTACAAAATATGGAATGCGCTCAATAAAGCCACTTGCCAAGTCTTGCGTGGTATAGACCACTTGTTGATAGACGGTCACACCATCGGTTAGCGTGTTCGATAGGCGACTCACGTCGGGGGTGGGCATAAAGGGTGGCTCCTATTGCTGTTTTAGCGCGTGTTTAAGGGGATAGATAAATGAACATCTCACTGCTGTTTTGCCAGTTATGATATCAAATCAGCTTGGACGATTTCAATCCAGTAGCCGTCAACATCTTTGATAAAGGCGATATTTTTCATGCTACCGTCTTCTGGACGTTTTTTAAACTCGACGTTGTTTTGATCAAACCAAGCAACCGCTTCGTCAAGACTTGGCACACTAAAGCAGATATGACCAAAGCCTTGTGGTTCACCATTGCCATCATGGTAACTAAAGTCCGCTTGGGTTTCGGTACCGTAGTTATGAGTCAGCTCTAAAATACCGCGCTGACGGAAGGCGAAAATCTCTAAATCGTCGCCCGCTGGCAATTTTTCCCGCTCGCTCTCAGTGAGCTTGGCTAAAAAATATAAATCAAAACCCATCGCAGGGAATTTTTTTACCGCCAGTAACGTCATGCCTAAAATACCCGTATAAAAAGCCAATGATTTAGCAGGGTCTTTGACACGTAACATGGTGTGGTTAAAGGTATAACCTGCGGTCTGCGCTGAAATTGGCTGCACGCCTTCTGCTTTTACGCTGCTTTCAGGCTGAGCCATACTGTCTTTATTAGCATCTAAATTTGTTAAATCCGTCATAATTTTCTCATATCTAAGTGTTTTTAATTATCTCTTATCAATCGTTAACGTTAATAGCGGATACCTTCATAATTCATTCGTCGCCACTATTTTAGTCGTTAAATGATAAGAAATTTAGGGCGTGTTGAACATTCATAATTTGAGCCAGATATAAGCACAAGCAAGAGCGACTGTATTTTCATAACTCTGCT